>DAOUDX010000299.1:0-6148 GCA_034430835.1 Anaerolineae bacterium
ACACTCGCACCCAGCGCGTGGGCTCTTTGCCGCCACTGCTGGAATCGGGTGAGCTCTACGTTCTGGACAACACCGAGGAGGTGGAGGTGGGCGGTGCGGTGACCTTTGTGCTCGAGGTGACACAATTCTCGAAGACTTGATCCGGCAGAGCAAAGCGCCGGAGTGATCCTACCCGTGGTGAGCGAAACCATCCTGTCTCGGATGGCCATATATCTGTAGCATGACTTGGACAGCTTCCTCCTGTGTGTAAAGCCGCTCCCCCAGTTACAGAAAGCCCCTTCCATCCTGCGCACACAAGATCGACCGCTAATCGAATCCAAGGGTAGACGAGCAACAGTCACCAGGGCCTTTGCCTTTGGGTGGAATGGGCAGCGTCCGCACGATGTGCAGCGCCTGCGAAAGCGGCATCGCCGGATACCCGTGAACGTCGAAGCTGCCGTTGGGGAAGCCTCCTTCAGCGCTCCCTTGTGTCCAGGCAGACAATCAGCGTTCCTGGGCTGCAACGGCAGCGATAAAGACTGTGCTGCCCCGCTTTGTCATGTTACCAAGAAACGAGTAGAATAAGATTGCACAGGCTAGGAATCAACCACCGATGGCGTCGATCAAGTACGGGATACGCACAGGAGGTGTGATGAATTCGGCCAAATCAAGTCCTCCCGCCACCGTCGTCATTTTTGGCGCTTCCGGTGACTTGACGCGGCGCAAGCTCGTTCCGGCATTGCACAGCCTAGCCTGCGCGGATCTCCTACCGCCATCCACCCAGGTGCTCGGCGTGGCGCGCAGCGGGATCACCGGCGAAGTGTTCCGCCAGCAACTCAAGGAAGGTGCCGTCGATTACGCACGTCTCAAGCCGGGGTCGGGCGCGTGCACGCTGAACGAGGGCTTCTTCGAGCGTATTTCTTACATGCAGGGGGGGTACGGCGATCCCGAGACCTATCGCCGCCTGGGAGAGCGGTTGGCGCAAGGGGATAACGCGCTCTTTTACTTGGCTGTCCCGCCGACGTTGTACGAGAGCGTCATCCAGCGATTGGGGATAACAGGATTGAGTTCGGCCACCGGCTGGCGGCGCGTCGTCATCGAGAAGCCCTTTGGCCATGACTTGGCTAGCGCCCGCACGCTGAACGATGCCATCCACGACGTCTTGCGAGAGGACCAGGTCTACCGCATCGACCACTACCTGGGCAAGGAGACGGTGCAGAACATCCTCATTTTCCGCTTTGCCAACGCCATCTTCGAGCCGCTGTGGAACCACAAGTACGTCGATCACGTGCAGATCACTGTCGCCGAGAGCGTGGGCGTGGGTCATCGCGCCGGGTACTACGACGAGGCTGGCGTGCTGCGCGACGTGTTCCAGAATCACCTGCTACAATTGCTGACGCTGACGGCGATGGAGCCGCCCGCCGTCTTTGACGCGAAGGCGCTGCGGGACGAAAAGGTCAAAGTCCTGCAGGCCGTGCGTGTGGCCGAGCAGAATGTCCGCGCCCAATACCGGGGCTATAGCGACGAACCGGGCGTCCGGCCGGATTCACAGACGCCAACCTATGCCGCGCTCAAGCTCTTTGTGCAGAACTGGCGCTGGAGCAACGTGCCCTTCTACCTTCGCTCCGGCAAAGCACTGGCGGGTAAGATCACCGAGATCGCCATCCAGTTCAGGGGCGCACCTCACCTGATGTTTCCCGATACCGATATCGGCCCCAACACGCTCTCCATCTGCGTTCAGCCGGACGAGGGGGTGCATCTGCGTTTCGAGACCAAGGAGCCGGGCATGGGCATGAAAACCCGCCCGGTGGATATGGAGTTCCACTATCCGACCGGCGCCTTGCCGGACGCCTACGAGCGGCTGCTACTGGACGCAGTGCAGGGGGATGCCTCCCTCTTTGCACGCGCCGACGAGATTGAGCTGGCCTGGTCCATCGTCGATCCTATCGGCGCTGGCTGGGAGCAACCCGGGGCCCCGCCGCTGGCCTTCTACGAGCCGGGAACCTGGGGGCCTGATGAGGCGGACGAGTTCCTGGCCCAAGATGGCCACACCTGGTACTATGGCTGCGGTGAGGGCTAGAGTGAGCGAGTCAGCGAATCAGCGAACGGGTGAGTTGGAGGTCTATCCAGACGCCGGGAGCTTGGTGCGGGCCGCCGCTGAACATTTCGCCGCTCAGGCGGCGGAAGCTACCGATGCCCGTGGGCGATTCCTCGTGGCGCTGGCGGGCGGTGCGACACCGCGCGCCGCGTATGCACTGCTGGCGAGCGACGACTTCGCCCTGCGTGTGGATTGGCTGCGCGTGTACGTTTTCTGGGGCGACGAACGCTGCGTCCCGCCGGATCACGCTGACAGCAACTACCGGATGGCTCGTGAGGCGCTTCTCGACCACATTCCTATCCCTGCATCCAACATTCACCGCATCCGGGGTGAGCTTCCGCCCGAACAAGCCGCCGTGGCCTGCGAGGCGGAGTTGAGAGCCGTGCTGGGCGCAGAGGGGCGCTTCGACCTGATCCTGCTGGGGATGGGCAGCGACGGCCACACTGCCTCCCTCTTCCCCGGCACAAAGGCGCTGGAGGAGCGGGGGCGATGGGTAGCGGCAAACTTTGTGGAGAAGCTGGACGCATGGCGTGTCACGCTAACGCTGCCCGCTATCAACGCGACCCGGCAGGTGACGTTCCTCGTCAGCGGCGCGGACAAGGCAGGCACCCTGGCCCGCGTCCGCGCCGGCGATCCCCTGCCCGCTGGCTTGGTGCAGCCGGTGGAGGGGGAGTTGGCGTGGTTGGTGGAGAGCGATGTGGCTCTTGAGGGCTAGCTGTATGACCATACCAAAGTGCAGGAGGGAAAATATGAGGAACCGATCCTATCTATTAGTCTCACTCCTATTGCTGCTCTCGTGGGCATGCGTCCCATTAGCAACGTCATTGCCAACTAGCACCCCGGCGCCCACCAGTACAGCAGTTCCTACATGGACTCCTACACCTACCAGTACGCTCACCCCTACCCCAGCACTGGTAACCATCAGCGGAAAGGCGATCGACTCGGTAGATGGTACTCCCATACCAGCTGCAAACATCAGCACCGATCCACCAACCTGCTCTGTTACTGCTGGTGTAGAAGGGGGCTACGTTATTCCAGACGTGCCTCCGGGTGAATATGCGATCACAGCAGTCAAGCCTGGCTACGTGAGCGCGAGTGTGAAGATTGCTGTAGTGGCAGGCAGAACGACTACCGCAGATCTGCACTTGGTAGCGATCCCTACTATCTTTCCTACCTCAGCAGCCCTGGAGCAGGGACTTGTCGCATTATGGAGCTTCGATGACTGCGATGGTATGGACGACAGTGGAAATGGCCACCACGGCATCTTGTATGGGAATCCTGCATGCGTAGACGGAGTCGTAGGCAGGGCCTTGAAGCTGGACGGTGTAGATGATTGGCTAAGCCTGGAAACCATGTCGAGAGAAGCCTACAACCTCAAGGATTTCACCATCTCCCTCTGGTTCAATACTAGCCAAGATGCTCAACAGACCCTGGTGCAAGCTTCCGATGGACGTAGTTGGGGCTTGGAGGGCTATGGAATCTCTCTCAGAAGCTTAAGTGACATCGAGGCTGGATACAGGGCCAAGTATCCCGACAAGTGTGAGATGCACGCAGAAGAAAGTCTCGAATCCAATGTCTGGCACCATGTTGTGCTGGTCAGAGACACAAGTAGGCGAGAGGGGACTCTTTATGTAGATGGCCGTCTGATGGATTCCTGCATCGACCTGAACCCCGATCTTTTCGTAAGGCCGCAGTCCTATCCTAGGGTCGGTTATGGGCTCTATGCCCCTAGTGGTTACGAGAAATACTTTGACGGCCTGATCGACGAAGTGCGTATGTACTCCATAGCCCTGACGATAAGCAATGTTCAAGCACTGTATGAGAGTAGATCGGATTCGTAGACAGCGGTAAAACGTGTTCGCCCAGGCAGGATCACGTAAACAGACTCGCCATCGTCGGCGGTACCAGCCTCATCAGCAAAGCCGTCCGTGCCCCGCACGACGCGCGTCCTGGGAACTGCGACCATAGGAAGAACGAGTTGATGTAGGCGAAAGCTTCAACCTTTGCGTCGAAGGAATGGAAATAGAAAGCACGAGAGCCGGGGTCGCCATCCCCGGCTCTCACCAGAAAAGGAGGAGAAAGGAGAAACCGCCCTAAGGCGCTCATATCTTACCACGTTGCCTCACATCGGGCTTGACGCCTGCCCTACGCCAGCCCTACGGATACCGGGCGCGCCTCGCGCCCTGGCAATCTCGGTCGTGGCGAAATCACCCCCTGTTCCCTTTCCCCATAGTACCAAAGACCCAATTGACGCATCGCCGGTGCCGTGGTACAATACTACCGACCGGTCGGTTTGATTTCAAGGAGGCGTATGCCCCAGCAGAAGAGAGCAGAAGAGACCCGGCAGCGCATCATGCAGGCAGCCGTTGGGTGCTTTGCCCAGAACGGCTACGACGCCACCGGCGTGGCCGAGATCTGCAGACGCGCTGGCGTGACCAAGGGCGGCTTCTACCACCACTTTCCCAGCAAGCAGGCTCTCTTCCTCGATCTCTTCGAGCAGTGGCTATCCATTCTGGATGAGCAATTGGCAGTGTTCCGCGCCGGGGCCGATAGCGTCCCCGATGGTCTCCGGCAAATGGCCAGCCTGATCGGGCAGGTCTTTCAGGCGGCCAGCGGGCAGCTTCCGATGTTCCTGGAATTCTGGAGTAAGGCTTCGCACGATCCACAGGTCTGGAAAGAGATCATCGCCCCCTATCGGCGCTATCAGGCCTTTTTCGCGGCGATGATTCAGGAAGGCATCGACGAAGGCACGCTGCGCCCCGTCGATCCCGAAACGGCGGCGCAGACGCTCGTCTCACTGGCCGTTGGGTTGCTGCTGCAAGGGACAATCGATCCAAACGGCGCCGACTGGGGGCAGGTGACGAAAGAAAGTATCGAGATCTATCTGGAGGGTATAGCGAGACAACGGTGAATCATCATTCGCTATACGGAGGCAAATGGTGAAGGTATTGTTAACCGGCGCGTTTGGGAACGTTGGAACGAGCGCCATCGAGGAACTGCTCAAGCAGGGCCATCACGTGCGGTGTTTCGATCTCAAGACGAAAACCAACGAGAAGAAGGCCCGCAAGTACGGCGATCAGATAGAGGTGATGTGGGGCGATCTGCGCAACCCCGAAGACGTTGTGGCGGCGGTGCGCGACCAGGACGTGGTGGTGCATCTGGCGTTCATCATTCCCAAGCTCTCGGCCACCGGCGTCGAGTCGGAGGATCGCCCCAACTGGGCGCGTGAGATCAACGTGGGCGGCACCCGCAACGTCATCGAAGCGATGAAGGCACTGCCCTGCCCGCCTCGTCTCATTTTCTCCTCATCGTACCACGTCTATGGGCAGACACACGATCAACCGCCGCCCAGGACGGTCGTGGACCCGATCGATCCCATCGAGCATTACGCCCGCCACAAAGCCGAGTGCGAGCAGATGGTCAGGGAATCAGGGCTGGAGTGGGTCATCCTGCGCTTTGCTGCCGTGCTGCCGCTGTCTCTGCGGCTGGATCCCGGGATGTATGACGTGCCCCCCGACAATCGCATGGAGTACGTGCATACGCGAGACGTGGGGTTGGCGGTGGCCAACGGGGTAAGCAGCGAGGAGATATGGGGCAAGTTGTGGCTGATCGGCGGCGGACCGCGATGCCAGTACACCTACCGCGAAATCTTGGAAAAGATACTGGGGGGAATGGGCGTGCGTATGCTGCCGGAAAAAGCCTTCACGACAGTCCCTTTTCCCACCGACTGGATCGATACCACCGAAAGCCAGCGGGTGTTGCAGTACCAGCAGCGCGATTTGGACGATTATGTCCGGGAGATGGTCAAGCTAATGGGTTTCAAGCGTCACTTGATCCGGCTGTTCCGCCCCATCGTCCGGTGCTTTTTGCTGCACAGGTCCCCATACCTGCGGGCGCGGAAGAGTCCCGACTGGCAGGGGAAGGTGGCCGTTATCACCGGCGCGTCAAGCGGCATCGGAGAGGCCATTGCCAAAAAGCTCTCACGCGAGGGCCTCAGGGTTGTCCTGGTGGCACGCAACCGGGAGCGATTGGGGCACGTGGCGAAGCAGTTGCGCGCCCTTGGCGGGGAGG
>DAOUDX010000300.1:0-3515 GCA_034430835.1 Anaerolineae bacterium
GTTCTGTATTCCCCACTGGGGCTACAAAAAGACATACTTTTGGTGCAACTCGCCCCACTTCGATGCTATGTATGGCGCTATTTAGGGCTGACGCCCCACCAACAACCTATTTCCCCATTTATTGAACAGTCACCGCCAGGGTTGCGTATTTGAGTCAAGAAGCTATAATAGTATCAGGAGGAAGTCGATGAGCGAAGACAGACGTCCTGCACCGATCTACCCAAAAGAGCCGGGTACCCTCGCCGGATGGATCAGCGAGTTGACACGCCAGGTCCGCCTGACGTGGCGGCTATTCTGGGACAAGCGCGTGTCATTCTGGGTCAAGCTGATCCCACCGGCAGCGCTGGCATACCTGATTTTCCCCTTCGACTTTGATTTTGCCATCCCCGGCTTGGGTTACCTGGACGACGCCGCCGTGTTGCTGATCGGGATGAAGCTCTTTATCGAGCTATCTCCGCAAGAGATCGTGCGCGAGCACCTGATCGCCCTGGGAGCACGTATCAAAGAGTGGCGCGTGGTTGAGGAAGAGAAAGCCGGGCCTCCCGCGGTGGTCGAGGGGGAGTACGACTTTATCGACACAGAGGCTGAGGAGAGTGAAGAGGTAGAAGCGGTGGAAGCAGAAGAAACGTAACCACGTTTCCGACCGAACGTCACTACAAGGGCGGTGAGTCGCGCACAGACTCGCCGCTCTTTTCGATCGCTTCCGCGACCTGACAGCTTCACTCCCAACCTGTCAGGTCTTGCGTTCAAACGGGTTAAGGGCAAACGCCAAACGTATAGCCCACGCTACGCTCCGTGACGACGTAACACGGCTTACCGGGATCGAGTTCAATCTTCTGGCGCAGGCGATGCACGTGGACGCGCAACGTGTCTTCGAACACCTCCTCCAGGGGCCACAGACGACGCAAGAGAAAATCGGTAGTGACCGTCCGGCCGGCGTTGCGCATGAGGATGTAGAGCAGCTTGGTCTCGGTCGGGGTGAGTTCCGCTGGCTCCCCGCCGACGATGGCCCGCTGGTGTGCGATGTCCACAGACAAGCGCCCGTCTATCTGGATCACCGGCTCCAGGGTGTAGGCAAAGTTCCCAATGCGACGCAGTACCCGCTCCACGCGGGCAAGGAGTTCGCGGGGACTAAACGGCTTGACGATATAGTCCTCGGCAAAACGCTCGATCCCCTCCACAACCACCTCTTCTTCATCCACGGCGGTCAGTAGGATGATCGGCAAATCACAAAACTGCTGCACAATCCCGCAGAACTCAAAGCCCGTCATGCCAGGCATCACGATGTCCACGATGGCCAAGTGAGGCAGTCCCTGGCGAGCAATGACGTCCAGGGCCTCCTGGCCAGAGGAAGCAGTGAACACCTCATAGCCCGCCGGAGGAAGTCTGATCTCGATCAGTCGCCGGACTGCGGGATCATCGTCCACCACGAGAATGCGCCGGGTTCCTTCGAGCCGCTCTGCAACTGAAGCCATAGTCATGTTTCTCCTCAAGCAACACCCAGTATAGCGCAATCTTGGAAGAGAGTCAAAATCCGTCCAGAACGGGATACCGCAATAAGTCAGAACTGTACAAGGTCACACAACCGCCAGATGTGGCTAGCTGCCGCAGCTCACTCCCAGATGTGGGGGGCAAACTCGATCGCACCGCAGTTCCCTATGGGTTGACTTTTTCTCTGTCAATTCACAAACCTGGGTTGGTCCCCACCCGGGCAAGAAAACAGCGCTGAAAACGCGGTATTTGCCCCACTTGAGGCCAAAGTCAGGGTGTATTTGCGGCTAAATCCCCCACCGACTTATTGCAGAATCCCTTGCTGCGCAGCGTGAAGAATGAGCGGCCGGGTGGGGGAGGGGTCAGGCGTGCGGGGTTATTCCAGTCTGAGAACAAGCTGGTCAAGGGTTGGGGAAAGGGGAAATTCGAGGAGCTGTATGTGGTGACTCGAGGTGCGCGTTCCACGTGCAGGGGAGCAAGTATCGGAGAGCAGTTGGTGGCCAGCCCAGAACGCAGCCTACTACGGCAGCTTGTTCTCGCGGTGAAGGCCCGACGTGGATGTGCGACACAAAAGCCTCGCGATCATATATCACTCTCATTTCACGTCTCTCCAGTATTTCTCTATTTTGCTGGTGCGATATACGGTGACCACCTCTAGTGGTTGCCTGTCAGAGTCCACAAATACACGCAGCAGATAGACTTTCGACAACTTGTCAAACTCGACTCTCGATTGATACACGGCCCCTTGTCAATTTTCGCCCGCCATGGGGCCACCGATTTTCGGCCAAGAGGGTCCACTCGTAAAGATGCCGCTGCACAGGGGAGAGGCTTTCCCCTCCACCGTGAAACGGGGAGCCCGTCCCGTGGTTCGACAAACTCACCAACCGTGGAGCCGAGGGAAGGGAGCGCGCGCGAAGCGCGCGAGGGTGGGAGCCTCCCTCCCCTGCTGACGGGGGAGGGTTGGGGTGGGGGTTTCTCCTACCCCCACCACCCCCGCTGCGGGGGTGGTGGGGGGGGGGGGGGGGGAGGGGTTCGCTTCGGGCGTTCCGCCCGCCTCAACCCGACCTTTTAGGTATACTTGAATGAAGTGAACCGATGGGATAGACTACAAGTAGTGACCAGCCATCACACTTCGTCTACCCCATCGGCCATTCGCTTGGGATCAGAGGACCAAACCCAACCAGCGCTGTGAGCGCCACCGTAGGACCGTCCCCCCAAGTGTACCGGGTTGCACTGTCAAAAGCGTGCCACACCGAGAGTGCCCTAAAAGGAACACAGTCGCCCGCGTCCGGCAGATGGGTATCCTGAACGAAAGGAGATGTCACATGGAACCCAAACTGTTGATCGATGACGACTGGAGCAAAGACCATCATACCATATGTTTCATGAATCCCCAAACCGGAGGTGCGTTGGCCAGCTTTGACGTCCCCCAAAGCTCAACAGGCTTTGCCCGTATCTGCGCTGAACGCGAGAATTTGGGCCATCCTCCCCAGAGTTGCTGGGTTGGGATCGAAACGGCTCACAACCTGATCGTGGATTACTACCTGGCACGCAACTACCACGTGTTCGTGATTGCCCCTAGTGTGACCAAGGCCACTCAGAAGCGGTACGGCAACAGCGGGGCTTACACAGACCAGAGCGCTGCCTTTCTACTGGCCGACCTGCTACGCACTGACCGGGTACGCTTTACTCCCTGGCGACCACACGGCGAGTTGGTGGAATACATGCAAGCCAAGGTGCGTTTGCTCAAGACATTGAACCAGGACATCGTTCGGGGCACCAATCGTTTGCAGGCAGTCCTGCTACGGGTTAATCCTCAACCGATTGACCTGTTCAGCAAGCTCACGACCGAGATTTGCCTCCATTTCCTCATCTGTTACCCTACCTACCGGGCCGTTCAAGCTCTCACCCTCGACGATCTGAAGGCTTTTTGTGCTGAATACGGCTATACTCATCCCCAACGTATCCCCAAACTCTACGCCCATCTCCAAACTCAGACGCCTACACCCAGCCAGGCTGTCAGC
>DAOUDX010000301.1:0-1594 GCA_034430835.1 Anaerolineae bacterium
GCAGGGCGTCAATTCTCAAAACCCCATTGCAGTGAGGGAGAGACCTGTGCGTCCCGTAGCCGTCTGGGTGAATCTTAACGCTATTGAGGATTTTAAGGTTCAATCACTTGACAAGACTTAGAACATCTGAGCCTATTAGTTATACTATGAATACAGTAAACCGACCAATGTGGTACACTTGAGATGAGAGAGACACTGCTTTTCTGTCCGACCTTGTCGGTAAGCGCTTGGAACAGAGGACCTAGCTGAGCCTGCGCCTTGAGTGCCTGCTGCGGACCGTCCCCCAAGCGTGACCGGGGGCACTGTCGAAAGCTTGCCGTGCTTCGAGCACCGTAACAGGCATCCAGTAACCCGCGTCCACCGGCGAGGAACACTTTGGGAGAAGGTTTCCGATGAAGTTACTGATAGGCGTGGATTGGAGCCAAGAGCACCACAATGTACGGATTCAGAATGAGGCAGGGGCACTCGTCGTTCGTTTTCAGATGGCCCACTCCCCCGACGGCCTGGCCAAGCTAGAGGGAGAGATCGACAAACTCGGAGTGCCTCCTGCCAACTGCCTGATCGCCCTGGAGACCGCCCACAACTTGCTGATCGACTTCTTCTGGTCTCGGGGCTATCGGGTCTACGTGATTGCGCCCAGCATCGTCGGCAGTAGCCGTGGGCGATACACCTCCAGCGGTGCCCACGACGATGATCGCGATGCCTTCGTCTTGGCCGAGTTGCTGCGCACCGACTTGCACCGTTTTGCCCTCTGGAAGCCGGATGGTCCGCTGGTGATTCAAATGAAGGCCAAGATCGGCCTGATCGACGCACTGACCCAATCGATCACGCGGCACTCCAACCGTCTTCGCGCGGTCCTGCAACGCTACTACCCGGGAGGGTTGGAGGTGTTCGGCGACCTGCAGACGCAGGTTTGTTTGCGGTTTCTGATGGCGTATCCCACCCCCGATGCTGCGCGGGCTCTCACCTACACTGAATTCGCGCAGTTTTGCCGAGGTCAAGGCTACACCCATCCCGGCCTGATCCCTGATTGCTACGCTGGTCTACGCCGCGCGAGTCTCGAGCCAGACCCTCTCGTGATCCAAGCCTATCAAGGGGAAACCGTCTTCCTGGCCGAGCTGGTGCTCAGGTTGGTGCAGCAGAAGAACCGCCTGATCGCTGACGTGCAGAAGCTGTTTGCCGCGCCTCCTGATCAGGCGATCTTCGATTCCTTGCCAGGGGCTGGGAAGCTATTGGCGCCCAAGCTTCTCGTGATGTTCGGCGACCATCGCGACCGCTTTCCGCAGCCTGGCCGGTACGTGTCCGGTCACCGATCAGAGTGGCAAGAAGCGGCGCGTCTACTTCCGCAAAGCGTGCAACCGCAGTTATCGCAACACCATCCAGCAATTCTCCAAGGAATCGGTTCGGCAGGCGGAGTGGGCAGCTGCTTACTTGGCCGAAGCCTTGGCGCGCGGCCACTCCAAGAGGTGTCTGTTCAAAATTTGGGAACGTGTTCTGTATTCCCCACTGGGGCTGCAAAAAGACATACTTTTGGTGCAACTCGCCCCACTTCGATGCTATGTATGGCGCTATTTAGGGCTGACGCCCCACCAAC
>DAOUDX010000302.1:0-2793 GCA_034430835.1 Anaerolineae bacterium
GTTTGCCAAGGAGGTTTTGCTATGCCTGCAGTCAAGTCTCGTATAGTCAAGATCGGCAACTCGCAAGGAATCCGTATTCCAAAGCTTCTACTTGAGCAGACCAATCTAGGAGAGGAAGTCGAGTTGGAGTTGCAAGAGGATCGGATCATCGTTCGCCCGATCGACCAGGTGCGCCGTCATTGGGAGGAATCGTTTAAGGCCATGGCCGAACGAGGCGATGATGAGTTGCTCGACGGTGAAGCTCTGATGCCCACAGTCTGGGATGAGGAAGAGTGGGAATGGTGATCGAGCGTTTTGATGTGTTCCTGGTTAATCTCGATCCCGCAGTAGGTAGCGAAATCAAGAAGACGCGCCTATGCCTTGTCATTTCTCCGGATGAAATGAATCGCTGGATCAGAACCGTGATCGTAGCTCCAATGACGACGAAAGGACAGCCTTATCCGACGCGTATACGCTGCGAGTTCCAAGGCAAGGAAGGACAAGTCGTACTAGACCAAATTCGGACCGTTGACAAATCCCGCTTGGTGCGCAAGCTGGGGCGGATAAGCAAGGCGGCTCAGAAAGATGTGCTTGCGATACTTACCGAGATGTTTGTGGAGTGAGGGACTGTAGCTTGCGGTGCGATTGACCTGTGGTCTGACGAGGGCCTGGTGGAAAACCAGGCCCTTTTTGCACCTAGGCTTATCTGTCGAAACCTACAGGTCGGCCCTGTGGGCTTTCGCAGTAGACGGGATGGAGGGCTTTTGGTAGACTGGATGGTGATGGGAGGCTAATCGATACGTCTATGTCTGCCCGCGATCAGTCTCGGCAACCAAGCGGAGGGAGTAGATGAGAGCGAAACACTGGTTTGAATGTTGGGGCGGACCAATCCTGGTCGTGACGATCATCCTCGTCGGCACGCTCGCGGCGACGCTCGTGATGCGGGAATTGCGGCCGTGCGGCTGGTTGGATGTTGCCCTGAGAGGCGATGATTGCCCATGTAGCGATGCTGGCTTTGCCGATTTGTCTCTGGAAACGAGCGAGTTCATGCTGTAGCTGAGGACCACACCAGTGCATTCCAGATTTCGAGGTCTGGCCGACCGGTACTTTTTCTGTACTATCACACCGAAAGGATGGCCGGCAAGGAGATTAGAGGCGCGACGGGCGGGTTAGAAAACTGGCCCTGGTTGGTCTTTTCGACAAAGGATTGTGAGCGCTATGCTTGTTTGTAGTGATAGGAGGTCTCTATCTCGCCCTGTATGCCTGCTCGTGAATGGGGTCATCTTGGGTCTGTGGCTCTGGCTTTACTGGCCACTGCTCGATTACCTGGCTGTGATCTTTACGCGGGATGACTTTCGCACCAACCAGGTGATGCTCTTGGGTGTGGTGGTGTTGATCGTCGTCCGCCTGCGCAAGGAATTCGCCCGCCCGCGGCTCGACGTCTTGCCGCAACTGCACCTCCCGGCGCTCGCCCTTGCGCTGGGCGGGTCGGCCCTTTACCTGCTCGTCGAGCGCTTTCTCGACATCAACACCGTCTCGGCGAGCCTGTTTGGGTTGGCCAGTTACGGGCTGCTGGGGCTGTGGGCGGCGCCGCGACGCTGGCGGCAGGGATTGCCCGCGGCGCTGCTCCTGGTCGGCACGCTACCCTTTGGCGAGCACATGCAGACCTTTATCGGTTACCCGATGCGCGTCCTCACCGCCGCCATTGTGCGCGACGGGCTGGCGGGAGCGGGCGTGGCTTCCGTGGGCGTCGATACGATCCTCGTGTTCGAGAACGGCGTGTCCCACGTCGATCTGCCGTGCAGCGGCGTCAAGAGCCTGTGGGCCGGCGCGTTGTTTCTCGTCGCTGCGACGTGGATCGAGCGTCGCCGCCTCGATTTCCGTTGGATACTGACCCTGGCTGGCTTTGGTGGGCTTTTGTTCGTCTCGAACCTGCTCCGCGTCGCCGTGCTCACCGTCGTCGGAGAGGTGGCCGGCTGGCGGCTGTTGGCCGAGATGCTCCACGTGCCGCTGGGGGTGCTGGGGTTCGCCGGGGCGTGCGCGGCGGCGGTCGCCCTCCTGCGCCTGCAGCCGCCTGTCGAGCGGGCGGAGCAGGTTCAGGCGGTGCTGGGCTGTCCTGCGTGGCTGGCTCCCGTGCTGGCGGCAGCCATCTTGGTGATGGCGGTGCTCTACACACCCCGGCCGCAGACTGTGCTGGCGCAATCGGCAGAGGGTTGGCATCTGCCGCCTGGCCTCGCCGCTGAGCCTCTACCGCTTCAGCCGGAGGAGGTCGAGTGGCTGACGCGCGACGGGGCGGAGTCGGCCAGCCGCTTCCGCTTCGAGTGGCGTGGCGACGACGAGACGGTCACCGGCTCGGCGATCTTGATCGCCAGCACCACCTGGCGCGCCCATCACAACCCGGAGCGCTGCTTGATGCTCTACGGGCTGTCGCTTGACGACTCGCACACGCACCTCGTCCGCTCCGACTTCCCGGTGCGCTATATTTCGCTGGGGGCCAATCAGGGGCATGGCCGCAGCCTGCGATCAGGGACGTACTGGTTCCAGTCGGCCAAGCGCACCACCGACGACTATGCCACGCGCATCTGGGCCGATGCAGCCCTCGATCGCGATCGCTGGGTGCTGGTCTCGATCCTGTTCGACAGCGTGTACGATCCGCACGACGCGGACGTGCAGGCGTTTTACGCCGCACTGCACGATGCAGTGAGTGCAAATCTGAAGGGACAGTGATGACAAGGGGAGGCGTGACGTATGCATCGAAGAGGCCGAGTCTGTCGATCAGGCAGTCGATGATCCTGCTGGGGATCACGCCTGTCG
>DAOUDX010000303.1:0-1573 GCA_034430835.1 Anaerolineae bacterium
CGGTTGACCAAAACGCGACAATCAACGACAATATGATTAGGCATGCTATCAGCTTCATTCTCACCTCCAAGGGAGATGTAATCCACTGATAGTATGCCAGCAATTATCTCAGTTGTCCAAGGACACTACCGTATTGTTGAGCTATTCCAAATCGTTACCAGCAAACCAATAGTTCTTCCCTGTGATATCGTCGTGCCGGTCACCGTTTTCATCTGCGCGCTCACCTTCACCTTTATCGATCCGGTCAATGAGCGCCTGGGGAAACAAGGAGCACGGTACGTAGTATATGCCGCCTTCTTGGCGAATCTATTGCTGGCTGGTTATACCCAATTCGCTATCTGGCTTCCGCTGGCGCCGTTCTACGGCGACGAAGGCCAAGCCGCTTTTGCCGGGGTGTTGGACTCGACTTGGCGAATCGTGGTGGCCAGCCTGATCGCCTGCCTGGTTAGCACGCTGATCGACGTACAGGTATTTGCCTGGTGGCGAGAGCGGGTGAGGCGATATCAGTGGGCACGGGTACTTATCAGCAACACGGTATCCACGCTCATCGACAGTGCAGTCTTTATTACTATTGCCTTCTTGGGCGTGATGCCGGTGTTACCTCTGATCGCCGGGCAGTATTTGCTTAGGCTAGAACTGTTGGCGTCTATGGGTTCCACACGCGGAACGTATAGGGGACTATTTTCTACCTGTCCGACTGGCTACCTCCGAGTGTAGATACGAAAGGCAGTCTTCCCACTCCCGCAGCGCCCGGCGCACCCGCGCGGCAAAATCTGCCAGAGTTTCCTCCGGCCAGTTGTCCGGCTCGCGGTCGGAGTTGTCCCACTGGCGGGGCAGGTCTATGCCCTGCCAGGCCGACAGGTAGACCCCGGTCAGGTACAGGCGGCCATTGGGAGCACACTGCAGCCGGGCCTCAGGCTCGTCGCGCGAAGAGAGCAGTTGACGATATTATACACCGTGCCAGCCAGGATGATAAGTCGGCTGTTCTAGGGGATTCCCTTCTCTGCCTCCAAGGTATCTTGACTCTGTAAGCATCCAGTAATGAAGAATACTGCACGTTTTTGCGCGATTTGCGGCTTTCTAAGCGAGGCTGAGTATTGGCACGCACGCCGAACCTGCTCGATTGACCCTGAAGTGGGTGCTTATTCTTCATTGCTGATAATCTATGGATTTAATTGGCAAATCTATAGGTTTAGAGTCGAATCTTGTTGTGAATAAGGACGGTTACACCTCTCTCTATGTGTCGAAGGAACTCAAGCGCCGGCTCGTCGAGACTGCCCAGGCTGAAGAGTACGAGGTAGGGCGGGGGCGAGGGTCTCGTCTTGCAGAGTTCGTCGCAACAATGCTAAAAGAGTACAGTGATCTGTCGCAAAAGGATCCCGCCCTGACCTTTTTGCACCGCCTCACCCCAGAGTTGCGTTCCTCCATACAGAAACTGAGCAAAATGGATGATGTGCAGCAGAAACGCGCTTGCGCTATGCTTGCCCTGCTGTTTGACGGACGGGAACCGGC
This sequence comes from Anaerolineae bacterium, assembly GCA_034430835.1. Taxonomy (GTDB): domain Bacteria; phylum Chloroflexota; class Anaerolineae; order B4-G1; family B4-G1; genus JAFGED01. The sequence continues at coordinate 1,513 of DAOUDX010000303.1, forward strand.
AGAGGGGTCGCAGGAATGACGGCAATTGCCAAAGTCGGTGATTCGGTTATGATACATCCTG
>DAOUDX010000304.1:0-1757 GCA_034430835.1 Anaerolineae bacterium
CGGTTGACCAAAACGCGACAATCAACGACAATATGATTAGGCATGCTATCAGCTTCATTCTCACCTCCAAGGGAGATGTAATCCACTGATAGTATGCCAGCAATTATCTCAGTTGTCCAAGGACACTACCGTAAATCAAGCGTGTCTTGGTTATCGGTGGCGATGTTGACAAGGGGAGTTTGGCGCACAAGCCGGGCAGACAGGTGAGCTCCAGCCTGTTCGGTGTGGTGGACCGTGCAGACGCTCTGCATCCGAGTCTTCCGGCAGGCAAGCTGCTGGTATCCTTCGCCGATGGAGTGGGGAGTTGGGGGTGGCGGTGGCGGGGTGGGTGTTTCGGCGACGCCCTCCATCTCGCCGGGCAGTTTCTCCATCTCCATCAGCGTGCAGATCGTCTACGACATTCGCTGGACGCGAGCTGCAAAGCCCTTCTCGACTTGGCCGCCTGTGCCGAGCCGAGAGGGGCGGGCTGCTTCCGCGCTGTAGCGCTGACGTCTCACCTTTCGCGAGGCCAGCGAGCACATGCTGGGATGAGAGAGCATTTCGTTTGCCCGCCCAGCGCTTCTAGATATTCACCATGATTTCACCAATTGCTTACTTCAAAGGTCTGCTTTTTGTGCTATACTTCGCGCAGTCCGCATAGGAGGTGGAGAATGCCTGAGGCATACTGTCCTAGCTGCGATGCTGCGATCACCATGGAAAAGCCACGAATAGGTGCCACGGTTCGCTGCCGGGAATGTGATACAGAGCTCGAGATCATCAGCACCAGCCCGTTCGAGGTGGATTTCCCTCTCGACTATGGCGAGGAGTGGGACGACGAAGGAGAGCTGTAGTTGGGCCAGTCGGGGCGAATAGAATAGCCCAGGTGTTGCACCGACAGGACGGGCGCCCAGTGGATGGGGTGTCTTCACAACAAGAGCTTGGAAAGAGTGGCGAGAGGGGGCAACAGCTTTAGTACCGAGGCCTCTCGCGGCAGCGAGGGGTTTTTGTTGGTTAGGAATGTGCAGCCGGATTCACCGATGCTTGCTCTGGCACGGGGACTGCAGGCCGATTCAGCGGTCCTGGCCGGAGCGGGCGGCGAGTTCAAACATACAAACGAAAGCATGGGAAGGAGAGCATAAGATGTCAACTGAAAAGAGCGAAGATTCTAAATCGGAATCCCAGGAGCCTCCTGGACACGGTAGGCCACCTCACCCCTGGGAAGGCGTGACTGACGCCCAGTGGAATGACTGGCGATGGCAGCTTTCCCATCGGCTGAAGACGGCCGATGATTTCGCCCAGGTGCTACGACTCACCCCCGAGGAAATCGAGGGTCTTTCGGCACCTGGGCGTTTTCGTGTACACGTCACGCCTTACTTCGCCAGCCTGATGGATCCCCACGATCCCAACTGCCCGATCCGGAGGCAGGTCGTCCCCACAGTTCGTGAGACGGCATGCCTCGATGCCGAGATGGCTGACTCCCTGGCCGAGGAGGCCCAGTCGCCTGTTCCGGGCTTGGTGCACCGGTATCCCGACCGGGTGCTTATGCTGGTCACGACTGAGTGCGCCAGCTACTGCCGCTTCTGCACCCGCAGTCGCATCGTGGGAGATTCCCATGCCCAATTCGACTCCGCGGACTATGAGCGGCAACTGGCTTACATCGCCGCCACGCCCGAGATCCGTGACGTGCTGCTTTCCGGCGGCGACCCACTGATGATGTCCCAGCGAGTGCTCGAGGGACTGCTTCAGCGCCTGAGGGCTATTCCTCACGTGGAGGTCGT
>DAOUDX010000305.1:0-1596 GCA_034430835.1 Anaerolineae bacterium
GACCGCCGCCAATCGGCAGCCGTTCCAGCTCATCGTCATCCACACGGCCAGTAGAGAGGAGGAGTTGAAGCGCATCTACGGCAGGGAATGGTTCGTGCAACCACCGCTCGTCATCGGTATCTGCGGCGTGCCGGGCCTGGCGTGGAGCCGCATGGATGGGATGAACTATCACGTGGTAGACGTCGCTATCGCGATGGACCACCTGATCCTGGCCGCCGCCGACGGGGGCCTGGGCACGTGCTGGATCGGCGCCTTCGATCCCGTTGCTGCGCGGCAGGTGCTGGGCCTGCCCGACTCTGTGGAGCCTATCGCTTTCACGCCGCTGGGCTACCCCGCCGACGAGCCGAAACCGAAGAAGCGCAAACCGCTCCCCGAATTGGTGCGCTACGAGAACTGGTGACCTGGATGTTTGCCCTCTGCCCCGAAGACGTCGGCGTCATCCTGACCTACCGCTGCCACAGCGGCTGCGCGCACTGCCTCTACAACTGCGGGCCGCGCTGGGAGAAGGAAGCCATGTCGCCCGAGATGCTGCGCCAGGCGCTGGAGGCGATGGCCGTCTGGCCACAGCGACCTCAGGTACACCTCACCGGCGGCGAGCCGTTCCTGCACTTTGACCTGCTCCTGGAAGGAGCACGCATCGCGGCGGAGCTGGGCATCGTGGCCTACCTCGAAACCAGCGCTGCGTGGTGCACCGACGAGAACGAGGCACAGGAGCGCTTCCGCGCCCTGCGGGAGGCAGGCCTGCAGGCAGTGCTCGTCAGTTGTTCCCCCTTCCACGCCGAACGCATCCCGCCCGCGCGGACGCTCCGCGCCATTCGCGTCGCCTCCGACGTCTTTGGGAGTCACCGGGTCATCGTCTACCAATCCCAGTTTCTCGACATCGTGCAGCGCTTCGACATTGAGCACCCCACCCCGCTTTCACGATACGAGGAAGCGTTCGGAGCCGACGGCGCGTACCGCATCCTGTGGGAAGGGTTCGGCATCATCTCGGGAGGGCGGTCGGGGTACGCGCTGGGCCATCTGGTGCCCAAGGCCCCGGCGGCAGCCTTTGCGAACGAGACCTGCGCGGGGACGCTGCTCTACGCCCGCCATTCCCACCTCGACCTGTACGGCAACTTTGTGTCCGGCTTCTGCGGAGGGCTGGCAGTGGGTGACTGGCGGGAGCTGCCGCAATTGCTGGACGACTTCCAGGCAAGGCGCTACCCACCACTGGTCAAGGTACTGATCGAGCGCGGGCCGTACGGGCTGATGAAGCTGGCACAGAAAGAACACGGCTACGTGCCCCTATCCGAGGGGTACACCGGTATGTGCCACCTGTGCGTCGATGTGCGGCGCTACTTGGCGGAGGCAGGTGATTTCCCGGAGCTACGTCCCAGGGAATTCTACGAGCACTTTTGAGAAAAGCCCATCCTTCTTTTGACACTCAGGGAACCCTGCCGTATACTTCGGCACAAGGAGGGCAACCCTGTGTTAAGCTAAAAGGTGTCGCCTTTTTGGGTACTATTTCAAGAAGTGTGGTAGAGTAGAGATGGCAGCCGTAGGCGCTGTGGGAAGTGTGGGCAACGCGAAGCGTTGTCCAAGCCTTGTGGGCAGCCG
>DAOUDX010000306.1:0-34681 GCA_034430835.1 Anaerolineae bacterium
CGGGCTGTGGCAAATCATGTTACGCACTGTCGAACCAATCCGTCCAGGTCGCCGATACCCACGCAGTAAAGCCAGGATGCTCAAACGATTCTCGATGACTTACAAACCCGTTCGTTAACTTAATGACATTGTATGTGGCATTGTATCACCATAGGAATGGTATGTACAGAGTTTCACTCCGACAAACTGCTAGAGAGGCTATATCACTCGACCACGTGCACGATCAGAAATGGGTTGAGGAATGAATGGGAGAGAAAGCGGAATGGCGTGGTAAAGATGAGTCGCAGCACGAATCTGACCGGCAGACAGAGGACATGCCCCCAAAAGTACCGCCTCACTTGCCGGAAGGCAAACGCGTTCTCCAAGGGCAGCACTTTGAGAGATTGACATCCCGCGCAGTTGATGAACCATCGCCTGAGCTGGCCCAAGGAAACCGTAAAGGTCTCCCACGGCCAATGCAAACGAAGCAGCCTGCGCCTGCCCTTGCTATGATGCCAAAAATCAACCGGACAGTGTTGGTTCGGAGTAGATAGGACAATGCATCCTCCCGGCTTGGTGACCCGGACGATCTCTTGGATAAACCAAAGCCGTTGGTTCATATAGTCCGGAACCGTCTCCTTTCCCCTGGGGTAGCCATAAGTACCGACGTGCTCCAACACGCCAAGCGATATCGCCATGTCGAAATGATCGGAAGGAAAAGGAAGCGCCTGCCCGTAGGCAACGGCAAGGCGCGCCCGCTGTTTATTCTCGTTCCACGCCGCAATCCGACATCCAGGGTCAACACCAAAGGCATCCATCCCGGCGTCAACAAAGGTCTCGACGTCCTTCCCTATGCCACACCCATCGCTCAAGATCCTCAGCCCCCGAAGATCCTTTCCAAAGAACTCGTCTAGCAGCGGAATGACATAATTTTGCGTGAATTCCACGTTCGAGGCCGATTCAAGTTCGATAGAAGCCTTTTGAAAATCCTCTAATTCGTCCATGCCTCACAACTTAAGGCCATTTTGAGCTTCTCAAGAGACTGTTTCGCCACAATTCAGGGCAAATTTCGTCAATCAGGCCCGACTTGTTGGTCAAATCAAGCTCCCAGATTTGTTCTGGGCACGATAACAGGCTGTTTCGCTGCCCATTTGGTGCTGTTTTGACAACCGGCAGACGCCATTTCGTTAAGTTGTGACGGATGCTCGATGCCAGTGGCAGGTACACCTTGTCGGTCAAACAATCGACATCCCCGACAAAGACCGCGTTGGAGTGGCCCATCTCATCCCCCGCGCCATCCACCGCCGTCACCCACAGGTAACACGCATCGCCAATCACGCCGGTATCCGTGATCGTCGTGGTGGTCTCAAAGCCTGCCATGACCTGCGTGTCGATCAGCGTGGTGGCGGTATAGGGCGTCTGCCCACCGCGAACGTGATACGAGACCACCTCGGTCGCCCCGTTCCAACTGTAGCGCAGCGTGAGCGTCGGACTCTCCGTCTCGACGATGAGGCTGGGCGGGTACGCGGGGTTCCCCTGCCAGGGAAACCGAAACGCGCGATAGGTCGATACCTGGCCCGCTATATCCAACTCGAACGCCTTTGTGCCGTCGGACATCACCTCGGTAAGCGCCGGGGCCACATCTCCCCACCCGATCATCGTGTTGCCGTTGGGCAGCCGCTGGGCGTTCCCCCAATGTGGGCCAAACGTATCGGGTACGTTCCGGTACTCCCAAACCAACTCCACGGTCTTGCTACCCTCATCCACCGCATACTCCAAGGCTCTAGAGTACTCTGGCGATAGGGTGTTCCCGTTGTCAAAGATCGTGATGTGGCCGTTCGATAGCCGCCGGGCGTCGTGCGGGTAGGCGAACCCCCGAGCGTCGTTGAGGAACGTGAACTCGTTCCGCTTGCCCCCCATGCGCCAGATAACGTCCCCCGGTCGATCTTGGTAATCTCGTCCAGGTGCCGGGAGCAGATCAACAGATTGCCGTCCGAATCCAGCTCGACCGAATTGCCGTGGACGTAGTCGATGTGGCTCGCGGTCAAATCTTGATTCGAGTCGGTGATCTCGAAATGATCCCAACTGCGCCATTCGAAAACGACGTTCTTGGACGCATCCATCTCCTGGATCACCAACCCCACCACCGTGGCGTTAGGGTCGCCTCCCGGCACAACCTGGCTCATATCCACCGGTTGCGGGTCATAGATCGTAAACAGGTAATTGCCATTGGGCAGTATCAGGAGATCGTGGCGATTGATCAGGTAACCATTGCCGGCTTGGACCGTGTCCACGACGGCATACGACGCATCCATCACGGTAAAGGCATTGTCCGCATAATCCCAATACGTAAGTGACCCGTCCGGCTGCTTCTTAAAGTCGAGAGAATAAAGGCACCGCTTGTAATAGACGGGCTCACCCGAATCGTCTAGAATGAGCAGATACGATCTGGCAGAGGGCGCTCCCTCCCAGCGCAGATTGGCAAGTAAAAGGTACCCCTCCGCCGTCCCACTGGCAGGGACGGTCACCGAGATCGTTGGAAAGTCATCGGGCAAACCCACCACGTCTTCCGACGGATCACAATTGCTCGTGACAGCCCCGATATCCATCAGCGGCTTTGCCTTGAGCGAGATCGTGAACTCGAACGCCGCGCCGCCCAACACCTCACCCTGCGCCATCCTGATACCTGGGGAAATGGTCACCGTTACCGTCTCGCCCGGTGCGAACGACTGGTCAGGCTCGAATATCGCCGTCTCATGGTCATCGGCCAGCAAGACGCGGCCTGCATGGACACCGCTCTCACTGCCCACGACCGTGAACAGCGCGTCGGAGAGGCTGCTCTCGTCTAAAATGTCGCCGGGCCGGATGGTGATTGTCGTCCCGGCAGAGACCAGCCGCGCACCCGGACGCGGAGAGGTATATCCAAAGCGCGACGCGCCCTGCGCGCTGACGCGCTCTGGCATTGAAGAGACTCTGCAAAAAAAGATCGCTGCCACTGCGAGCAACAGCCCTAAAGCTGCAGCTACAGCAATTCCCGTTTTGGCCACTGATAAGGGCATGACGCCCCACTTTTTGTTAGAAAACGGTATCTTCTCAATAACTGGGGGGCAAGTCAGGCGGCGGACCACGAAGCGCCCAGCGCGAGTTCCCCTGCGCGTGCTTCGATCAGGCTTGCCAACGACGGAATCTGGTTCATCTTGGAAATGCGATCGTGAACATACTCGTAGAAACTGATGCCCAACTTCCTGGTTGTTGCGGCCAAGCTCATAAACGTGTCCCAGGCATTGGCCCCATCTTGCGTGCGCGGGCCGAAGCTGACGTCGCGCTTTCGCACCCGCTGGCGCGCTTCCAACTCGGCCGGGTTGTTGTGCAACGGGATCTCGGGATGCTTCAATACCATCAGCAAGGGAACTTTCTTTTCCCGGGGCGTGGCAATCCGAGCGTCCAGAGCATCGTATCCGGTACAGGTCGCAAACAGCCGGTCAAACTCCGCTTCCAGCCGCACACAGTCTTCTGGGTTGGGATGCTGTCGGTACGTCAACAGCCGGTCGTACAAGTCCCAGAATTGCTTCAGAAAGTCGTCCAGCTGTTCCCGATGGTGAGGGACAACTGGCGTCAACTGCTTCTTGTAGTGTCGTCCCTCGTGTATCCAGCACAACCCCATCTCTTCCGTCAGCCAGTTGAACTGCGGCGCATCGTCGCATACCAGCAAGCGCACGATTGGCATTCCCACTTCGGCGTGGTAGGCCGCCACGGCCGCCGCGCCCAAAATCGCCTGGCGTTGCTGCACTCCCTGGTTCGGGAACTGGGTGTCCAGCCGATTCAAGAACGTCGCCTCATCCAGGTCTTGTTCGCTGCGCCAGACCAGCAGGGTGTTGCGCGCCGCTTTCGACAAGGGGACGGCTGCCAGATAACTCAACGCTTCGTCGTTCAGCCGGAAAATGCGCTGCCGTCCGTTGCGCAATACGTCCAAAACACTCAGCCGATCCTTGCGTGGAGCGGTGTAATAGACTGTGTAGAGCGGGTTGCACACGATATGACAGTGCTGATTCTGCCCGTTTACCCGCGTGCTGGTGTTGTCCGTGTGCTGCCAGGGACTGCTGCGCAACCCTGCCTCGTACACCGTGTCCTTCTCGGCGTGAAATGTCCCTTGGTCTTTGATCAACAGATTGGACAGTTCACCCGCCGAAATCTGCACTCCGACATTCTCGTACAACCCCCGAATCTTCGGCTCGCTCATCCCGCCACCAAAGTACAGCGTCAGGGCCAATGCTTTGATACCCGGCCCAAATTGCCCCTCGTACCCGCGCGGCAGTTCAGCCAGGCAGGTTTGCGCCGTCGAAGCCGCCCAATACTTCTCTTTGTGGAAACACACGTTGTCGGCGCGAAACAAGACGTCTTGCACAACCACGTCTTCGTAGCCCTTGAACTCAGCGTCCGCTGGCAAGCTGGCCTTGTCCACCTCCAACGTCTGTTCCCGGTGAACCTGAACCGCAGCCTTTTTGCGACGTTTCTCGTGCTGCTTGGGCTTGCGTCGCTCTTTCTCCGACGAGTGGTCAGCCTGAGGCGGCCTTGGCTTGTTGGCCTTGATATTGGGCTTACCCTGCTCTCCCTTCAGCCGGTTGTTCTCGTCCCGCAAACGCTGAGTCTCGGCCTGTGCGTCGTGCAAATCGGCGCTCAGGTCTTCGATCAGGTTCAGCAGCCGCACGATCAATTGGTGGGCGTTCTCTTCTTTTATACCGCTCAGGTCTATCGCTTCCAACATCGCGGCGTTAGTTTACCTGGTTATAGCAAAAATGGGAAGCTCTCAGCTTACCGGGCTTTCCCCCCGATTTATTGAGAAGATGCAGAAAACGGCCATTTTTAGGGACGACATAGGCAAAAACCCCTCTTTTCGACACGTTACGACCCACTTGGCTGTCATAACGGGAATTGCTGCTGCAGCTATGACCAATCCCTTTAGCTTGGCCATTTTCCTCGCTCCCTCCTCCCAGTTCGACATTGGAGATGCTTGCGCCCTAGCCTTCCAGCACCTCCGGGTAAAACTTCTTCAGGTCCGCCCTTGCAAAAAGGAACAGGACGTCATCCTTCACAGGGAATTCACAGTCGCAGTTGGTACAACGCAAGCTTGCGTCCGTCCAATGCAACGGAGCTCGATCTTCCTCCCCCCGCACACCCGCTACGCGACAACTGGGGCAGCCAAGAGCATCCCAGATGCTTTCTAATGCCAGCGCTTGCCCCGTAGTCTTTTCGCACAAGCCTTGGATGTTACCTCCTAAAAACTTGGCTATGACGTGGCACAGACTCAGGCCCGAGCTGTAGAGACTGGAACGCGCGCCGCCGCCGCGTGCCTCCAGGGTGGCCTCAGTTCTGTCGAACACGCCCAGGACGCGCCGCCACATCGCCGTGGTTATCTCTTCGTTCTCGACAATGCCGTACGCTAGCTCGTTAGGCTCCGTCTCCGAGAACAGCGTCTCGATCACCTTGACCAACACATTTCTGCGACGATGGGCCTCGACGCTGCGGGGCGGCTTGCGCTTGTAGAGCACAAAGTGCAAAAGCTGCTTGAATGGCTCCTCATCGAAAAAAAAGACCCCTGGTGCCATCACCCGATAGACCTCGGCAACTATGGGAGTTGGATCGGGAAAATGGTGCAAGGTATTGTAGCAGAACACAAAGGGAATCGAGTTGTTTCGAAAAGGCAGGTTATAGGCATCGCAGCAAACACAGATAGGCAATCTTTCCTGATCAAAGTGCTCCGCCAGGTATGTCACCGAGCGCAGACTCTCGTACGAGAGATCGACGGCAAAACCTCGCGCGCCCAATTCGTTTTCCATCACCAACGCCCGCTGCGCCCTCTCTGCACCGAGTTCGATGTAAGGAGAAATGCCAACGCCTCGCGCAATGAGCCCGGGCATCTGGCGACGTGTTTTTTCCACACGCTCTTGAAGGACATCAAGGATTTCCGCGGCACTGTATTCATCCTCGAATACACGCTCGCCTTCCACTTGCTGCCGGAAAAGCTCCCTCCGAAAAGCGATCTCGCCTAACTTACTCTCCAGCGTTTGCTCACTCTCTCTCATCGCACTGCCTGCCTTTGGGCGAATTCACGATCAACATCCTGCGACTGCCTGCATTATAAGGGAACTCGGTTCAAATGTCCACACCAGATGTGACTGTTCAATAAATGGGGAAATAGGTTGTTGGCGGGGCGTCAGCCCTAAATAGCGCCATACATAGCATCGAAGTGGGGCGAGTTGCACCAAAAGTATGTCTTTTTGCAGCCCCAGTGGGGAATACAGAACACGTTCCCAAATTTTGAACAGACACCACCAGATTTGACGTGAGCCGAAAAGCGCATTATACTGCGACGAGTAATCAACCATACTCCGGCAACGGATAGGCATCCACCGAATTGACACATAAGCGCCCTATGCACATCGCAATGGTCGGCACACGGGGAGTCCCCGCCAGTTACAGTGGTTTCGAAACCTGCGTAGAAGAACTGGGCACCCGCTTGGTAGCTCGAGGGCATAAAGTGACCGTTTACTGTCGCTCACACCACGTGCGCTATTCTGAGCCGACTTATCGTGGAATGCGTTTGGTCAGGCTGCCCACTATACCGAATAAGTATCTGGACACCATCGTCCACACACTACTGTCTCTGCTTCACAGCCTCTCCCAGCCCTACGACGTAATACTAATCTTCATCGTCGGCAACAGCTTCCTTTCCTGGATTCCGCGACTCCGGGGACAGAAAGTTGTCCTTAACGTAGATGGACTGGATTGGAAACGGGAAAAATGGCCTCCGCTGGCAAAAGCCTATATTCGCTGGTCGGAGAAGCTAGCCACTCGATTTCCTCATGCACTCGTAACAGACTCGCGAGCCGTGCAACGCTACTACAAAGAGCAGTACGGCGCGGACCCGCCATACATTCCCTACGGCGCCGATGTCCAACATAGGCCGCCCGGGAAACATCTAGCCCGCTTCGGCCTGGAGCCACGGCAATATATCCTCTTCGTCGGTCGGCTGGTGCCGGAAAACTGCCCTCATCATCTGACTGCAGCGTTCGAAGGCCTGGAAACAAACATGCGCTGCGTCATCGTCGGTGACGCGCCATATGCTGAAAACTATATCCGCACGTTGAAGGACACCGACGATCCGCGCATCATCTTCACAGGCTACCTCTTCGGTGAGGGTTACGAAGAACTCGGGTCCCACGCCTATGTGTTCGTCGAGACATCTGGAGTAGGTGGTACCCACCCAGCGCTACTAGAGGCGATGGCACTAGGCAACTGCGTCGTGGTCAATGACACGCCAGAAAACCTGGAAACGATCGGCGAAGCAGGCTTGAGCTACGATGGACAGCTTGGAGCACCGGCCCTGCAGGAGGTCCTGGCTCAACTTATCACAAACTCCGAAACGATCGAGACATACAGGGCAAAAGCAAAGACTCGCGTACAAGAACTCTTCGACTGGGAAGGAGTAACTGACCAATATGAGCAACTCTTTCATCGCTTAGTGATCGGTGAGAAGAGAAGGACAAGTGTATGACTCAACGCCAAGAGATCAACCGTGTGGTCATCCTAGGGCTCGTAGACATCGCCCTCACTCTTCTATCTCTCTACCTCGCCTCATGGGCCCGCTACCTCATTCCCTGGGGGCCTCAACTCACCTGGCGCTTCGTCGCCCTCCCATGGCCCGTCTACCTGATGGCCGCCGCTATCTGGCCAGTCGTCCTTTCCCTAACTGCCGCCTACGGTACCCGACGCCCCACTCACAACCGCCTCTCCGCCGAGCTTCGCTCGCTGCTACTGGGAGTGGGCTTGGCCCTCCTAGCCCTGGCTGGCGCCCTATACTTCTCTTACCGGCAAGTGCCCCGCCGGCAGTTCTTCTACTTCGGCATCATCGATTTCTCCCTACTGGCCCTTGCGAGGCTGCTTGCCCACCTGCGCCGCCGCAACGGCCACACCCCCCGGATGCTCATCGCCGGCGCGGGCAGAATCGGGGAGGAAATTGGCCGCCATGTGCAGCGCCAGGACGACGACTGGCACTTGGTTGGCTTCCTCGACGACGACCCTGCCAAGCGAGATGGTCAAGTAGCAGGTGCGCCTGTGCTGGGCACACTTGATTCGCTGGAGGAAGCAATCAAATCTCAAGGTGTGGAGGAGGTGATCTTTGCCCTGCCGCTGCGCGCCCACGAGCGGTTGATGCACTTGGTGCTGAACCTGGAAAAGCTGCCGGTCGAGGTCAGCGTGATACCCGACTACTTCGACTTGGCCTTCTTCCGCACTCAGACGGACGATTTCTTCGGCCTCCCCTTGATCCGCCTGCGGGCCTCAGCCATCGGGGGCAACGCAAGAATCGCCAAGCGGCTGCTTGACTTGGCGATCACGGTCCCCCTGTTGATAATCTGCCTACCTCTCCTCCCCCTCGTAGCCCTGATCATCCGGCTTGACTCGCCCGGACCGGCGCTTTTCAAACAGAAGCGCGTGGGGGAGAACTGCCGGCCCCTCACCGCGTGGAAGCTACGCACGATGATGCAAGGCGCCGATGACCTGCTACCACAGGTGATGCAAGAGACTCCTGATGGGCAGATCATCCACAAGCGGCCTGATGACCCGCGAACAACCCGCGTGGGGCGTTTCCTGCGCCGGTTCAGCCTCGACGAGCTGCCGCAACTGTGGAACGTGCTAAAGGGAGAGATGAGCCTGGTGGGACCGCGACCCGAGTTACCGTGGCTGGTCGAGCAGTACGAAGGCTGGCAGCGCAAGCGCTTCGCCGTCCCACCGGGAATCACCGGCTGGTGGCAGATCTCGGGCCGCAGCGACCGTCCGATGCACCTGCACGTCGAAGACGACCTGTACTACATTCACAACTACTCCATCTGGCTCGACCTGCGCATCCTCTGGCGCACTATTGGCGTGGTCATCTCGGGAAAAGGGGCCTATTGACGGTGGTATTACCGGCTTGACATCCGTATGGCTAATGATACAATTAAGGTCAGAAATCATCCAAGTAAGGGGAATGCGCTATGAGTGTGACGACAATCACTTCGAAAGGCCAGGTGACCATTCCCAAGGACGTGCGCCAGGCGCTGGATCTCAAAGCCCACGATCAGGCCATCTTCACGGTCGAGGGCAATCGCGCTATTCTCACCCCTGTGCGAAAACGCTCAATCATGGAACTGCACAGGGCGCTCCCGGCCACCGAATCCTTTCCAGGCCACCAGGAAATCCGAGAAGAGATCCGCCGCCAGCGCGGTGAAGTGCTGTCCCAGGAGACGGTCAAATGATCGGCGGCTACGTCGACGCCAACGTTATCCTACGCTTTCTCACCGGTGACCCACCCGATATGGCACAAGACGCCGCTCGCCTGTTTCAAGCCGTGGAAGATGAACACGTCACCCTGATCGTGGATGACATCGTCGTCGCCGAGACTGTGTGGGTCCTCAGGTCGTTCTACCACCACCCGGTGGCAGACATTGCCACAGTGCTGCGCGATTTTCTGCTACAAGACGGGATCAAAGCAGAAGAAAAGATGACCTTGCTTCAGGCTCTGACTCTGTACGAGACCAAGAACATTGACTTTGCCGACGCCCTGATCGCAGCTCGGATGCAGGAGCGAGGCGCAGAATGCGTTTTTAGCTTCGACACGCACTTTGACCGAGTGGCAGGCATCCAACGGATAACACCAGGAGAGCTCGCTCTCCCAACTGACTAGCGCAGATCGCCTACACGACAGATTGGCCGAGGTTGCCGCAAACAAGCATGACATGTTCTCCCAGGTGGAGACCCAGACAATCCCTCTCGAACACAGTCCGACCGAGCACAAGGGAATGCTCACATACGCAGGGCTCTTTCTCCTCTCTGCGGCCACTCTGACCTTCGAGATCACCCTCACGCGCATCTTTTCCGTCGCGCAATTCTACCACTTTGCCTTCATGGTCGTCAGCCTGGCGCTGCTGGGCTTTGGTGCCAGCGGCACTTTCCTCACCCTCTTCCCCCGCCTGAAGGAGCACAGTCCTGATCGCGTGTTGCCTATCCTGAGTTGGGGGTTCGCCCTCAGCACCGTCGGCTCCTACGCCCTCACTCTCTACGTTCCCTTCGACTCCTTCCGCGTCTCGCTCGACTGGCGGCAGTGGCTCGTGCTGGCGCTGCACTACGTCGCCCTGGCAACTCCCTTCTTCTGCAACGGAACCGCCGTCGGGCTGCTGCTGGAGGCCCGGCCCGAGAAAGCCAACCACACCTACGCTGCCAACCTGACCGGCTCGGCCGTCGGCTGCCTGCTGGCCGTCATCGCCCCGTCGCTCGTCGGCGGCGAAGGCGCCATCCTCCTCTCCGCTGCCCTCGCCTTCCTCGCCGCCCTCGCCCTCCAATCTCCAGTCTCCAATCTCCAATCTGTAATCTCCCGCATCATCCAATCCGCCCTCGCCCTCATCCTCATCCTTGTCGCCATCTGGACACCCTCTTTCCTTCACATCCGCCTCTCTCCCTATAAAGACCTCAGCTATTCATTGCTTCTGCCTGACGTGGAGCTTGTGTCCCAGCGCTGGAACGGCTTCTCGCGGGTGGATGTCGTGCGGGCAGGAGGCATCCACAGGCTACCTGGAGGCGGGCCTAGCTGTCCCGAGCCGCCGCCCCAACTGGGCCTCACCGTCGATGGCGACGACATGAGTCCCATTAGCCACTTTGCGCCCGGCTTCACGAAAGCAGCCTTCACCGACTGTCTCCTGCTTGCGCTTCCATACCGATTGCGCCCAGACGCCCACGCGCTGGTGCTGGAACCCCGAGGCGGCCTCGACGTGGCTGTAGCGTTGGCTGAAGGTGCGCAGGAAGTCACGGCGGTGGAGGCGAACCCGCTCATCGTCGAGGCCGTGCAAGCACAGGGAGCATGGGCCGGCGATCTATACGACGATCCCCGCGTGACAGTCATCTCGGAGGAAGGACGGGCTTATGCACGGCGGGCCCAGGAGCGATACGACATCGTTGTGCTTTCGCTGACCGCGCCGCAACGGATGGTCACCTCCGGCGCGTACAGCCTGGCCGAGGACTATCGCTACACCGTGGAAGCCTTCACCGATTATCTGATGCGGGTGGACGAAGACGGTCTGCTGGTGGTGGCACGCTGGCTGCAAGTGCCTCCCTCTGAGTCGATCAGGGCCTTCGCGCTGGCGGTGGAGGCGGTCGAGCGGGCCGGCGGCGATCCGGCCGCCAGCATCGTCGCGCTGCGCAGCTACCAACAGATGCTTATTCTGGTGCGGAACGGACCGTTTACGGATGAAGAACTGGAAGCCATCCGCGCCTTCGCCGCCCCGCGCGCCTTCGACCTCGTCTACCTCCCCGGCATACGCCCGGACGAGGTGAACCGTCACAACATCATGCAAGAGCCGGTCTACTACCGCGCCTGTGTTGGGCTGCTGAAGGCTGAAGACAGAAACACCTGGTATCGTGACTACCCTTTCGACGTCGAGCCGCCCACCGACGACCGTCCCTTCTTTGGTCACTTTTTCAAGTGGGGTCAAGCGCCGGAGATTCTGGCGATGGCCGGCCACACATGGCAGCCCTTCGGCGGGGCGGGCTACTTTGTGCTGCTGGCGCTGCTGATGCTTGGAATGCTCGCGGCTGCGGCGCTGATCCTGCTGCCGCTGGCGGCACGCAGGAAAGGGATAACGGGACAAGGAAAAGCAATCGGCGCGACGCTCGTGTACTTTGCATTGTTGGGGCTGGGGTACCTGTGCGTGGAGATCCCGCTGCTGCAGCGCTTCATCCTCTACCTCGGCCACCCGGCCTACGCGATGGCAATTGTGCTCTTCGCCCTGCTCCTGTTCTCTGGGCTGGGGAGCCTCCTCTCGCGCCGTTTCCCGCTGTGGCTCGTGCTGCTCCTGCTGCCACTGGTCGTCGGCGGCTACGCGCTGGGCCTGCCGCTTCTATTCAACGCGACACTGGCCGCGCCGCTGGGAGGACGGATGCTCATCGCGGTGGTCGCCCTGGCACCGCCCGGCCTGCTGATGGGGATGCCTTTCCCCACGGGGTTGGCGCTCCTGGGGCAAAGGCCATCCGCACCCATCGCCTGGGCATGGGGTATCAACGGGGCAGTATCGGTCGTGGCCTCGATCCTGGCCGCGCTACTGGCGCTATCGCTCGGATTCTCCGCCGTCCTGGCCGTGGGAGCGATCTGCTACGTCGGTGCGTGGGGCGCGTCGGCGATGCTCAGCGCCCCTCGCCGGTGAGTGGAACGAAAGCAACGCCCCCCATATTGTAACTCTTCACCTCACCGTCCGGCTGCTTGACCAACTTCCACAGCGTCTGATAGCTGCCCGGCGGCCCCACGGGGACCACCATCCGCCCGCCCACGACCAACTGGTCCACCAGCGGCGGCGGCACGTGGTCTGGAGCAGCGGTGACGATGATAGCATCGAAGGGGGCATGTTCCAGCCAGCCATAGTAGCCATCCCCCTGCTTGCAATGAACCTCTGAGTAACCCAGATCCTCCAGCTGCTCGCGGGCGCTCTCGGCCAGCTCGGGGACGATCTCGATGGTGTAGACCTCGATGCCGGGAATCTCGGCCAGGATGGCGGCCTGATAGCCGGAACCCGTGCCGACCTCCAACACTCTATCCCCCTGCCTGAGCTCCAACAACTCTGTCATCAGGGCGACGATGTAGGGCTGGGAGATAGTCTGGCCGTAGCCGATGGGTAGCGGATGGTCGCCGTAGGCATAGTCCTGCTCATCCTCGGGCACGAACAGATGGCGAGGGACGGCGCGCATGGCGTTCAACACGTCCTCGTCGGTGACGCCGCGTCTTTCAATTGTCTCGATCACCATGCGCTCCCGCAACTCGGCAAAGGTCTCTTCTTCGGAGGAGGACAATGTAGGGGTTGGGGTCGCCGTGCACGCGGCGAGCAGGACAAGCGCCAGGCATGGAGCAACTCCTATCCTGCGCATAACTCGGTCCTTTCTGTCGCACACTCATCTGGCATCTCTCACTGGATGCAGGATACCGGTGCTCACTACATAGGCATTTTAAGTTGTATCGTCCCGGTCTCGACGTATGCCTTGAGCCCGCCCAGAGCGGCCTGGTAGATCCTGTGTACGCGGCGGGTGAGAAAGAGGAGGCGAGCCAGAAATGCTGGGGGACCGTGGAACTCGTGGCGGCTGAGTACCTCGGTGCCGCCAGCGACAGGGTCGAAGCGATATCCGTGGACCGCCTCCATCCCCGCTACCTTTCCTTCCCAGGCCACATAGGGTAACGGGCTGATCTCGACAATGGTGGCAATCGCTTCCACCCTGGCGAGGGGAAAACCAAATCTGACGATCTGGCGGAACTGCGCCCCCATTGTCCAGGGAGGGCCGACGACCCACGCCACCTCGGCCAGCGCGGGGAACCAACTGGGCCACTTGCCGAGATCGGCAAAACAGGTCCACGCCACCTCGGGCGAGGCGGCCACCTCAATTCGATCCTCCACCACAACTAGCGGCTTGCGCTTCTCACTCATGTAACCCTCTCCACGCCGCCCAAAAACATTGTACTCCAAATACCGTAGCTTGCCAAACGCTTTTCCCGGCCTCTCAGAACGGATAGCCGAGTTTCCCCCTTTGTGGTACAATACCCGCCACACTCGGAACCAGGAGGCTGCTATGCGCAAGCTTGCGTTATTCTTGATCTTGCTTACCTTGACAGGGCTGGCGGCCGGATGTGCTCAGCCAACACCGACGCCACCGCCGGCTTTCTGCAGGGCCCAGCCGTTACCGGCAGAGCCGCGCATCCCACCGGTGTCGGAGAGGGATCACGTTCACGGTCCAGCCGACGCTCCCATCACCGTCATCGAATACGCCGACTTCCAATGACCATACTGCGCAGTGGTTGCGACACTGCGAACGCATCTGGAAGATGCGTACGGTGATAGAATCCGTTTTGCCTATCGACACCTGCCGTTGATCTCCCTCCACGACAAAGCCGTCATCACTGCCGAGGCTGCCGAGGCCGCCGGTGCCCAGGGCAAGTTCTTTGGAATGCACGATCTGCTCTACGCACGCCAACAGGAATGGACTGTCCTCTCTGCAGAAGATGACGTCATCATCCCCAAGCTCGTCGCGTATGCTGCCGAGCTAGGGCTCGACGCCGCCCGTTTCGAGCAGGAGCTACGGAACCACATCTATCGAGATCAGATCATGGCCGACTACGAGGCATACAGTCAGTATGGCCAAATGCGCACCCCGACCTACGCGGTCAACAACATCTTCACGTCGGCCAATGGGATCGAACCGATGATCCAACTCATATCGATGGAAGACCAACTGTACGACGCCCCGTCACAGGTCGCCGATCCAGAAAAGGACTATACCGCTACCATCCGCACCCAGCGGGGAGACATCGTCATCGAGCTTTACGCTGACAAGGCACCTGTCACCGTCAACAGCTTTGTCTTCCTGGCTCAACAGGGTTGGTACGATGGCGTGACATTCCACCGCGTCATCCCCGACTTTGTGGCTCAAGGGGGCGATCCGACCGGCAGCGGCATAGGCTACCCTGGCTACTTTTGCTCAGACGAGATCTATCCCACGCTCAAGTTCGACAAGGCTGGCATAGTAGGCATGGCCAGCCAGGGACCGGATACCAGCACGGTCGGCAGCCAGTTCTTCATCACATACAGCGCCCTGCCGGACCTTGACGGGAAATATACCATCATCGGGAAGGTTATCGAGGGTATGGACGTGGCCACAAGCCTCACACCCCGTGATCCAAGCCAAGGCATCGGCCCGGCGTCAGGCGACGTCATCCAGACCATCATCATTGAGGAAAAGTAGCACAGGGGAACAAAAGGGATGAAACGCCGCACACTGTGGCTGATCGCCGGCATCCTGGGGGTTACCATTCTGGTTACGTTGGTCTTGGGTGGGGGAGGGCTAGCACTGCTGCTGGCCCTTTCCGCCCTCTTTGGTCAGACGCCAGATGTGACGAGTGTGCTACAGGCAGCGGGGCTTGTAGCGCTGGGGATCGGCCTGGGCATTCCCCTCGCAGTGCAAGGATGGGCTGGCTGGCAGGAACGACCCTCACGCCCATTCAACCCTTCGCAGACGCGATGGTTTTGGCTCGCGCTCCTGCCTCTGCAACTGATCCTCGTCGCCCTGGGAGCCGCAGTGAGCCTGATCCCCCTGGCACCGACCCTCTTGCTGCCTCCCATCCACGCCCTGGCCATGAGCATCCCACCACTCCTTGTGCTCGGCCTGGTGGGATGGGGGCTGCACGGGAGAGGAGGATCGCGGCGCGAGGCCACCGCCGGGATGGCCAGCGGCGGATGCCTGGGGATGGGACTTTCCCTGATCGGCGAGATACTGATTCTCTTCGCGGTCATCGTGATCGTCCTCACAGTCGCGGTGATGACGCCAGGCGCGGCAGAACAGATCAATGAACTCGCAAAGGACATACGGAATCCGGCTTGGCAAACCGACGTCACGAAAATGTCAAACCTGGTCCTCTCCCCAGTAGTCATCGCCAACGCATTCGGGATACTCTGTATCGCCACTCCGCTGATAGAGGAAACCGCAAAAGCATTGGCAGGCGGCATTGTGGGCTTCTGGGTTCGCCCACACCCCGCGCGTGCTTTCCTGTGGGGCGTGGCCGCCGGTGCAGGGTTTGCACTGGCGGAGAACCTGTTCAACGGCGCTGCGGGAGGGGCGGAGAGTTGGGTCGTAGGGGCCGTGACCCGCCTGGGCACGACGGCTATGCACTGCTTCACCAGTGGCTTGGTCGGCTGGGGATGTGGGCAACTATGGACATCGCGCCGCCCTCTGCGTTTGCTGGCAGCCTACGCCGCCGCTGCATTCATCCATGGCCTGTGGAACGCCGCGGCCATAGGGATGGCATTCTCAAGCATCGCTGTACTGGCGTACGCGGGAGACCTGGTCCGGGTCGGCCTTGCAGGATTCGTGGCCCTGACTAGTGTGGCAACACTGATATTGCTGACCCTGGCCTTCATCGTCGCATTGCCGCTCATTGCGCTGAGGCTGGCTTCCCTGGAAGAACGCCGCCAGGCCAGCGAGGTTGATGCTCTGGACCGCTCTATGCTTGAACCGATTGAAGCATCGACTCTGTAATCTCTCGCTGCTAGGCATCCTTTCTGGACTGACGAAAGTAGGCAAATAGTCGGAATTTGCATTCTGTGCGATACCTGGGTATAATAAACTCGAAAAGCATACCACCGTATAGGGACAAACGTCAAGGGGGCAGCAATGGCAGAAAGATCTCGGACTGAACGCTTGGTAAGACGGCTGCAAGAACTGCAGATGAACACGCCAGACGTCGAGGCTACAGCCGTTGTGAGCGTGGACGGGCTCACAATGGCCTCCTTTCTCCCGGCGGGCGTCGAGGAAGACCGCGTCTCCGCGATGTCCGCCGCGATGCTTTCGTTGGGCGAACGCATCGCCACCGAATTGGGGCGCGGCATACTCGATGAGGTGTACGTGAAGGGAGAGAACGGCTATGTCGTCCTCCGCGCCGTCGGAGAAGAAGCCGTCTTGACCGTGTTGGCCCGCCAGCAGACCAAATTGGGCTTACTCTTTCTGGATATGCGCCGGGCATCCGATGACCTGGCGACCATCCTTGAGGCTTAGCACAGGAGGAACCAGGAAGGGGGCGCAAGGTGCCGCAGATCGAGCCTAGTGGCTATTACTACAACAACACTATCGTCCGCTTCACCCTCGAAGCGATGGAAGAGGTTATGGGCAGAAACGGCCTGAATGCCATCCTGAACATGGCAGGCCTTTCGCATTTGATCGATAACTACCCCCCCGACGATCTGAGGAAGGAATTCGAGTTCGCGGACTTTTCAGCCCTGATGGGTGCGTTGGAGGAGATGTACGGGCCTCGTGGAGGCCGCGGCCTCCAACTGCGGGCCGGACGGGTCGGCTTCGTTCGAGGCGTGCAAAAGATGGCCGGCATGGTCGGCGTCAGTGACTTGGCTTTCAAGGTGCTCCCGTTGAACGCCAAGCTCAAGACCGGCCTCCCAGCAATGGCCCTGGTGTTCACCAAGTTTAGCGACCAGAAAAGCACCGTCGAGGATAGGGGGGACTACTATGCCTACATCATACACGTGTGCCCGGTCTGCTGGGGACGTACTGCCGATCGACCGGTCTGCTTCGCAGCGAAAGGGGTCTTAGAAGAAGGCCTGCACTGGGTCAGCGGCGGGCTCAAGTTCCGGATAGAGGAAATCGAGTGCGTGGCGATGGGCGGTGAGACCTGCACATTCGCGATCTACAGAGAGCCCATAGGGTAAGAACGAGACGATCCCTGCACGCATAGGAAGGAGAGGAGAGCGAGAACGTGGCGGGAGTTCCTCACATCCTCGTCGTGGAAGACCAACCCAACACGGCCGAGATGCTGACCTCGTACTTTAAAACTCAAGGCTACGAGGTCACTTCAGTCGGTTGGGGCAAAGATGCTCTGGCCTTTGTGGAAAAAAACATCCCAGACCTCGTCGTGCTGGACATTCGCCTGCCAGACATCGACGGGTATGAGGTGTGCAAACGTCTGCGTAGCCGACGGCGTACGGCCCAGGTTCCCATCATCTTCCTGACAGAGAAACGCGAGCGCACCGATAGACTTCAGGGGCTGAAGCTGGGTGCCGTGGATTACGTGACCAAGCCATTCGACATCCAGGAACTGCGCCTGAGAGTACGCAACGTGCTGCGCCGCTCCAACGTGGACCAAGTGTCCCATTTCATCACTGGCCTTCCAGGTCCCTCTCTTTCTGAAGAACGGCTGCGCAGCCTTTTGAAGAACCGTGAGTGGGCGCTGCTGTCCGTGGGATTGCAGGGACTGGACGAATTCTCCGACGTCTATGGCTTTGTGGCACGAGACGACGTCATGCGCGCGGTAGCACTGATACTGAATCACGCCATGAGTGGAAGCCAGGATCCTAACGCTTTCGTGGGCCACCTCGACGACACCAATCTCTTCGTCATCGTCGCGCCGGACAAGGCGAAGCAGGTACAGAAGGATCTGTTGGCGCGACTGGACGAAGCGATGGCCTTCTTCTATCCCCGCGCAGACTGGGAGGCCGTGCAAAAGGGGCCAGGCACAAAGTTGCCGCGCCTGGAAATCACGCTGGGCATGCTCAAGCCATCAGCAGGCCCCTTCTCCAATTTGGCGGAGTTGAAACGCGCCAGCATCAAGGCTCAACGAGCGACCTAGATCATCGCAGGCCGGCCCGCCCGAAGCGTGGAGACCTGATTGGCCCGAACCGACTCCGGCTTGGCAGAGCCACAAGTTGGGCTCTGCGTGCAGCCGGGGTCTTTAAATTGGTTGAGGAAGATAGCCGTGATATGAAACTAGTTGTCGTCATCCCCACGTACAACGAGAGCGAAAACATCAGGCCTATGACCGAGGCACTCTTCGCCCTGGATATTCCCGAACTCGAAATCCTGATCGTAGATGACGAGTCTCCCGACGGCACCGGCGCCATCGCTGACGAGCTAGCCGCCGAGCGTTCAGGCCGATTCCACGTGATGCACCGCATCGGCCAGCGCGGCCTGGGCATGGCCTACATAGCGGGGTTTCGTTGGGCATTGGAGCACGGCGCCGATTACATCGTACAGATGGACTGCGATTTCTCCCATTCGCCCGAATACATTCCGCAGTTCCTGGAGCACATGCAAGACCATGATGTGGTCGTGGGCTCTCGCTACGTCAAGGGCGGCAAGATAGGTGAGAGCTGGGGCTTCGGGCGGTGGCTGCTCTCCTGGTGGGCCAACAGCATCTACACCCGATTGCTGTTAGGATGCAAGACCAAGGATACCACCGCAGGCTTCAAATGCTGGCGGCGGGAAACGCTTGAAGGTATCGACCTGGGCCGTATCCACTCCCAGGGATACGTCTTTCAGGTCGAGATGGCCCACGTGACCGAACGGCTGGGCTATCGCGTGCTGGAGATCCCCATCTACTTCGAAGATCGGCGCATCGGTCACTCCAAGATGTCGGTGCCGATCAAGATTGAGGCAGCGCTGCGGACATGGGAGGTGCGATGGCGGCACCGCCGCCTGCGGCCAAGCGATCGATTGACTGTATGATCCGCAAACATCTGCCCGATCTGGGCGTCCTCGTCCTGCTGCTGGTACTGCCCCTCTTGCTGTACGCGCCGGTGGCCTTGGGATCCAAAACCCTGCTCCCGGTTGACATTCTATTCCTGGACGAGCCCTATCGGGCAGCCGCCGACGAACTGGGGGTAGAATACCCTCAGAATCACCTGGTTGCCGATACAATCCTGGAGAACTATGTCTGGAAGCGGCTCATCCTCGAATCGATCCGGAACCAGGAGCTTCCTCTGTGGGACCCATACATTTTTGCCGGACACCCCTTCCTGGCCAATGGCCAGCACTCGGCGCTCTACCCACTGAGCATCGTCTTCTACGTTCTCCCGCTGTGGCGAGCCTACGGAGTCTTCACTTGGCTGCAACTGGGGCTGGCCGGCGTCTTTACCTACCTCCTTGCCCGCGTGCTGTCCATCCGCCGCCTGGGAGGGCTGATCGCCGGGATCACCTTTCAATTCAGCGGCTTTATGGTCGCGTCGTCAGCCGCGCACCCGATGGTGATCGCAGGAGCCTCCTGGCTGCCGTTCATCCTGGCGATGGTCGAACTCGTCGTGCAACAACGGCCCGCGCTGGGGCGAAGACCGGCGACGCTGCCTTGGGCTTTGCTGGGAGCCATCGGCCTCGGCTGCCAGATGCTCGTCGGGCACGCCGAGAACACTGGCTTTGTCCTGTTGGTGACGGGGGCATACGCGGCATGGCGTCTCATTCACTCACTTGTTCGTTCGCTCAGAATCGAAGGCGGCTGGACAAAGGCGGCGCGGAGCCTTGCCCGCCCTACCTTGTGGCTGGTTGTGATGCTGGCACTGGGGCTGTCACTCGGGGCGGTGCAGTTCGTGCCGATGGCCGAAGTGGTCTCCACAAGCTTCCGAGGAGGGGAAGCGGCAGCCAGCCTTCAGGACGTGCTGGGATGGGCCTACCCCAAGCGGCGGCTGATCGCCTTCGCCATCCCCCATTTCTTCGGCAGCCCGGCCCATCACAGCTACTTTGACCTCTTCGCCTGGCGCTGGGCACCTGCACAGGCGTTTCGCAACGGTCAATACATCGACTGGGGCATCAAGAACTATGTCGAGGGTGGCGCATACCTGGGGCTGTTGCCACTATTCTTGTCAACCATCGCCGTCTTGACATGGCTCAAGCCTCACATTGCACACCTCGCGACACGCGTCTTACGTCTCACGTTTCACGTTTCACATTCTACATTTGAACCGATCAGCGCCGGCTATGCAATTCCTTTCTTTGCATTGCTCAGCCTGTTCTCCCTCGGCTGCATCTTTGGCACGCCGCTCTATGCCCTCATCTACGCCCTGCCCTCTTTTGAGCAGTCCCACTCGCCATTCCGCTGGGTCTTTCCACTCACGCTGTGTGTCGCCGTGCTTGCAGGATTCGGGATCGAGGCCGTCACCAAGAGTCGGGAGCACCACTTAGAGGAGACAAGCGGCAGGAGGCAGTCCCCAATCTCTAATCTCCTCTTACTCCGTGCCCCCTTTTCCCTGGAGACCTTGCTCGCCGCCCTGGCCTTCTGGGGCGGATTGGCAACCTTGATCGGCCTGGTGCTCAGCCGCGTGTTCTTCGCGCAGATCGAGCCGCTGGTCGAGCGCTTCTTCCTCTCGCTGGCAAAGGCCGCCGAGGCCTTCCCCGACCACCGCGCCTTTTACTCCTACGAGTTCCAGTGGGTGGCGCTCTTTGGACTGCTGGCGGTGGCGACAGGCATCGTCCTGCGCGTGAGCCGCTGCCCGATCTACGTTCGTCGGTGGCCGGTGTGGGAAGTCCTGGCCGTGGGCGTGTTGGTGCTGGACATGGTCGCCTGGTCCACGGGCTTTGCTCCTGCCGTCGATCCGGCGCTCCTGGACTATGTCCCGCCGGTGGTAGAGTTCCTTCAGCAAGACACCTCCCTCTGGCGGTATGCCACGTTCACCCCCGTGGACCCGGAGACAGGGGATCTGCTGACCACCAGGACGATGAACGCCAACGTAGGTATGTTCTACGGCCTCCAGTCGGTCGATGGCTACGATTCGCTCTTCACCGACCAGTATCGGGACTATATGGCGCTGATCGAGCCGCAGGGTGAGACGCCGTACAATCGCATCGCCTCCTTCCATCGGGAGTCGAGCCTCTACAGCCCTCTCACCGATCTACTCAATGTCAAATACCTCATCACCGAGGTCGAGATCGACAGCTACAAGTACGCATTGGTCTACGAGGACGACGCCGTGCGCGTTTACGAGAATCTGGGGGCCATGCCGCGCGCCTTCACACTGCCGACCTCGGCGACGCTTGTGACTGACGGCTTTGCCGCCGCCGTGCAGACCTACGACCCACGCAGCTATGTCATCGTCGAAACCGAAACCTCAAATCTCAAATCTCAGGCCCAACAACCCGCAACCGCTATCCCGCAGTCCGTGATCACCTACACCATTAACGAAGTATTCGTAGACGCCGAGGTTGGCGAACCCAGTTGGCTCGTCCTGGCCGACAGTTACTTTCCGGGCTGGAAGGCCTTTGCGCGGCCGCAGGGCGCGGGCGAGGGGGCCGAAACCGAGATCGAGATATACCGCGTGAACGGCACCTTTCGCGGCGTGATGCTGGAACCGGGTGACTGGACGGTGCGCTTCAAATACAGCCCCGACACGGTGAAGGTGGGCGCATTCGTCAGCTTCATCGCCGGAATGACCATGGTCTTCTTGGTGGGCCTCTATCTGTGGCGCTTTTTCTACCGCGAGGAGGACGACGCCAGCACCGTCAAGCGCGTGGCGAAGAACTCGATCGCGCCCATCATCCTCAACCTGTTCATCCGCGCCATCGAGATGGTCTTTGCCATGCTGATGGCGCGCATCCTGGGGCCGGGGGGCAACGGTCGCTACGCGTGGGCAGCCAACGCCTACCTGTGGCTCTATACCCTCGCCGACTTTGGCCTGGAGATGTACCTGATCCGCGAGACGGCCCGCGACCGCAGCCGCGCGTGGCTGATCCTGGTCAACTCGACGGTGCTGCGCCTGCTGCTCTTTGCAGGCGTGATACCGGCTCTGGGCGGCTTCCTGGGCGGGTGGAAGGCGCTCATCAGCCCGCTGGAGGCAGATACCACGTGGGCCGTCATCCTGCTCTACGCAGGCCTGTTGCCGGGCACGCTTTCCAACAACTTGACCGCTCTCTTCCGCGCCTACGAGAAGCACGAGTTCCCCGCCGCGATCCAGACGGCGACGACCATCATCAGCGTGATCCTGCGCACGCTGGCGCTGGTGAGCGGATTTGGGATCGTGGGCCTGGCTGGGGCCACGATCCTGACCAACACAGCGACGCTGCTGATTTTGACAGTCCTGGCCTACCGTCAGATTTGGCCCACCCTATCCCGCGAGCACGGGGGGATCGACTGGCTTCTCCAACGCGCGATGGTGATCGCAAGCTGGCCGGTGATGGCCTCCACTTTGCTGCAGACCCTCTTCCCGATCGTCAACGTGCTGCTCCTCAAGCCCTTGCAGAGTGATACCGCAGTCGGCTGGTACGACGCCGGATACAAATGGCTGAACATGCTCCAAGTCATCCCCGCCCTGTTCACCTACGCCGTCTTCCCAGTGATGTCACGCCAGGCAGCAGAGGATCGATCGGAGCTGCAACGCTCCTACCGCCTCGCGGTCAAGCTGCTGGTCATGCTGGCGCTTCCGGCGGCGATCCTGTTCACGCTGCTGGCGACACCGCTGGTGGGATTCCTCAGCGGTTCTGCCTTCTTGCCCCACGGTGCGATCGCCCTACAGATCCTCGTATGGTCGGCGGTCTTTGGCTGGATCAACAGCCTGACCAACTACGCCCTCATGGCCCTCGACCGCCAACGTCAGGTGATGTTGGCCTCCGCCGCGCGCGTGGTCTTTGCTGTGGTGATGAACCTCCTTTTCGTGGGGCGGTTCAGCTACGTCGCATCCGCTGGGATCATCGTGGGCGGGGAGCTGCTGCTGGTGATCTTGTTCACCGCCGACCTGCGCCGCCACCTGGGGCCGGTGGGCTGGGGCAAGCTGCTCTGGCGCGTGGCACTGGCCGCGCTCATGATGGGCAGCGTGGTCTGGGGTATCTCGGCCGTCAGTCTGCCGCTGGCGTTCCTGGCCGGAGTGATCGTCTATCCGGTAGCGCTTGTGCTCCTGCGCGCCCTCGCGCCGGAGGAACGGGCAATGCTGGCACCGCTCTTGCCGGCACCGCTGCGCGCGCGGCTGACTTGACGATTCTGCAGCACGGACTACAATAGCGCCCATCTTGACTCTTCCAAGTGCGACGGCCTCCCCAAAGAGGTGACCGCGTCGCAAAACCCGGTCCCTAATTTCACACGAAGAACTGCCCCGCCGTCCCCATCTGGTCGATACCACATGGGAATCTGTCTGGTGCGCTCACCATCTCAGGGGATCGGAGACCTGCCAGGCTTTTTGGGCGGGGGGAACTCGACGTCGCAGACTCGCAAAGCAAGGAGGCGATTGCAGAGCCCTATAGGTACTAACGCTCAAACGAACTCTCCAAAACTCACTCAAGGAGAAACATACAATGAATCGCAAACTTGTAGCAGCTATACTCGTCCTGGCCCTGGTCGCCATAGCCTGCGGCCGGGTCAACGAAATCATGTCCGACGTCGCGGGAACACTGGAGGCCACCACGGTCGAAGCCCCCGAGACAGGTGAAGCTACCGTCGAGCCTACCGCCGCGCCCGCTGGCGCTACCGCTGTCGCTCCCACATCGGCTCCCGCTGCCGGCGGCCCGATCCGCCAGTGGGCCATCTCTGCCGCCGCCAACTCCGAATACGGCACCTCGGACTGGTCGGCCATGCAGGCCACCGGCGCGCCGGACACCTCCGATTGCGGCGACTATGTCACAGCCTGGGCTGCGGCAACGGCCGGTACAGAGGAATGGATCGAGCTGACTTACGCGACCTTCGTGCGCCCCACGGAGGTGAACATCGTTCAGTCGTACAACCCCAACCAGGTGGTCAAGGTTGAGCTGATCGATAACGTGTCCGGGTATCACGTGATCTACACTGGGGAACCCAAAGCGGTGGGGGAGTGTCCCTGCGTCCTATCCATCCCGGTGGAGGGCGCCGACTACGTGGTCGCCGGCATCCGCATCACCATCGACCAATCGGCAGTCCAGGATTGGAACGAGATCGACGCGGTGGAGTTGGTGGGATACGTCACTGAGGAATAGCAAAACACAGTTTCCCAAATCAGCCACCGAACAATCGAACCAACAGGCGGGGGGCATTGCTCCCCGCCTGCCGTTGCCTCCACATCGACACAGATACGTTGAGCCAGGCACATCGCCCTCAATCCAGCAGCGACCGCGCTGCTTCCGCGCGCGCTCACGCGGGAAAAGCACGAGGCGCTGGCCCGTTCGTGCCCACGCCCTGCGCAGGGCGATGGCGGCTTGGCGCGCACTGTGACCTTGCTCAGAGGCGGGTGTGGGAGTATACTACGAATCAGTTGAGATGAAACGACTGATCGTTCGCGTGCAGGCGGAGGCGAGGATGACGCCGGAGTGGAGGTGGGTTATCGACTTGTAGAGCGTTACCAGTAGACTTGTGGCGCAATAGGCGTTCCCCGCCATATGTGGCGGTTGGACAGCACAATTTGTGCCCTTTGACCGCCATATGTAGTCAATTCTGCTATTACACCACAAGTCTAGTGTACACCGACTCGCTGGAAGAATTCAGAGCAGCCGTATAACCATTAGGATGAAGTGCTATGAACGGGTGGCTACAACAAGCGTGGGAAAAAAGCAAGAGCCCATATGTGCGGGCACCTATAATGTTTGCGATTATGTTTCTGTCGGTTCTGGGGTTGACATCTTTGATAAGTGATACTGGCTTCGCGCAAGAGGTGCATGAATATCGAGTGCTCGTTTGGATAGGCTCCGCTTTAATAGCGTTGATAGTAGCAGTCGGATGGTTATGCTATCGCAACCACAGACAATTAACTGGCGACAAAGCCCTGATATGCCAACTCCAAGAGGAAATTACCACGCTAAAAGCTGAAAAGGATAGAGATGTACAAAAACTAGAGTCGGCCTTTCGTCTCATGGAAAAGTACAAAGCCCAAACACAAGAAGATATCATAGCTAGATTGCAGCAGCTTGCCCTGTTCAGCATTATGCAGAAGCAATGGCTACGGAAAGGGGCTCGTGTCGAAAGATTAAGAGTCGAGCAACCGAAGTCCACCGAAGAGTACTCCGAAGTAAAGGAGCGCATCGCCGTGATAGTGAACCTGGGTGCTGAGGATAAGGTTACAGCGCATATGCCTTTCATTGTCCAAGACCCGACGGACTCGCATCAATATGGTGTTATAGAAATTCAGGAAGTACACCCAGAAGGGGCAACTTGCAGGATAGTGGAAATAGCAGACGTGGCTTTTTGGAGCGATGCTTTACAAGCAGCCTCTGAAGAACGTCCTGCGATCGTAGAGCCGTCTGCCAATGTGATTATGCCAGCCTCAGCTCTAAAAGAGATACCACCGGAAAGTGCTGAGCAATTGCTTGCCTGGCTACAGAACATTCGCAGGATAGAACTGTAAACAGGAGTGCAGCTATGGGACAAATTGAGGGAAAGGTCGCAGCAATACTTGATCGCACCACCATCATAATCAACCGAGGGGCTCTTGATGGTGTATCAAAGGGGCTCAAATTCTACATCTACACCGAGTTGGGACCTTTCAACGACCCTGATACAGGAGAAGACTTGGGTACCATCAAGAAGGTATGGGGCAGGGTTCATGTTTCCAATGTTGCTGACAGACTATGCATGGCGCGTACAGAGGAGCATATTCTACCAGGCATTGAATCCTTCCTAGGCGCATTCAGTGGTCGCAAGGTGCAGATCGAGCTTCCCATTGACGAAAGTGAAATCGCTAGCTGGTCAGATAGGGTAAGCGTGGGAACTCGAGTCATCTCAGAACATCTTCCTCAAGCAGTCATCGCGGCCCCAAATCAAGTTGAGGCGTTGCCAGCATCATCAACTGACAGTGAAGAGCCTGCTTCAGCAAAGGACAAGAGTGATTCAGAACCTCCTCGCGAGTGAGGGCTCTGCTATTGCGGCCGAGTGACAGCTGAGCCTGTGCATGAAGCGATTCAGGATCACGCTAATCCTGAGGAGATTCCACAATGCCCAATGTCATCCGCATCCAAGACATCGCCGCGCACGTCGGCGAGGAGGTCATCCTCCAGGGCTGGCTCTATAGCCGCACCGACAAAGGCAAGCTCCAGTTCCTGCAAGTGCGCGACGGCACCGGCTTCGTCCAGTGCGTCGTCTTCAGGAAGGAGGTCAGCCCCGAGGTCTTTGAGGGGGCCACGAGCCTGACCCAGGAATCATCCTTCACCGTCACCGGTACCGTCCGGGAAGACGCGCGCGCGCCTGGCATCCCCGGCGGCTACGAGGTCGGCGTCAAGGAGTTGCAGGTACTACAAATCGCCCAGGACTATCCCATCCAGCCCAAAGAGCACGGCGTCGAGTTCCTGATGGACAACCGCCACCTGTGGCTGCGCTCGCAGAGCCAGTGGGCGACCTTGCGCGTGCGCGCCACCATCATTCGCGCCATCCGCGACTGGCTGGATAGCAACGGCTTCGTCAATATGGATACCCCCATCCTCACGCCCGCCGCCTGCGAGGGCACCACCACGCTGTTCGAGACTGACTACTTTGGCGAGCCGGCCTTTCTGGCCCAGTCCGGCCAGCTCTACAATGAGGCGGACATCTATGCCTTCGGGCGCGTCTACTGCTTCGGCCCCACCTTCCGCGCCGAGAAATCCAAAACCCGCCGCCACCTGACCGAGTTCTGGATGGTGGAGCCGGAGGCCGCTTTCTGCGACCTCGACGGGTTGATGGAGATCGAGGAGCAGTTCGTCTCCCACATCGTCCAGACCTGCTTGCACGAGCGGGCGCAGGAGCTGGCACTGCTGGGCCGCGATACCAGCCACCTGGAGAAAGTGACGCCGCCCTTCCCCCGCATCTCCTACGACGAGGCGCTGGAGATATTGGCAGAGGTCCGCGCACAGACGGACAACGACGAGAAACTCAAGGCGCAGTTGGCCATCGAGTGGGGGGATGACTTTGGCTCGCCCCACGAGACGGAACTGACCAAGCGCTTCGAGAAACCGGTCTTTGTCTACGGCTACCCGACGCGCGCCAAGGCGTTCTACATGGAGCCATGGCCGGGCCGCCCGGAGGTCTCCAAGAGCGTGGACCTGCTCGCGCCAGAGGGCTATGGCGAGATCACCGGCGGCTCAGAGCGCATCTCCGACCCCGACCTGCTGCTGCAGCGGCTCGACGAGTGGGACCTGCCGCGCGAACCGTTCACGTGGTACATCGACCTGCGGCAGTACGGCTCGACGCCCCACTCCGGCTTCGGGCTGGGGGTGGAGCGCACTGTGACCTGGATCTGCGGCATCGATCACCTGCGGGAAACGATCCCCTTCCCGCGGATGTTGAAGCGCGTATATCCCTGAAGAAGGAGGTGAATACATGCGGACAGAGCGCGACCGGAAGCGCGTCCGAAAGCAAATCCGCAAGCGAAGTTACGCTACCTGCGTCGGTGGCTGGCGCAAACGACGGATCCCGCGGAACGCAGACGGTTGATCGGCAAGATTCGCCGCATCAGCTCTGCGGCCCCTGTGCCGGAGGAATAGGGCGGGCATTTGCATGCCGACGAAAGTGTAGTATAATCCCACTGCACTTGGAAAACCGATATCTTCAGGGGAGCTTGGGGAGCCAGGCTGAGAGGGTGCCCGTTTCCGGCGCCGACCCTTGAACCTGATCTGGATAATGCCAGCGAAGGGAAACGCATCCATGCAAAACAAACGCTCCGCTGGTCGGGGCGTTTTTGTTTGCGAGGTGATCATGCGCGCCATCATCTTCGCCAACGGAGAGTTCCCTGATCCGCGAGCAGCGTCGGCACTGATACGTCCCGGCGACCTGGTCATCGCCGCCGACGGCGGAACGCGCCACGCACTGGCGGCCGGCGTGACCCCCGACGTCATCATCGGCGACCTCGACTCGCTGCCCGCTGAGACACTGTCCGAGTTGAAGGCCGCCGGGGTGCAGATCGTCCGCTTCTCGCCCCGCAAGGACGAGACCGATCTGGAGCTGGCGCTCCTCCACGCCGCGCGCGAGGGTGCGACGGAGATCGTCGTCCTGGACGCCTTGGGCGGGCGGCTCGATCAAACCATTGCCAACGTGCTGCTGCTGGCGCTGCCCGAGCTGGAAGGCATCGACACGCGCATCGTCGGGGGCGCAGAGGAGGCGTTCCTCGTCCGCGATGAGGCGACGATCGAGGGCCGGCCCGGCGACACCGTTTCCCTCATCCCGCTGGGAGGGGACACGGAGGGTGTGACAACCACGGGGTTGGAATGGCCGCTGGACGAGGACACCCTGCGCTTCGGTCCGGCGCGGGGGGTGAGCAACGTATTGACCAGGGAGCAGGCCCACGTGCGCGTGCGGCGCGGGTCGCTCCTGTGCGTCGTCACGCACGCCAACGCGAAAGCTGGTAAGTCTGAAAGTGGCAAGTAAACCATGGGAGGTAGGAATGAGACGTATTGTTGTATTCACTTTAACTGGCATGCTGATGGTGTTGACAGCCTGTTGTCCCCCCACTCCAGGCACCGGACTCTCAGAACCTACGACGTCTGCAACCGAGGCACCGTCAACCTCGACGGAAACCCCGGAGGCCATCACGCCGCCGGAACCTCGCACGCTGCGGGTCATGACGCACGACAGCTTCGCCGTCAGCGAAGAGGTCATCGCCGCCTTCGAGGAGCAACACAACGCCAGGGTTGAGATTCTGGAATCGGGCGACGTGGGCGTGATGCTCAGCCAAGCCATCCTCAGCGCCGACAACCCCCAGGCCGACGTGCTCTACGGCATCGATAACACCTTCCTCAGCCGGGCGCTGGATGCCGGCATCTTCCAGCCCTACGACTCGCCGCTGCTGGACGAGATCCCCGACCACCTGGAACTCGACCCCCAGCACCGCGCCCTGCCGGTGGACTATGGCGACGTGTGCCTCAACTACGACAAGGGCTGGTTCGCCGAGCAGGGTCTGGCGCCGCCTGCCAGCCTGGAGGACCTCACCGAACCTGAGTACAGAGGGCTGACGGTGGCGGAGGACGCCGCCTCCTCATCGCCTGGACTGGCCTTTATGCTGGCGACCATCGGCCACTTTGGCGAGGAGGGCGACTACACCTGGCTCGACTACTGGGCCGATCTGCGGGCCAACGACGTGCTGGTCGCCAGCGACTGGGAGAACGCCTACTGGGGCTCCTTCACCTACGGCTCCGGCGGGGAGGGCGACCGGCCCATCGTCGTCAGCTACGCCAGCAGCCCGCCGGTGGAGGTGCTCTTCGCCGAGGAGCCCTTCGAAGAAGCGCCCACAGCAGCAGTCGTCAGCGACGGTAGTTGCTTCAGGCAGATCGAGTTCGTCGGTATCCTGATCCCCGAAGACGCTGAGAACCGCGATCTGGCGGAGGCGTGGGTGGACTTTATGCTGGGCACGACCTTCCAGGAGGACATCCCGCTGAATATGTTCGTGTTCCCTGCCAACGAGAACGCCGTCCTCCCCGAGGCCTTTGGCAAGTTTGCCGCCATCCCCGAACACCCGGCTGAAGTGGATTATGCGGCCATCGAGGCAAACCGCGAGGCGTGGGTGGAGGCGTGGACGGAGACTGTCTTGCGGTGACTGAGCAGAGGAGCAGGGGAGCAGAGGAGCAGGGGAGCAGATTATTCACCACTCGCCATTCGCCATTCGCTTTCCTGCCTCTTGCCTCTTGCCTCTTGCCTCTTGCTTTCCTGCTCCTCTTCTACTTCTACCCTCTCGCCTCGATCCTGGGACTTTCCTTTGCCCCCGAAGGACACCTCGACCTATCGGCGCTGGAGAAGCTGGTCCAGACGCGCTACTACCTGCGCACGCTGTGGTTCACCATCTGGCAGGCGACGGTCTCCACATTGCTGACGGTCGGGTTGGCGCTGCCGGGGGCCTACGTCTTTGCCCGCTACGAGTTCCCTGGCAAATCCCTCGTCCAGGCGCTGACGACCGTCCCGTTCGTGCTGCCCACCATTGTCGTGGCGGTGGCCTTCAGTGCGCTGCTGGGACCTCGCGGCCTGATCAACCAGGCCCTGATGGGGTTCCTGGGCCTTGCCCACCCCCCGCTCGAACTCCAGCACACATTGGCCATCATTCTGCTGGCGCACGTGTTCTACAACTACACGCTGGTTGTGCGCATCGTGTCCACTTACTGGGCCAACCTCAACCCCCGCCTGGCCGAGGCCGCCCGCATGCTGGGCGCGGGGCGGTGGCGCGCCTTCCGCGAGGTGACGCTGCCCCTGCTGCTCCCCGCCGTCGGCGCGGCGGCGCTCCTGGTCTTCATCTTCTGCTTCACCAGCTTTGGCGTTATCCTCGTCCTCGGCGGGCCGCGCTTTGCCACGCTGGAAGTCGAGATCTATCGCCAGACCATCAACTACTTTAATCTGCCGCTGGCGGCAACGCTCTCCGTTTTCCAGATTCTGTTCACTTTCGCACTGATGATCGGCTACACGCGGCTCCAGGCACGCACGGCGCTGCCGTTGGAGTTGAGGTCGCGCCGGGCCACACAGCGCCGGCCGCGAAACTGGCGCGAGCGGCTGCTCGTCTGGGGAAACGTTGGGCTGATGCTGGCGCTGCTGGTGATGCCGCTGGCCGCGCTGGTTGCGCGCTCCTTCTCGACCGCGAAAGGCGTATCGCTGGACTTTTACGCCCAGTTGTTCTACAATCCGCGTGGCTCGGCTTTCTACGTGCCGCCGGGACAGGCCGTGCTCAACTCGCTGGGCTTTGCGCTGGCGACGGTGGGGTTCTCCGTCGCGTTGGGGTTGATGGCCGTGGCAGCGTTGGATCAACGGAAAGAAATCCGGTTTTTCGGAAAAATCAGATTTCTCCGACGGTTGCTCGACCCGATCCTCATGCTGCCGCTGGGCACGTCGGCGGTGACGCTGGGGCTGGGCTACATCGTCGCGCTGGACGAGCCGCCGCTCGACCTGCGCGCCTCGCCGCTGCTGGTCGTCTTGGCCCATACGCTGGTGGCGCTGCCCTTCGTCGTACGCAGCGTGATGCCGGCCCTGCGCGCCATCGATCCCCGCCTGCGCGAGGCGGCGGCTAGCCTGGGCGCTCCGCCCTGGCGCGTGTGGCGTGAGATCGATCTACCCATCGTAGCGCGGGCGGTGCTGGTGGGGGCCGTGTTCGCCTTCACCATCTCGATGGGCGAGTTCGGGGCCACGAGCCTGATCGCCCGCCCGGAGCGCCCTACACTGCCCATCGCCATCTACCGCTTCCTGGGCCGCCCTGGCGCAACCAACTACGGCCAGGCGCTGGCGATGGCGGCGCTGCTGATGGCCGTGTGCACGGTCGGATTCCTGGCCATCGAGCGATTTCGCGTGGGAGAGGTGGGCGAATTTTGATGCATGAGACGTAAGTCCACAGCTCACGGTTCACGCTTTACGTTTTACGCTTTACGTTTCACGGCCAAGCACAGATGCCTCTGCTCGAACTACGGCGCATTACCAAATCCTACCCCGACGGCTGGACCCTTGCCGCCGTGAGCTTCTCCGTCGAGCGAGGCGAGATCGTGTGCCTGCTCGGTCCCTCCGGCTGCGGCAAGACGACGCTCCTGCGCCTCGTGGCAGGGCTGGAGACGCCCGACGCCGGGCAAATCCTGGTGGACGGGCAGGACGTGACCCGCGTGCCTCCCAACCTGCGCGGTTTCGGGCTGATGTTCCAGGAGTACGCCCTGTTTCCCCACAAGGACGTTTTCGGCAACGTGGCCTTCGGGCTGCGCATGCAGCGCCTGGCCCGTGAGGCTGTCGCTGAACGAGTGGCCGATGCACTGGCACTCGTCGGATTGGCGGGCTTTGAGCGCCGTGACGTGAGTCAGCTTTCGGGCGGGGAGCGGCAGCGTGTGGCGCTGGCCCGCAGCCTGGCACCCCAGCCGCGCCTGCTGATGCTCGACGAGCCTCTGGGAGCGCTGGATCGCGGCCTGCGCGAGCGGCTGCTGGACGAACTGCCCGACATCCTCCACCGGGCCGGCGTGACCGTCATCACTGTCACCCACGACCAAGAGGAGGCCTTTGCCATCGCCGACCGGGTGGTGCTGATGCGCGATGGCTGCGTGGTGCAGATAGGTGAGCCCGAGGAGGTCTATCGGCGACCGGCCTTCACCTGGGTCGCGCGGTTTCTGGGGCTGACAAACCTGCTTGATGCCAAGATCGTGGAGGGTGGAGTGGAGACGACGATTGGAAGATTGGAGATTGGAGATCGAGCGCTGGAACCTGCACGCTCTCAATCTCCAAGCTCCAACCTCCAATTGCTCATCCGACCGGAAGCCGCTCAACTGGGCGAGGATGGCCCTAATGTCGTGCGCGGCGTGGTGACCGAGCGCTCCTTCCGCGGCGAGCGGTACCGGCTGACCGTGCGTCACGATAGCGGCATCGAACTCGCTTTCAACATGCCCGCCAATGTCGACCTGCTCGCCTGCGGCGAGCGCATCGCCCTCTCCCTCGATCCCCGGGCACTGGCCCTGCTCCCCACAGAAGAAGAGGCCGACTGACCTGCCGCCGATTGTGCAAGCAGAGCCGTGCGACAAGACACTGGCCAAGGCTATAGCTGAGATTGAGAAGAAAAGCGACTGACCACTATGCAGTACTTGCACAAGCGCTGCCATCGGGCTATAATCTAAACAAGTTGGCGCGCCAAATCGATGGGGCAGGGGCGGGGTAACCCTGCCCCCACGGGCTCTCATCCCATCACTTTGGCGCGGCAACAGTTTGAACGGGTAGGTCGGACATAGCCCGCTACAGGGTTTAAGCATCTCCAGCATAAGCGTTTCAACCAGGGAAACCGAATAGCCCAGGTTCTCAGAGATCATGAGATAGGAAGGTTAACATGACAGCCAAACCCTCAACGTGGTTCGTGGCAGTTGTCGTGCTGGCCATGGTACTGGTTGCCTGTATCGGAACGGCAGGTGAGACGCCAACAACACAGCCCACGCCGGCCATTTTCACTGCTACGCCAGGCCAAGAACCAACCAGGCCACTCACCCCAACCGAAGCAGCAGGAGGCATCACACCGTCACCGCCGGGCGCACCACAGGTGGTCAAACTATTTGAGGAAACGTCCTACTACCTCAAGGATGTCGCTTTCGTCAACGCGGACGTGGGATGGGCGGTGGGTGAGCCACACTGGAATCAAACTGAAAAGAGGTACAAGGGGACGATCATCAAGACCACCGACGCCGGGGAGGCCTGGACGGCCCAAGAGGCCGGCGTGACCGCAGGATACCGCGGGGTCTGCTTCGTGGACGCAAACCATGGATGGGTCGTGGGAACCAATGGGACGATCCTCCATACGGGCGACGGTGGAGATCACTGGGTCAAGCAGACGGTGGCCACCAGCGACGAATTTCGCGGGGTGTTTTTTACCGATGCCAGCACAGGCTGGGCTACCAGTGTCGAGATTTTGCGAAGTGAAGAACCGTATGAGGATTGGCGAGCGTCCATCTGGCACACGGACGATGGGGGAGAGACCTGGGTGCAGCAAGCGCTCCCCGACAATGCCAGCATCCTGAACCGCATTGACTTCGTCGACTCCCAGACAGGTTGGGTGGCGGGCGTCAAACGCATAGAGGATGATGAATTCGGTAGTCCTCAGCACGTAGGCGCGATCTATCACACCACCGACGGCGGGCGCACCTGGAGCGAGCAGTACAGCCCAGAGTTGGAGATCACGTTTACCGGCGTGGATTTTGTGGACGCGATGCACGGTTGGGTCGTGGGATTCCCCACCCGGAGTGACATTGAGGGAGGCTCCGTGTTTCACACGACGGATGGGGGGAAGACCTGGGAGCGTCAGGAACCAGGCGACATATTCGCCCCCCTGTGGGACGTGCAGTTTGTGGATCAGAACAGGGGTTATGCCGTAGGATTCAACTACGCCGCAGCCTGGGGACCGCCGGTGTGGCGCACGCTCGATGGAGGCGCCACGTGGACAAGCATCAAGATGGAGAAATTGAACCCCCTCACTACTGAAGGCTTGTTCGCCGTTGCATTGGTCGGAGACCAGGTCATCGCGGTAGGGGATTACGATTACGTGGCCAAATCCACGCAGGCCTGGGATTCCTGCGAGGGCCTTGTTAGATGTCGTAATTGTGAATGCCTTTTCAGGCAGTATTACATCAACACGCACTACATCTTCCACGATGTCTTCTTCGCCGACGAGGCGCACGGTTGGGTGGTTGGCAGCCAGACTTTTGACGTGAACCTGTGGGGGCAGGTCATCCTCCACACCCGGGATGGCGGGGACACCTGGGAAACCCAATATGAACATGCCCCTCCCGATACACTTTTTAGCGTGCACCGGCTCGCCAGCGTCTATTTCACGGATAATCAGAATGGATGGGCAGTCGGCAGGGCCGAATTCTATGGTTATGATCAGGAGTGGCCTTATCGGTAGTGTCCTTGGACAACTGAGATAATTGCTGGCATACTATCAGTGGATTACATCTCCCTTGGAGGTGAGAATGAAGCTGATAGCATGCCTAATCATATTGTCGTTGATTGTCGCGTTTTGGTCAACCG
>DAOUDX010000307.1:0-16082 GCA_034430835.1 Anaerolineae bacterium
TGACGTCAAGCACGGCAGCCCCAGTGTCAATCTGCACTTGAGCCAGTTCCTGGACGTAGGCAAGATCACCCTCCTGGAGCGCCGCCGCCAGCTTCTTCCTGCCAGTAGGGTTGATGCACTCGCCGATGATCACCGTTGGCAGTCCCGGACCGATACGGACGGTGCTGGTTTTGCCTCGTAGAATTGTCTCCATATAGTCAGTATCCACAAGGTTCAGGCTGCCGCCAACAACGCCTTCGCCCGGCTGGCGGCGGCAGAAGCGTCGGGAGCATAGAGGTCGGCGCCGATCTCCTCGGCGAACTGTTGCGTCACCGGCGCGCCGCCCACCATAACCATCACCTGCTCTCGTACCCCGTCTTTTTCCAACGCCTCAATGGTCGCCTTCATGCCGGGCATCGTGGTGGTCAGCAGCGCACTCAACCCCACGAAATGGGGCTGGTGTTCCTTCACCGCCTCCGCAAATCCATCGGGCGATACGTCCACTCCCAGGTCGATCACCTCGAAACCGGTGCCCTCCAGCATCATCCCCACCAGGTTCTTGCCAATGTCGTGGAGATCCCCTCTCACTGTACCCAGGATCACCTTTCCCACCGGCTCAACACCGGCATCCACCAGATAGGGCTGGAGAATCGCCAAGCCTGCTTTCATCGCATGGGCAGAAATGAGCATCTCGGGCACATACTTCTCGCCTTCTTCGAATAGCCGCCCCACCTCGGTCATAGCTGGGATACAGCCCTCGTTCAGAATGTCGGCAGCCAAGACACCCACTTCCAGAGCGGTCTTTACTTCAGTTCTTGTCGTTGC
The DNA here is from genome assembly GCA_034430835.1 of Anaerolineae bacterium. Taxonomy (GTDB): domain Bacteria; phylum Chloroflexota; class Anaerolineae; order B4-G1; family B4-G1; genus JAFGED01. Next base: position 805 of record DAOUDX010000307.1, read on the forward strand.
TGCGTCCCCATCAAGAACCGCCTCATAGATAGCCTCGATACCCATGGATCATCCTCCTCAACAAAGGAATTCGATGCTACTCGCTCGGAGACCATTGGCGAGCAGCCTCCAGCAAAGCATCGATGTTTTCGACAGGGGTTCCCGGCGAGACGCCGCCGCCAAAGGAGAGGATCATCCCACCACCTGGCGCCCCCTTGTCCAGGCATTCCCGCGCCCACCGCACCACATCCGCAGGCGTCCCACGCACACCCACGTCCAGCGGGGGCACGTTGCCCATCAGCGCTACCCGGTGTCCCATCTTGGCCTTGACCTCGCCGATGTCTACCTCGTGACTAAAGTTGAAGACGTCGAAATCGGCCTCGGCCAGACTCTCCAGCAGGTGTGGACAAGGGGTGTCGTTATGGTAAATGCGTATCAGGCCATCGAACGCGCCAAAGATGCGGCGCAGGTGAGGATGGATGAACGCCTCATAATGGCGTTTCGAGACCATGCCTACAAGATCGTCCAACAGCATGATACCCTCTGGCTCCCGCACCGCCTCCAATTGGGCTTGCAGCCAGCGGATGATCGACGTCGTCACTGTGTCCAGGATTTTGGATACATCCTCTGGTTCGGTGACCAGCCCCATCATCAGAGGCGTCATCCCCACCAGCCACGAGGCCACCGTCATCGGCCCCCGGGCACAGACCATCTTGACGCCCAATCCCTCCGCCTGCAGCCGCTCGTCCATCACCTCGTAGAGACGCAGCACCAGCGGCATCAGCCCGTCTTCCTGCGGATTGACCGGCTTCGCGTCCGCCCAGAAAGCCAGATCGGCCACCAACGGCTCGATGGAGGGCGGGCGATCTGGGTAGAAATGCATCTTGGTGCCAAAGGCCGACGGCTCGGCCGCCATGCCGTACTCTACCCAAAAGCCGGGAATCCAGGCCGCATCAGGGAAGCGCTCCAGCAGTCCCAGGTTGACTTCCAGCCACTTGTCGGGAAGGAGGAAGTAATCCCGTGTGTCGATGCCCGCGTAGCCGGGTAGCCACGGGCTATCGACGATCAGTCCCACGGGGACTTGCTCCGGCTCGCCCAACCGAGCCGCCTGCTTAAAAAGCTCCCAAGGTGTGCTCATATCTACGCTCCTTGCCTCCGATAATACTGAACGATCTCAAACATAGCGAATATGTTGTCATCGGGTGTGCCATAGTCCATATTGATGCAACAGACTCCCACTTGCTCCAGCGGCCCAGCGGCCTGCAAAAGCCTCTCTGTGTCATCGGCGATCTCCTGAGGCGTACAATGCAGCATCCGTACAGGGTCTAGCCGCAGATTGAGAAATGCGTCGGGCAGAGCCTCGCGGCTGGCTGCGACGTCAGAGCCCCACCCCACCTCGCAATAACACGCCGGCAGCTCCGCATAGGCCAAGGCGACCCGGTGCAGGTTGTCGCCGCAGTGATGGATGCCAAAGGGCTGGATGCGCTCGGCCATGCGCTGCTCCACAGGCAAATGTATCTCGCAGTAGCTCGCAGGCGAGATCATCTGCACCGAGCAGTTGGCGTGGAGAAAGAGAAGCGGATCGACGCGCTCTGCCATACGATTGACCGAGATAGAGCAACTGCCCGTTCGCTCGCGAAAGTATAGGGCAATGTCCACAATCAGTTCGCCGATCATATCCAGCAGCCGTCGGACGCGCTCGGGGTTCTGGTGAAAATCAAGAAACAACTCCTGGCCATACAGATGATAGGCAGCATTGAGCAGCCCATCGGTGTTCACGTCCCCCACCACAGTGCTATACTCAGCCTTTAGCGCGTCCATATCGGCGATGAGTTGCTTCGTGGGCCAGGTCCTTCGAAAGTCGGGCTTTTCCAGCGTCTCGATCTGCTCGACTGTCAGGCCGACAGGCTTTGGCTGGGGAGCAGCATCGGGGGCAAAGATGATCTCGGACCCCAGGAGCGCGGGGATGACAAAGCCACTGGCCACGTGCATAGAGCCGATGACGGGGCGCGGCTGCGGGTCGGCCTGGCCCAACCCCAGATCGCCGTAGCGCTCGTACAGCACACGCCGCATGATCACATCGTTCTGGATGCGCGTCTTGGCATCCATATAGAATGGTTCGTCGAACGAGATCCCCGCCGTGCGATGCCACCAGTTGGGATTGAAAACCAACTCTATGGGCAGAAACTCCCTCGCAACAGTCTTGGCCAAACCCTTCTCCCTGTGCTATCGGGTGTCTTTCACGAACAATCATCGGAATCGACTCTCCGACTGCCACATGTCCGGATTGGGGCCCATAGCGCGCTTGACCTCGTCCGTTATCTTGGCCAACCGGTCGACAATCTCGGAAGCCAGTTCCAGGTCGGCGGCCTGGGCCGTCTGCACGATCTGATCCGGTCGGCGCGCGCCGGTGATGACAGACGTGACGCCGGGCCGATGCAGAAGCCACGCGACGGCGAGTTTTGCCATCGGCTCGCCGATCTCCTCACCGATGCGCCGGATCCCCTCGATGGCGGCAAACGTCTCGGCCTCGCAGCCCGCCTCCCCATGACGGGTCTGAGATCGATCCCCTGAGAAAAGGCGCGTGCGCGCCCGCCCCTCGGGCACCTCGTCGGGCGAGGCAAACTTGCCGGTCAGCAACCCCTGTATCAGCGGGCTGTAGCACAAAATCCCCAGCCCCGCCTCCACACACTTGGGCTGAATCTCGTATTCGATGGCGCGCCAGAGCAAGCTGTAGGGCAACTGGTTCGTCTCTACCCGCCCAACCTCTAATAGGTCGGAAAGGTCCTGCACGCCAAAGTTGCAGACGCCGATGGCGCGCACCTTTCCCTGCTCGCGCAGACTTTCAAGTGCCGTCATAGTCTCGTCCAAAGCGATTGTGCGGCTAGGCCAATGGATCTGATACAGATCGATATAGTCGGTCTGCAGCCGCTGCAGGCTGCGCTCGCACGCCCGCCGTACCCCGTCGCCTGAAAGGTTAGCGCGGCTCACCTTGGTGGCGACCACGGCCTCGTGCCGCCGGCCCGCCAGCGCTCGGCCAAGCACCCGCTCCGACTCGCCAGCCCCGTAGCCCTCCGCCGTGTCGAAGAGATTCACCCCCACGTCCAGGGCCGCTCCGATGGTGGCCGTCGAGTCGCTCTCGGCCTGCGGCCCCCACGTCGCCTCATCGGCCAAGGCCCAACACCCCATAGCCACGCTGGAAACCTCGATGTCGGTCTTGCCCAGCCTTCGGTATCTCATGTGGCCCAATCCTCACACAGCCTGCACGTCCAACACGATCTTGATGGTGGCAGGGTCCTCCCGATCCGCCTTCTCAAACGCAGAGGCAACATCTCGCATCGCCATCCGGTCGGTAACCAAGAGATCGGGATGCAGTAACCCCTTTTCCATCAGCTGGATGGCGCGCGGGAACTCGCCCAGCGTCACGCGCGAGGCAATGATCTGCGCCTCCTTGAGCACCAAGGTTTTAAAATGCACCGCCGATAGCTGCTCGCCCAGTCCCGCCGTCACGATCCGTCCGGCAGTGCGCACCATCTTGACTGCCTGGGCCAGAGGCGATTCCTGGCCCTCCACCAGGTGATAGTGCCCGACCGCTTCGATCACGCAGTCTGCGCCGGCGCCACGAGTGATCTCCGTCACGCGCTCGACCGGGTCCTCCTGGGCAATATCGATGGCATGATCCGCGCCCAACTTGCGGGCCGTCTCCAGCCGAAATGGTTGCAGGTCGGCGACGATCGTCGTCGCCGGGCTGGCGCTGTGACACAGGACGTCGAGGATCGAGAGCCCCAGCTTGCCCGCGCCCAGGATGGCAACCGTCTCTCCTGGCTGCACCTGCCCGCGCCACAGGATGTGATGTCCTAGGCCGTACATCTCGACCATCGGCGCGTGAGCCATCGGGATGCTATCGGGTAGCGCGTACAAGTGGCTCGACGGCACGGCGACGTATTGACCGAACCCGCCATCCAGATCCACCCCCAGCAGCTTGAGCGTGCGACAGGCATTGAGATGCCCCGACAGGCACGCCGGGCACCTGTGGCAAGAGATGATAGGATCGACAGCCACCCGGTCACCGGCCCGATAGCCCTCCACATCCCGGCCCACCTCCTGGATGACGCCCCCAAACTCGTGCCCCAGGATGGCAGGGAACGTGACCCGGCTGTGAAACTCGCCGCGGTAGATGTGCAGATCGGTGCCACAGATACCTGCGTAACCGGGCGCTATCAGCACCTCGCCCGGCCCAAGGGTAGGATCGGAGGCGTTGCCCAGGTGAATGGCCTTGTCATTGTAGAGAATACTGGCTTTCAAGTCTCCTCCTCCAATCTGATGGCTTTCCGCTCGAGTACGAGGCAAACAGGTTTCGGCTGAAGGGCGCTATTGAGGGCAAAAACTATCTCGGCGCCCAAGAGCGCGGAGATGACGAAGCCGCCAGCCACATGCTGGGAGCCAATGAAGGGACGATGAGCTCAAGCTCTCCAATCCCCTCAAGCCGTGGCTCGGTATCAGCCATAGTCGATGCCGGCCAGGCTCAACTCCTCCGCCCGGTGACAGGCGACCCAGTGATCGCTGCTGAGCTCGCGCCACTCGGGAATCTCGGCCTGGCAAATCTCCTGCATGTAGCGGCAGCGGGGATGGAACTTGCAACCCGGAGGCGGATTGGCCGGGCTGGGAACATCCCCCTCCAGTATGATCCGCTGGGACACGTGATCCGGGTCAGTGCGGGGAACCGCCGAGAGGAGCGCCTCCGTGTAGGGATGCATGGGATCGGCGTAGAGTTCTTCCGCTGAGGCCAGCTCGACGATGTTGCCCAGGTACATGACTGCTACCCGGTCGCTGATGTGTTCCACTACAGACAGATCGTGAGCAATAAAGAGGTAGGTCAGTCCGAATTCTTTTTGCAGATCCTCAAGCAGGTTGAGCGTCTGGGCCTGAACGGAAACGTCCAGGGCCGAGACCGGCTCGTCGCACACGATGAGCTTGGGGCGCAGGGCCAGCGCGCGTGCGACGCCGATGCGCTGCCGCTGCCCGCCGCTGAAGGCATACGGATAGCGGTTCATGTGCTGTGTTTTGAGGCCCACGGCCTCGAGCAGCTCCCTGACCTGTGACTTGAGCTCCGCGCCCTTCGCGATCCCGTGGATGCGCAATGGCTCGCTGACGATGTCCATTACCGTCATCCTCGGATTGAGCGAGGAGAACGGGTCCTGGAAAATAATCTGCATCTCGCGCCGCAGCGCCTTCATCTCCTTCGTGGGAACCTCAAAGACGTTCACCATTTCCCCGTTCTTGCGAAACCAGACCGTGCCTGCGGTCGGTTTGTAGGCGCGCAGGATGCACCGGCCGGTGGTCGTCTTGCCACAGCCTGACTCCCCCACCAGACCCAACGTCTCCCCCTCGCGGATGAAAAAGTTCACCCCATCCACAGCACGGACGTGGCCAGCCACCCGATGGAAGAAACCCTGCTGAATGGGAAAGTACTTCTTTAGGTTCTTTACTTCTAATAGAATAGGTGCTTTAGATTCCATATTGCCCCTTGTGGGATTCATCTGGCTACAGATAGAGCGGACAACGCACGTAATGGCCCGGCTCTACCTCGATCAGCGGCGTCTCCTCTTGACTACAGGCGTCCATCTTGGGGACGGGGCAGCGCGGCAGGAAGGCACAGCCGGTGGGCACTGAGTATGGGGCGGGGACGCTGCCGGGAATGGGTGTCAAACGGGCCTTCACCCGGCGGCCCAGGTGTGGGATGGAGCGCATCAGGCCCACCGTGTACGGGTGGAGCGGACGGTGAAAGATGGTGCGCGCCTCGCCGCTCTCCACGATCTTGCCCATGTACATCACGGCCACCCGCTCACACATCTCGGCGATCACTCCCAGGTTGTGGGTGATCATGAGAATCGCCATCCCGAACTGGCTCTGGAGGGCTTTCATCAGTTCCAGGATCTGCGCCTGGATGGTGACGTCCAGGGCCGTGGTGGGCTCGTCAGCAATGAGGAGTGACGGATTGCAGGAGAGCGCCATGGCGATCATCGCCCGCTGCCGCTGTCCTCCGGACAGATGGTGAGGATAATCGTCGATGATCTGCTTGGCCCCGCGGATCCCCATGCCGGCCATATTGAGCCAACTGATGGCCTCCAGGCGGGCCGCCGTGTCGTCGAGGTTCCGATGCAACTGGATAGCCTCGATGACCTGGTTCCCCACCGTGTGCACCGGCGAGAGGGAGGTCAGCGGCTCCTGAAAGATCATGGCGATGTCGTTCCCCCGGATGCTGCGGATGAGACCTCCGTTCGGATCAACGGTGGTCAGATCAATCGATGGATCGCCATCTCCCCGATCGTAGAGGATCTTGCCCTGGACGATGCGGCTCGTCTTCAAGGGGAGCAGACGGAGGATCGAAAAAGCCGTCACACTCTTCCCACATCCCGACTCGCCGACCAGGCCAAGCGTCTCACCGGGCCTAATCCCCAAGGACAGACCATCCACCGCTCGGACCACCCCGTCCAGGGTGTAGAAGTACGTCTTCAGATCTTCGACTTGAACAATGTAGCGCTGATTATCTGATACCATCATATCTACACCGTATAAGGATCAGAGGCGTCACGTAAACCGTCGCCCAGGAAGTTGAAGGCAAGGATCGTGATGGCGATGGCAAGCGCTGGAGTAAACACCCACGGATAGAGCGCGATAGACTGGATATTCTGCACTTCCTTGAGAAGCACGCCCCAACTGGTGATCGGCGGGCGGAGTCCCAGTCCCAGAAAGCTCAACGCGGTCTCCGCCAGGATCATGGACGGCATGGCCAGCGTCGAGACGACGATAATGTGGCTAAGGGTCGCCGGGATAAGATGCCTGAAGATGATCCGCGCATCACTCGCCCCGGCAAGCTTCGCCGCCAGGACAAAGTCTTCGTTGCGCAAGGACAGCACCTTCCCCCGCAGTTGACGGGCCAACCAGGTCCACCCGATTACGGACAGGATGAGGGTCACAGCGAAGTAGGTCCTCAGGGGCGGCCAGTGAGGGGGCACTGCGGCCGACAAGGCCATCCACAGGGGAATCGCGGGGAAGGAGCGGACCAACTCGATCGACCGCTGTATGAGTTCGTCAATCCAACCGCCATAGTAACCTGAGGCGACGCCCAGCACCGATCCAAAGACCAAACTGAAGGCCACGCCCAGCAGCCCGATGGTCAGCGAGACCTGGCTTCCGTAGAGGACGCGGGAGAACATGTCGCGCCCCTGTCGGTCAGTGCCCAACAACGAGACGATTCCGCCCGGCGCCAGGAACAGGTGCACGTCGGTGTCGATCAATCCAAGAAGCTTGTAGGGTTCGCCGTGGGAGAAGAACTCGAGAGGGATTCTCTTGTCGCAGTTCGGCTCATAAAACTTGCGCAAGTTCTCGTCAATGGTCAAATCAGGTTCGCAGACAAACGGCTGCAACTTTCCGTCGTTGAAGAAGCGAACACGCTGAGGGGGCATGTGGATGTACTTGATGAACCGTGTGGAGAGGGTGTATGGGGCCACAAAGCCGGCGAAGAGCCCACCCAGGTAGTAGAGCAGGATCACGATTCCGCCCACGATGGCCACTTTGTTGCGAATGAACTTTCGCCAGATCAGCTGCCATTGCGAGGCAGCGTAGATGGCCTCAAGGGATTTCTGACCGGCCAGGTCTTCCGGTTCCAGGTCCTCGCCTGTGTCGCCCAGCCCCTCGTATAGTTTGAACAGCTCCTCCGACTTGGCTGGTATATCGGTCATGTGTACACGATCCTTGGGTCAGCCCACGCGAGGGCGATATCGGCCAGGAGATTGGATACCATCAACAGCAGGGTCATAAAGAGCAAGAAGGTCCCGGCCAGGTACATATCCTGAGTGAGCAAAGCGCGCAGCAGAAGAGGACCGGTGGTCGGGACCGACATGACGATGCCCACGATGGTAGATTCTGAAACGATCTTGGGAACTTCCATGGCCATCACGCTGATCAAAGGATTGATGGCTACCCGCACGCCATATTTGTTGACCACCTTTCGTTCCTTGAGCCCTTTCGCCCGCGCGGTGGTGATGTATTGCTGCCCCATCACATCCAGCAGGTTGCCTCGCATGATGCGCTGAAGTTGGGCTGTGCTTGCGAGGCCAAGAATGACCGCTGGTGGCCAGAGGTGATTCAGATAGTCCAGTAACTTGGCCAGGCTCCAGGGCTGCTCTGCCATCTTCAGGGACATATCTCCTCCGACAGGAATGCGTAGAACGATAATGCCAAAGAACATCCACAGCAACGCCAACAGGAAGCCGGGCAGCGATAGCCCCAGGAATCCCAGCAGCGACAGCGCATGATCGCCGAAGGAATACTGATGCGTGGCCGAATAGACGCCAATGGGAATGGCGACGCCCATCATGAAAAGCAGCGACAGCCCACCCACCTGGATGGTGTAGCCCATTCGTCCGAGCACGATGGGCAGGACTGGGCTGTTCCATTCAAGAGAATACCCAAAGTCACCGCGAGGGAAACCTGAAACCCACTTCAGGTACTGAACATACCACGGCCGATCCAGGCCATATCGCTCCTGCATCCTCAAGACTGTTTCTTTGTCCTGCCCACCGCCACTCAAGGCTATCTCGATCGCCCGCGTAGTGAAAAAGTCGCCTGGCGGCAACTGGATGATAATGAAAGTGACAAAAGACACGACAAAGAGCGTGGGAATCATTCCCAGAATGCGTCTCCCGACATAGGCTAACATATGCAGGTACTCCTCAACACCATACCGGAAACATGCCATTTGGAGCGAGGAGGAATCCCTGTCGCGATCCCTCCTCGCCCAGTATTACCTCCGCCTACTGCCTATTATACTATACTCGCTTTTCTACAGCAAAGGCATCGGTCCTGTGCAACACCTATGCCTCCTCCTTCATCCAGAACTGGGGCGGGTCCATGGTGCCCGGTGTGAAGACGATCCAGTCAGAGGTGTGCTTCTCCATGACGTTGTAGAAGTTGTTCTTGACCACGGTAAGAGCAGGCGGCTGGCCCACCGTGCCGATGCAGAACAAGCCTTCGGTGGCTTTCCGGACGATCTGCTTGCCGATTACGAGCTGGTCGTCCGAATCCACAGTAGCCTTGTATTGGTCGTAGAGGTCCTGCACCTCCTTGAAGAGAGGTATCGGCTCCTCGCCTAGCTCGCCGCCAGACTTGTACCAGGTGCCATAGGCTGGCCCCATCCAGGAGCGCTCGTCAAAGGGGAACTGGTAGATCGGGTCTACCATCGGTACCAGGCCGCGGTCCGTCTCCCAGGTGGCGATCATGACCTCGTTGCTGTTGGCCCTGGGCCAGTAGATGTCGCGCGACATGGTCTCCAGAACGGTCTTGAGACCGGCGTCGTTCCAGTTCTGGGTTACCAGTTCCAGAGCATCCAGGCTGGCGCCAGAGACAGCGTCAGTGCCCTCGATGATCAACTCCACCGGCGAGCCGTCTGGGAAGTTGTAGAAGCCACCGGATTTCACCAACCCGATCTCTTCCAGCAACACCTCCGCTGCCGCGGGATCGTACTCGGCATAGTATTCCTCGATGTCTGCCTGGAACAGAGGCGAGTCGCGCACGACGGTGGTGTTGCGCGGAATGGCCTGACCCAGGAAGGAGACCTCGTTGATCGCGTCGCGGTCTATGGCCAGCGACAGGGCCTGGCGGAATTTGATGTTCTGCAGCAGTTCGCGATACTTGGCATCGGGGTAGCTCTGGTTGGGGAAGAGGGTGATCGTGGAGGCCTGTGCCGTGGGCCAGATAAGCAGGTGGTAGTTGCCTGCCTCCGCGTTCTCCTGGTAGACGGTGTACTGGCCAAAGCTGATGCGGCGGTGCTGCATGTCCAGGTCGCCCGCGATGGCCATCAGGTTGAGGGCGTCGCCGCTCTCGACCAGGGTGTAGTGAATCCGATCGATGTAGGGGAGCTGCTTGCCCACTGGATCCACCTTCCAGTAGTAGGGGTTGCGCTCGGCGACCATTTCGGTGGCTCCAGCCTCCCACTGCGCGACCTTCCAGGCATACATCACCGGAAGCTCGGTGTTGAAGTTGAACGCCTTCTCCTCAAACTGCTCGTAGGTCGCGTCCGTGTTGTACTTGGGATGGAACTCCTCCAGGTAGTGCCTGGGGGCAAAGAAGCCGAAGCGCTCAAAGCCCAGCGGCCACTGGCAGCCATGGAAGGCCAACCCGGTCGTCTCGGCCAAGCCGTTAGGCCCGGCGAACTTGAGCGTGATGGTGGTGTCGTCTACCTTCTCCAGTTCCATCGGCTGTCCATCGACCACCCATTCGATATGCAGAGAGGCCGTGATGTTTTCGTCGTTCTCGATGTCCTCCCACCAGAAGATGACGTCGTCCACGGTGAAGGGCGCGCCGTCGGACCACTTGAGTCCCTTGCGGAAGTAGAGGGTCAGTTCCAAGCCATCATCCGACCACTCCCAGCTTTCGGCCAAACCTGGCTGGACCGGATCTTTGGGATCGCGCGGCCAGCGCAGCACGGCCTCGTAGATGAGGCGCCCAAGGGCGTGAAAGTCCGCGATGCCGAGGAAGGCCCGGTGCCAGGTGCCCCCGTACTCCCCCAGCGACTTGACGGGCAGGACCATCATCGGATTGTCGGAAATGCACTGTTCCACGGGCGGGAGTCCCATACCTTCCAACATGGGGGCCCGGCTGAACTCGGAAGGCGGCGGAACGGTGACTGGTACTGTTGCCTCGACGATTTTTGTCTCTACCACTTTTTCGGGCGTCGATGTCGCTGTAGGCGTTGGACAGCATCCGGCCAATGCCGCTCCCGCTGCCGTCAGGGCGCTCAAGCGCAGAAAATCGCGCCGGCTTATTCTTTTGCTGCTCATTCGCTTTCCTCCTTGATGTCTAAGCTTGACTTTTCGCAATGGCGTGGCAAACTGCCATTTGTGTGGGGTGTGTTGTACCCACACGCGCTTTGCACGCAGATCGCGTTTCTATGCTGAGTGGGGTTGGTGACCTGCGTGCGCCTTTGAACTGCATATAGTATCTCTGGACCCTCATCACCTCCTTCCCTGCACAGCCTATTCAATGCGCCCCTCGCGGAGCGCTGCACCGCACGATGAGTTCCGGCTGCAAGACGATCTCTTTGCACACTTCTCCCGTGCCGCCACTGATCTTTTCCAACAGCAATCGCATGGCCTCGGATCCCAACTCGTAGCGGCGCACACGGCAGGTCGTCAATGGGGGAGCAACGAGGGCAGCCAGCGGGATATCGTCAAAGCCAACGATTGCCACGTCGCCGGGGACCGCGCGTCCCAGTTCTGCGCACGCCTGCAACGCCCCCACGGCAACCAAGTCATTATAGCAAAAGAGAGCTGTCAGATCAAGTTCGGCAGTCAGCAGTTCGCGAGCAGCGTCTCGCCCACCCTCCACCATCGGGAGGCAACTGCGCGTCCAGTCGGGATTGTATGGTATCCCGGCATCAGCCAACGCCGCGCGGTGGCCCTCGGCCCGCCAACGGCCACTGCGGGAAGCTGGCGGCCCGGAGAGCAAACCAATGGCCACGTGACCAGTCTGCAACAGATGCTGGGTAGCTATCCGCCCTCCCCAGCCGTCGTCGACCAGCACAGCACCCACATCGTCGCTCTCCAGCCGGCGGTTGACCAGCACGGCAGCGCGGTGCCCGGCCACCGCCTCCTCCAACTCGCTATCGTCAAGCCGGGAACTGCAAACCAAGACACCATCCACCCGCTTTTCCTCCAGGGAGTGGAGGACCTCTAGCTCACACTGTGTATCTTCGCCAGTATTGCACAAAAAGACGTTGTAGCCTTCATCGTAAGCCACGTGTTCTGCGCCACGCGCTACTTCGGAGAAAAAGGGGTTGGCGACGTCGGGGATCACCAGGCCAAGGGTACCCGTGCGCTTGGTGACCAAGCCGCGGGCAATGTCGCTAGGTCGATAACCCAGCCGTTCGACGATGGCTTGAATCCGCTCCCGGGTAGGCTGGCTAACCCCCTCCTTATCGTTGATCACCCGCGAGACAGTCATTAACGAAACTCCAGCCTCACGGGCAACATGCGCCATGGTTACTCGCCCTGTCATCGACACTCTCCGTCAGCGATTGCGTTAGCGCTAACGTTAGCGCTAACGTTAGCGCTAACAGATTGTACCGGAAAACCCGCAGTTTGTCAAGAGTTTCCTTGCCAAACACGTCCGGTTCTTGGAGGTTACTGCTGACTGCATGCCCAAACAGGCGTTTGTGCCAAAGGCAAAGACGCAAGAAGGAGGAGCACTCATTTGCCTCGACTGGGGGAATGTGCTAACATGCTCGCGGCCTTGATGAACAGAAAGGAGCGGTGGCCGAAATCTAGTCCAGGATAGGAGATCATGAGACAAAACCTGCTTTCCACATTTATCTCTCGTCGCAAGCTTTTAAAGGCATTACTTGCCACCATCGGCCTGACGATTGCAGGCTGCAACTGCAGCCAGCCTCGCCCCACCACTACGCCCAGCCCGACATCGGACCAGCCAGTCGACCCCAATGCTACCCCTGCCCCCTCCCCCTCCATCGAGAAGCGAGTAGACGAGTTGGTCAGGCAGATGACCACTGAAGAAAAGGCCCTGCAAATGGGCAGCGAGGCGCCAGCTATCGAGCGTCTGGGCATTCCTCAGTATAACTGGTGGAACGAGGCGCTGCACGGCGTGGCCCGCGCCGGCATTGCCACCGTCTTCCCGCAGGCCATCGGCCTGGCCAGCACCTGGAATCCCGAACTGATCTACCGCATGGCCGAAGCGATCTCTGACGAGGGGCGCGCCAAGCACCACGAAGCCGTTCGCAACGGTGTGCGTGACCTATACACTGGCCTGACCTTCTGGAGTCCCAACGTCAACATCTTCCGTGATCCTCGCTGGGGTCGCGGTCAGGAGACATATGGCGAAGACCCCTACCTCACCTCGCGGCTGGCGGTCAACTTCGTCCAGGGAATGCAGGGCACGGACCCACAGTACCTAAAAACCGTTGCCACTCCCAAGCACTTTGCCGTCCACAGCGGTCCCGAGAATCAGCGCCACCGCTTCGACGCCAAGGTCTCTCAGCGCGATTTGCACATGACCTATCTGCCGGCCTTCAAGGCCTGCATTGTGGAGGGGAAGGCTTATTCCATCATGGGGGCCTACAACCGGGTGAACGGCGAAGCCTGCTGTGCCAGCCCCACTTTGCTACAAAAGATCCTACGTGACGAATGGGGGTTTCAAGGGTACGTCGTCGCCGATTGCGGGGCGATCGAAGATATCTACAGCGGCCATCGCCTGGCAGACTCCGCCACCGAGGCCGCTGCCTTGGCCGTCAAGACTGGCTGCGATCTGGAATGTGGCCGTACCTATGGCATTCCTTGCCACTATGGACGGCTTGGAGAAGCTGTCGAGCAGGGCCTGTTGACCGAAGAGGACCTGGATCGCTCGGTCAAGCGGCTGTTCATGGCCCGCTTCCGTCTGGGGATGTTCGACCCTCCCGATCAAGTGCCCTACGCACAAATCCCGTTCAGCGTGGTCGATTCCCCGGAGCATCGCGAGTTGGCTTTGGAAGTGGCTCGTCAGTCGCTCGTCCTGCTCAAGAACCAGGGCAACCTGTTGCCACTGGATATAAGTGACATCAAATCGATTGCCGTCATCGGTCCAAACGCTGACGAAACCCTGGTGTTGACCGGCAATTACATGGGCACGCCTGCCGAACCGGTCTCTGTGCTGGCGGGTATCCAGGCTCTGGTCTCTCCTGAAACCGAAGTCAACTACGCCCAAGGCTGCAAGATCGTCGGCGGTTCCCAGGATGGGTTCGAAGAAGCTATTCAGGCAGCCGAAAAGTCTCAGGTGGCAGTTTTGGTGATGGGCCTCTCGCAACAATTGGAGGGTGAAGAAGGTCAGCAAGAAGGCAACCCACCGGGCGTGCGCAGCCGAGGCGACCGCATGACCCTGGACTTGCCGCCCGTTCAGGAACAACTTCTGCTGGCCGTTTACGAAACCGGAACACCCGTCATCTTGGTGCTGATGAACGGCAGCGCCGTTTCCATCAATTGGGCCGACGAGCACATTCCGGCCATTCTGGAAGCCTGGTACCCCGGTCAGGCAGGCGGCACCGCCGTAGCCGAGGCAATCTTTGGCCTGACCAACCCGGGCGGCCGCCTGCCGGTCACCTTCTATCAATCCGCCTCGGACCTGCCTGCCTTCGACGACTACAGCATGGAAAACCGCACCTATCGCTACTTCACAGGCCAGCCGCTCTACCCGTTTGGTTTTGGGCTGAGCTATACTATCTTCACGTACCGCAACCTGCAAATCGTCCCGGAGAGTGTAAAGGCAGGCGACCCTGTCTCCATCCAGGTGGAAGTCGAAAACTCCGGTCAACACCTGGGCGACGAGGTGGTGCAGCTTTACCTGAAGGATGTGGAAGCCTCGCTGCCCGTGCCCCTGCTCCAGTTGCAGGGCTTTACCCGCATTCGCCTGGCTCCCGGCGAAAAACAGACCGTCGAGTTCACCCTCACCGCCGAGCAAATGTCCTTTGCCGATGAGGATGGAGAATGGGTGCTGGAACCGGGCGAGTTCAAGGTTTGGGTTGGAGGCCAACAACCTGACCTGGAAATCGGCCCTCAACCTGCGAATGTACTGGCAGGGCAGTTCATCGTCCAGGGCTAGTACCGATCCAAAGTTGACTGCCTGGAAGCTGGCCCAACTTCCGAGGCGCCTTTCGGCTCGCCGCCAGTGAGGTGCACTTGGGGTCACTGCGGTCAGGCGGCGAGCGCCTCCAGCGCCCGGCACAGCATCTTGGGTGACATTGCTTCATTCTCCCAGCGCGGCCTGCAGTTGTAGAGGCAGTGCGCGCAGCCGCTGTGGCAGCGGTAGGTCAGGATGACGCCGACGTCTTCGGGGCAGAGGGCAAACATCCGGGCTACCAGTTCTCGTAGCGCACCAATTCGGAGAGCGGTTTGCGCTTCTTCGGCTTGGGCTCGTCTGCCGGATAGCCCAGCGGCGTGAAGGCGATAGGTTCCGCTGAGTCGGGCAGGCCCAGCACCTGCCGGGCAGCATCGGGGTCGAAGGCGCCGATCCAGCACGTGCCCAGGCCCGTGTCGGCGGCGGCCAGGATCAGGTGGTCCATCGCGATAGCGACGTCTACCACGTGATAGTTCATCCCATCCGTGCGGCTCCACGCCAGGCTCGGCACGCCGCAGATACCGATGACGAGCGGTGGTTGCACGAACCATTCCCTGCCGTAGATGCGCTTCAACTCCTCCTCTCTACTGGCCGTGTGGATGACGATGAGCTGGAACGGCTGCCGATTGGCGGCGGTC
>DAOUDX010000308.1:0-6473 GCA_034430835.1 Anaerolineae bacterium
GCCGCTTCGACATATTGCTGACCTCTGACCAGATGCGTCCGCTCTCGAACCATCCTGGCAGTCTCTGCCCATCCGTTCGCAGACAGGCCAATGAGGAAAGCCGCCAATCCATACTCTATGCCCACCGCAGTGATCGTGACTAGCGCAACCATCAGAGCGGGCATAGAGAGCGCTCCAGAGATCACGGAGTCTAATAGATGCCCCGGCCAACCGCTGGACCAACCGGCCACCAAACCAACCAGGGTCCCCAAGACCAAACGCACGAGGGCGACGATGGCGACCAGAATTACCGTTGGGCGCACTGCCCAGAGCAAGCGACTCATAAGATCTCGACCACGAGAGTCCGAACCGAGCGGAAAGCCGGGGACGGTGAAAGCAGGGAAGGGAGCCACCTCCCACCCGTCATCAACCCGGATGATGGTGTGCTCCTCCAATGGATCCCACCGTGCCAAGTCTGGTCCGACGATGGAAAGCACGATAGTAAGGAAGACGATCGCCCCCCCCAGAATAAGTGCCCAGTTTCTTCGGCTTGGCTTGGAGCTGAGTGCCATCGTATCCGCGCTGCCAGTCCCTTCCTCCTCCGTGGCACGTTGTCTTGGATCGAAAACTTGCACGAGGATGTCAGACACGAGATCCATCACGAGGAAGAGCGCAGCAAAGACCGTCAGCACGGTAGCCACGACCGGCGGATTGAGAAACAACGGCGAGCCCATCGACCGGCTCGTCCGTCCCGGGACCAGGGCCAGAGCGAACAATTGCCCCAGGCCGGGCCAGTTGAACAGCCACTCGACGAGGATCAGCTCGCCCAGCAGCAGGCGGGCCGAACCGGCGACCGTGAGAACCACTGGCGCGAGGACATTGCGCAGCACGTGCCGCCGGCGAATCGTGCTCCAGGATTGACCGATGCTGCGCGCTGTGAGAACGTACCGCTTGCCGAGCTCTCTTTCTACTAGGCCGGCAGTCATCTGGGCGATCTGTACGGTGGGCCGCGCCATCAAGGCCAGGGTCGGTAGCACCAGGTGCTCATCCCAGCCAAAGCCCTGCATGGGGAAAGGGGTGCCAGTGTTTCGCGTTAGCGCGTAAAAGAACACCGCCGTGATCAGCAGGCTGCCGATGTAAAAGCTCGGCATGGACAGTCCGAGTGTGGAGAGAAACGTCAGCCACCGAGAGGTGGCTTTTTCCTCTGACCGGACGGCCCGCAGTCCCAGCGTCAGGCCTGCGGCCACACTGAGCGTCAATGCCACCGCCACCAGCCCCAGGCTGGTCACAGACGCGCCCGCGATGGCACTCGCGATGGTTTCTTCTTCGCCGGGTATCGTGCCGAATTCCAACCGAAGAGCGCTCTGGAGATAAGCGGCGTATGCCTGCGGGAGTGGCTCGTGGCCCGACTGCGCGGCCAGGTACGGAATCCGCGAGGCACGAACCGGCAGGAAAATGTGGGCGTAGGCAAACCCGAGGAGGTTTACCAGCAGCAGGACGATTGGAATGATTGCAAGGCGCCGCAGAACAAACCGAGTCACAGGAGGAAACCTCTTTGCTTACTGCAATGCCAACAAGAATAAGGCGTGGAGCACCCTCTCCACACCTGACTCATCAGTCACAGAAACACGCTCACGGCTCTCCCAGACCTTCCTGCTGGCTGACTTTCTCAGCCGCCAGCATAATGGTGTCTATGCTCCGTAGCTCCAACGGAGCACCACGCCCTCTGTTGAACACGCGGTTCCGTGGCCCGTGATGGCCGCTCAGCGGGATGTAGAACACTTTCGATGGGCCGAACGCATACCAGCTGTGCACACGAACGGGTTCTGCATAGTGAGCTTCTACCAGCCTTCCCTCCATCCGAAGCTCCTCCAGCGTCGTGTCGGAGAGGCCCGCCGTATTGGGGTAGGCAAGGACGTGAGGTAGGTCCTCTTGGAGAGCCTCGTTCAGCAAGGTGTACCCGTCGGAGCCTGGCTCCACGCGCACGTGTTCGCCGTCCCAATAGAGATCGATGAAAGAGGCATCCGTGGAGAAAACAGGCAGGAACCACAGCGCGTCATTGACCATGATCGCTGTCATGCTCCATACGATGAATAGAATCACGAACAGTGCGGTAAGTACCAGTGGTAGCAGGGCGGGCTTTTTTCTCACACCTACTCCTCCAGTTCGCCGAACCAGTCAGTCACCGACTGTCCGCGCGGCGGCGCACAAATGGCGTGCCATTGGCAGGGATCACACTTTCCAACAGGCAACGTAGTGGTCGCCACCCTGATCCACGAACGCTGGCTCTTCCAGTTTGCACTGCTCGCCTGCCAGCGCACACCGTGTATGGAACCTACAGCCAGGGGGGGGATCGACCGGGCTGGGCACGTCGCCCTCCAGTATGATTCTCTCCCGCTTCGCCTTTGGATCCGGGATGGGGATGGCCGACATCAGGGCCTTGGTGTATGGGTGCAGCGGGTTCCTGTAGAGCTCTTCGCGATCGGCCAGTTCGACGATCTTGCCCAGGTACATCACGGCCACGCGGTCGGAGATGTGTTCCACCACGCTGAGGTTGTGAGCGATGAACAGATACGTCAGCCCGTGCTCCTCTTGCAGGTCCATCAGGATGTTCAATACCTGCGACTGCACGGAGACGTCCAGCGCGGAAACCGGCTCGTCGCACACAATGAATTTGGGGCGCAGGACGAGCGCACGGGCAATGCCGACGCGCTGCCGCTGTCCGCCTGAGAATTCGTGCGGGTAGCGGCGCGCGTGGTCGGGCCGCAACTGGACTTCGTTCAGTGCTTCGAGCACTGCCTCGTACCGCTCCTTGGAATTACCCAGGCTGTGAACGCTCAATCCCTCGGAGATAGACTCGCCGATGGGCATGCGGGGATCGAGGGAGGAAAAGGGGTCCTGGAAGATGATCTGCATATCGCGTCGCAGTTGTTTCAAGCCACGTCTTCCCAGGCTGAAGACATCGCGGCCCTCGAAGGTGACTTGACCGCTGGTGGCCGGGATCAGGCGCAGGATCGTCCGGCCGGCAGTAGTCTTTCCACAGCCGGACTCGCCCACGAGCCCCAGTGTCTCCCCACGCTTGACCGCGAAGCTGATCCCATCTACAGCTCGCACGTGGGCTTGAACGCGCTGCAGGATGCCGCTCCTGATAGGAAAGTGCTTTACCAAGTCCTTGACAATGAGCATGTTCCCATTGCGATTGTCTGTCGTCGATGCACTTGACTGTTCCATGCATTCTCCTTCCAAACAGCTCACCAAGCCTAACTGTACAACCAGCAGCGCACCACATGATCATGCTTGACGGCAGTCAGCTCAGGCTCTTCCTCTGTGCAGCGGGTCAGCCCATGTTCGATCCGTGCCTCGCAGCGGGGTGCGAACTTGCACCCCGGCGGCAGATCGACCAGATTTGGCACGGTCCCTTTGATCACTTCCAGGCGCTCCTGGACGATGCCCAGGACGGGTATCGAGGCCAGCAGGCTTCGCGCATAGGGGTGCAGCGGTTCCTCGAAGAGAGTATTCACGTCCGTCTGTTCGACGATGCGCCCGGCGTACATCACCGCCACCCGCTCTGCCATTTCTGCGATCACACCCATGTCGTGGGTGATGAGGATGATGGAGGTATCGAGTTTGCTGCGCAGGTCACGCATCAGGTCCAGAATCTGCGCCTGGATCGTCACGTCTAGCGCGGTGGTGGGTTCATCGGCGATGAGCAGTTGTGGGGAGCAGGCAAGTGCCATGGCGATCATGACCCGCTGCGCCATGCCGCCCGAGAGCTCGTGGGGAAACGAGCGGGCCCGCTTTTCCGGCTCCGGAATGCCGACTACGCGCAGCAAATCCACTGCCCGATCCCAGGCGGCTTGTTTACCCAGGCCCTCGTGAACCTCCAGTACTTCTGCGACCTGCTCGCCCGCGCGGAACACTGGGTTGAGGCAGCTAACAGGTTGCTGAAAGATCATGGAGATACGGCTGCCGCGCAATTGGGCTATCTTGGACTCATCCATTGTCAGCAGATTCTGGCCGTCGAACCAGATCTCACCGGCCTCGATCTCGCCGGGTATGCCCACCAACCGCATGATGGATAGGGATGTCACGCTCTTTCCACAGCCCGACTCCCCCACCAAACCCAGCACCTCGCCCCGTTTCACCTCCAGATCGACGCCGTCCACGGCTTTGACGATGCCGTCTTCGGTATAAAAGTACGTCTTGAGGCCTCGGACTTCTAGTATTTTTTCGTTTCTCTGAGTTTCCAATGTGCAGATCCTCCGACAACCGATACACCACCTACATCTTCAAGCGCGGATCCAGGGCGTCGCGGAGCCCGTCCCCGACGTAGTTGAACGAAAGCGTGGTCAGGAAGATGGCTAATCCAGGGGAGAAAACCTTCAGCGGCTGCGTCCACATATCCTGCTGATACTCGTTGAGCATGTTCCCCCACGTGGCGACCGGTATCTGAACGCCCAGCCCGAGAAAGCTCAAGGCTGATTCGTAGATAATCATTCCCCCCAGATTCAGCGTCGCGTCCACGATCAGGGGGGGCAGGGCATTGGGGAGCATGTGGCGCAGGATGATGTTCAGGTCAGACATCCCCAGGGCCCTGGATGCCTCGGTGAACTCGCGCTCCCGCAGCGAGAGCACCATAGCCCGTACCAGCCGGCACGGCGTCATCCAGCCGAGGACTGATAGCACGATGATGACGATCACGGTGCTGCTCCACTCCGCAGGCAACCATGGAATACGGACACCGCGCAGGATGGCCGAGAGGACGAGCAGCAGAGGCAAAACAGGCAGTGTGAGCATAAACTCCGTGACACGCTGGATGAGCGTATCCACCCAACCGCCATAATAACCGGAGATGGCGCCGATGAACGCACCGGTGGTCTCTATCAGGAGGACCACCGTGAAGGAGATGGTCAGCGAGATGCGCCCTGCGTAAAGCAGTCGGGAGAAGACATCCCGCCCGATCTGATCCGTGCCCATCAAGTGTTCCAGCGAGAAAGTGGCGTTTCGAGTGGACATGTCCGGCTTGAGAGGATCGTAGGAGGCAATGAGGGGAGCGAACACGGCGGCCAGGACGAACAGGATGATCAATGCCACACCCGCCAGTGCGAGTTTGTGACGGCGAAAGCGGCGCCACACGATCGCAAAATACCCCTCGGGCTTTTCCGTCAAAAGGGTTTCGGCTTCTAACTCGGCGATACTCATGCTCCATTGTCTCCTTCACTCGCCACCCGCCCCTTTTTGGCGTGGGAACCTGGCGAATCATCCGGGCTTGGCCTAGGCAGGCGGGAGGTGCGCGTCGCAGACTGCTTCGCGCCGGAAACTACTCCAGGCGGATGCGCGGATCGACGATCATGTACAGGATGTCGCTCAACAGGATCGACACCACGACCAGGATCGCGGTAATCAGCAGGATCATCATCACCACCGGCCAGTCGTCCTGTAACAGCGCGTTGTAGTACAGCCGTCCGATGCCGTGGTAACTGAATACGGTTTCGGTGATGGTGGCCCCTCCAAAGACGCCGGGAAGCTGGAGGGCTATGACGGTAATCAGCGGGATGACCGCATTGCGTAATGCGTGTCTGCCGAGCACGATGCGCTCGCGCAGGCCCTTCGCCCGCGCAGTGCGCACGTAATCCTGCCGCAGCACCTCCAACATCGAAGAGCGTGTGAAGCGGCTCCAGTTCGCCATGTAGAAAAGGCTCAACACAATCGCAGGCATCACTATGTGCACAAGCCGGTCTACCAGCCCGCCAGGGGCAGCGTTCAGATAGTCCAGGACCTGTCCTGCCGGGGCCCGGCGGGGCATAACCACGCCCCCGGCTGGCATAAAGGGCAGGCCCCACTCTCTGAACTTGTAGGAAAAGACCAGGATCATCATCAGCCCGAACCAGAAGACGGGCATCGACGAGCCGAAGAAACTAAACGTCGTGACGGCATAGTCGAGCCTGGAGTACTGCCTCACTGCCGAGAGGATCCCGATGGGGATAGCGATCACGAGCGAGATGACGATCGACAACGTCATCAGCGAGAGCGTATTGCCCAGCCGGCTCTCGATCAACATCGTGACCGGCTGACCGACGGCCAGTTTCCACGAGGTTCCCCAATCCAGACGCAGCACACCACGCCGGTCGTCGTGGAACCCTGCCCACCGGCCCAGCAGGCCCCGGTAGGGGTTGAACAGCCAGCCGACGTCCATCCAGGCACCATCTTTGGGGCGGGGGCTCGCGCCTGGGATCACAAACTCGGTGTCCGCGGTGGTGTGGATGATCACCTTCTCGCCTCCCACCCTCTCGGTGCGCATGTCTGGCCCCAACATCTCGATGACGCGGACCTCGACGGCGTCATCGGGACGTTTGCCGGTAGGAGAGGCCTCAATGTAGGTCGCGTGAATAACCCCGTCCTTTTCGTCGCCGCGCACCCAGAGTGTGTAGCCGGGGTGGAGGAGAGCGATACCCGGATCGCACCAGAAACGGAAGGTCTGCTCCCGATCACCC
>DAOUDX010000309.1:0-6112 GCA_034430835.1 Anaerolineae bacterium
TGACAACGGCCCCGGTCTCACACCAGAGGAACAGGCTCGCCTCTTCGCCCCCTTCACACGGCTCGACCAGGTGCGCGCCAAGGGACATGGGCTGGGATTATCCATCGTGCGGCGCATCGTGGAAAAGCTGGGCGGACAGGTAGGGGTGGAGAGCAAAGTAGGTCAGGGAAGCACCTTCTCGTTCACTCTGCCAGCCAGCGATCAGGCAAACCAGGCCTAGCCGATTCCTTCAAGCACAGCCCACGGTTCCCCTGACCCAGTTGGAGGCGCGGTACCGACGCCGATTGCCGCTGGCCTGGCACCGCAGCGTCGAATGCGGCACACGTCGGGCAGCGCGTTCACCCAGCACCTCGTCCCAGTGGGCCTGGAGTGCATCCAGTTGGCGCGGGATGGCAGGGGAAGGTGAGGGTTCAGGAATGGCCGCTTCGCTGTTGGTGCTTTCCCGTGTAGACTGTCGATCCACGCCGGCCTTCCGCAGTCAGAAATCAGAGGAATTGAAAGGCGAAGAGTAACTACTCAACCTCAGCCTATTTGCGAGTTGACCACCATATATGACCAAAACCGGCTGAAACCACCCTTTCCAGCCATAGGCGGGTATCCCAACTGAGGCCGCCGAAAAACCAGTAAGCGATGGCTTCAGATCCGACCGATCCATCGAGGTACTGATTTCTTGTATTCGAGGTATTCGTCGCCAAACAGCGCTTCGAGCTGGCGCTCCTCGTTAGGGATAACTCGAAAAGTGAACAACGACCATAGGAGTACTAGCCCGATGAAAACCGCAGGGCTTCCGTAGAAAACCGTCCATCCGATCCAGGCGAACAGGCCTGCAACGTACATAGGGTTCCGAGAGTACCTGTATGGACCGGTCACTACCAGGTGTGGTGGTGAGAAGCCAATACGTACCGAATCGCGGTAACTCCTGAAATGGAAAACGAGGCACCAAACGTACATCATGAGACCTATGGTGGCTGCAATGAGTCCTGTGAGGTTCCACGTTGCGGGTAGTGCTTGAGACCAACCATAGCGAGGGCCAAGCTTGGAAACAGCCCACGGCAGAACGACTAGGATCACCAGTACGAGGGTTGCCCAGACGATGGGAATTGCCCATCGCGGAAGCCTTAATTCACGGCGACCTTTCGATGGAGCAAGTTGAGGGTTCATCACCTAGCACCGATATAATACAGCAAATCCGTACCCCCTTGCAGCACCCAACCAGGTGCTGCACCGAAGCCAACACCTATTCAGAGATTCACCAGTCGGCGCCGGGATGACCGCATCGCTCAGTGACCGTGGCCGTAGCCGGCCGCATGCAGCCTTTGGTGCAGCGCGTCCTTGGCTTGCTGGAAAACGGCCCTGATCCTGGCCTGCCGTTCCGCGTCGGCGGGGATAGAGAGGGTGTCCAGCCAGGTCATGCCGCCGTCCAGCATGGTCATCATGAAGGTGGCATCGGACGGGCTGAACTGCACCTCATCGCCCGCGACCACGTATACCGGCGACGTGTGGGCTCCAAGCAGGGTCGGCCGGCCCAGCCACAGCGTGTGTTGGCCGACGCAGCGGGCCGCCAACCACGCGCTGCCGTCCAGGCGCAGATTGGCCTTCACTGTAAGCTGCCGCGCCCCTGGCTCGCACGTCTCTGCGGCGACTGGCCGGCCGTTGACCACGATTTCCAGCGTGTGGAATGGCAAAACCGACTCGGCCCGCGCCTCGACGCCCAGCGTGCCGCCCCCGGCCGGCAGGCGGATCTCGTCCCCAACCACCTTGCCCTCGACCGTCAGCCCTACGATGGGACCAGTCGTGGTGAACGTCCGCCCGGCGCGCACCGCCCTGGCCCAGTTCTCGAAGGTGAATTCCTCGCCGCGCAGGTCGGCGTAGGTGCGCACCCCGCCGACGGGCATGCCGGCCCACATCTTGTCGGTGCCGCCCACCGTGGCCACGCGATAGCCGCAGTTCAAGAAGCGATACCACTCCTGCGTCTGCATGGAATCCAGGGTGTCTATCTGAGGGCCGAAGGCGGAGAGCTCTATGCCGTCCACCTTGTCCAGGATCAGGTCGGCCACCACCTCAGCGTATGGCCAGGGGAAGTGAGGGATGACCACCAGCCCTTCCTGCTCACGGCAGCGATCGGCCCACTCGGACAGGCCGGCCCAGGCCGGATCGCCCAGGTAGCTTTCGTCGGGGCCGTTGGCGCACATGGGGAACACCGGGCTGCCCTTGGCCCCCAGCAGGCTCATGTGGCCCAGCAGGTGCTGGCGGTTCTCCGTCCCCACCCAGATCAGCGTGTCATCCCGGCTGACGCCGGAGAGATCGCCGGTCAGGTCGCCGACGTTGGTGAACAGGTCGCCCCACTGCGAGGCCAGCAGGTTGACCAGGTTCACGCCCTCGCCCTGGGCCTCCAGCCAGGCCGTCTGCGGCGAGATGAAGTGGACGTGGGTGTCGGCGGTGACCCAGCCGGCGGCGCGCAGGTTGAGCGGCCGCTCGATGCGCAGCTTTAGCTCGCGTTGGCCCGGCGCGATCGTCACCTGCTGGCGCAGCGGCTGGTACTCGAACCCCTTGGACAGCTCCACGTACACCTCGCCCACCGGCAGCTCGATCTGGAACGTGCCGTCCACGTAGGCGTACTGGGTGTGGCCCAGCTTCAGATCGGCGCCATAGTCCTCGAACCATTGGTCGTTGACCTCGTGGCGGTGGCCGTAAGGAGGCAGGTAGCGGCCATCCGGAGCGCGGAAGTGGGCGCGGACCGGCGTCGGCCGCCCGGTGGAACCGTCCTCGACCGTCACGTGCACCCACGTCTTGCGCGGCGTGAGCAGCTCGATCTGCACCTGCCCGTCGTCGCTCCGAGCAACGCCGTCCTGGAATGCC
Source organism: Anaerolineae bacterium (assembly GCA_034430835.1). Classification (GTDB taxonomy): domain Bacteria; phylum Chloroflexota; class Anaerolineae; order B4-G1; family B4-G1; genus JAFGED01. The sequence continues at coordinate 2,860 of DAOUDX010000309.1, forward strand.
TGCGCCAGGACCACCGCCCGGTCGGCCACCTGCAGGGTGGCGTCGGCGCTGGCGGTCACGTCGAGGATCACCTGGCGGGTCGGCTCCAGCGGGGTCGGCTCCTCGCCCCAGCCGGCCACCGGCGCGCCCAGCCATTCCTCCGGCACGAAGGCGGGCACGGCGTACTTGCGGGCGATGGTCCCCAGGTCCACCGCCGTCTCCACGCCGTCCAGCGTCATCTCAGCCGGCAGCGTGACGCGCAGCGACTCCAGCCGGCGCCGGCGCAGGGGATGCTCCTGACCCTCGTACAGCGTGATGGCGGCTACGGCCAGGCAATCGGCGCCGGTCGGCTCCAGGCGGATGGCGCGGATCACCTGATCGGGATGAGGGTTCTCCAGCGCGTACAGCCAGTAGCTGGCCGGCTCGTGACTCGACGAACCGACCCCCGTCTGAAACCCTCCCCAGGCGCCCGGTGGGATGGGGCCGCGGAAATCGAGCGGAATGTGTTGCCGGTGCGGCCGGGCGGCAAAGGCCTCCTGGCCCCAGTTGGTCACCGCCTCGTTGACCTCGAAGCGGCGGCGGATCGGCTGGCGGTGCTCGGAACCGTCCGCGTAGACCAGCACGTAATCGGCCAGGTGCTCGCCCGGCTGCGGGATGACCCTCAGCACGGCCAATTTCAGCGCGTCGGGGATCGCGGGAAGGGGGGAGAGGTTGCTAAAGTGCGCCACGACCACGTAGCGCGCCTGCGCCGCCACCTCGACCACCTCTGGCTCTCGGTCGAGGACCAGCCAGCGCCCGCCATCCTCCTCCTCCGCGCCCAGGGCAAAGGGGATGCCCCAGAAGGCCTGCTGGCCGGACGGCAGCGTTTTCAACGCCTCCACGATGTCTGGATGCCATGCGGCTGCGCCGCCGGTCGCGCTTGCCGCGAAATGGGCCGAAAGGTCTATAGTAGTGAACTTGGCCATCGCCGTTCCTCCTGTGAAGATTCCCTGTAGCTGAGCATTTGCTTTTGGCTTCGTCACGTCACCAGAGTGCTGTTACCCCCGCTCCTCGCCCTCTCCACCAGCCCCCTCCGCCGCTTCGGCGGTGGTGAGCCAGTCAGTGGGGATGAAGTCGTCGGGCATCATCTACAAGACCTAGGATCTCGGCGGCTTCTTCGGTGGTGATGTAGTCAGGCAATTCTGGACTCCTAGAATCAAGGTTTTACGGTTTGCAGACCTCGCAAGCGCTATAACCTTGAATGATAGCTTCCTCTCTGCTAGCGAGAGAAACACGGTTCTCTGGTAGTACTCGCTGTGCGTACCGGCACGAAGGAAGGTGAAATCGATTGCTCGTAGCACTTGCAACGTAATTCGGTCTAGATTCTTCTAACACCGCTACTTTCTTTCGCCGCTCTGCAGCTTCCATCAGTGTTGGCAGATGTATCGACTCGCTTATCGTGCTCATCAAGCGGGCCAACTCTTCCCGCAGTCTTGAAACCTCCATCAGTGCCGGCGACTGTCTCAACTCGCTTATCGTGCTCATCAAGCGGGCCAACTCCTCCCGCTGTCTTGAAACCTCCATCAGTGCCGGCGACTGTCTCAACTCGCTTATCGTGCTCATCAAGGGGGCCAACTCCTCCCGCAGTCTTGAAAGCTCCATCAGTGCCGGCGACTGTCTCAACTCGCCTATCGTGCTCATCAAGCGGGCCAACTCCTCCCGCTGTCTTGAAACCTCCATCAGTGCCGGCGACTGTCTCAACTCGCTTATCGTGCTCATCAAGCGGGCCAGCTCTTCCCGCCGCTCCGCATATGCTTCCCACATAGCTGCAAGTTGTGCACGTCTGTCAATTTCCTCCACAACTTCCTGACTTACGAGATCTTTCTCTATCTTATTGATGGTTGAAGCAATATTCGCAGAATATTGCATCCCGCATTGCTCGAATAGGTCTTTCAAATCCGGGTGAACATCGGAGTCTAGAGCAAAGTCTTTTGTATTGCTAGAGACAAATACACAATCGGCGAGATTATCCTTGACGATATGATCTGCAGCACACAGAACGATCAAGGCATCTGCCATACTGTTCTTGTTCTGAAAAGGGGCTCTCTTAGCTAATGCGAGATCCACAGCCTGCGATTTTGCCTTCTCTGTCACTGGCAATCGAATAGTTGAGGGATGATCAAAAAGAGAGTCGATTGCCCTGACCTCTGCCGAAGCTGCATCCTCAATCTCGGTTTTCTGTTCCTGGAATTGGTCGAGCATCCTCGTGAGTTCGGCAGCATCCTCCGCCGGGAGGTATTGCGCCATAGTCCTTGCACTCTTGACTATGCCGCGAATGAATGCCTTCTTGCTTTCAATGATCTTGGTTCGCTTATGCTTGTTCCATTCTTCCACAATGACTTGAGGGACAATAAGTATTACCTTCCCACGATCCACCAAGTCGGAGATCTTCTCACGGATCTCAATGTACTCGCGACCCAGTTCTATCCAAACGCAGGTATCAATAATCAAGTAGTACATCTCGACTCAATTCCTTTCCCCTCGCCCCTCCACCAGCCCCGCTCCGCCGCTTCGGCGGTGGTGATCCAGTGGGTGGGAGCCAAAATCATTAGGCACTACTTTCCCCAACCCTGTATGTCGAGATGAGCTGTCCTCAAGAGTAGATACTTCACACCACTCAGATCGGTGGGTACCCGTAGAGGTATCCAGACTCGTGTGATATCTGCCCTGCTATCACGCTCATCCATCAAATCGCTGGCTAACCCAACTCGTAACGAGTTATCCGGTGTACAATCGTCTGCAGGCCCACCTGAAGGGTAGCTATACCCGAGGGCAGGGGCTACAGGGCGGGGTTTATATGCCCACACCCATAAAACCCCTCCCTTGTCCAGCTCCAAACCTAAGATGTCAATTGCCAAGCACTCTTCATCATCCTCATCGTGGTAGTACCTCATCCGCTCCAACTCTATGATTTCATCTGTGACTCTTTTGGAACCCATGGCATTCTTCCCCTCATATCTAGTGCCGTCAGGCATGACGGCTTTTTCCAGGATAGCCCTTGTCAAATCAACGTCCACCAATATTGCTCCGGTTAGGTTAGCCCAAGACAGATCGGCTTCTTCTAAGCAGGCCCCAGTCAGGTCGGCCTCGTTCAGTTCAGCCAGGGCTAGATTGGCTCTACTCAAGTCAGCACCAATCATAGCAGCTCTATGCAGACGAGACATTCTTAGATCAGCTCCATCAAGTTTGGCGCTGATCAGATTAGCCTCACGCAGATCAGCACCAAATAACTTGG
>DAOUDX010000310.1:0-7468 GCA_034430835.1 Anaerolineae bacterium
CCGAGGCAGCAAGAGGCCATTTTCGCAAGCAATATAGTGGATTCAGTTGCAAGTGTTGCATCCTATTGGCAAATCGTATGAAAAATCGTCGGCGGAAAGTCAACACAGATTCCTCTCCGACAGGCTGCTAGCGCTCATATTTAGCACAGTGATATTTGGTGTCTTGTTCATCCCTATCGCGATTTGTGCACTTACAGTACCCATTACAGCAAACTTTCGACAACAACGATTTATCGAAGTGGTCGAGGTATATTTCCTGGTATGCTACTTCCTTTCATTTCCATTGGTGATCGTTGGCTCACTAACTTCCGCCTGGGTAAAGTATCACAAGAAGGCGTATCGTATCGCTATTCTGTTGAGCCTATTGCCCGTCGCTTACGTTGTTTTCTATCTGTTAGTCGAGTTCCTATTTGATTGTGTGCTGAAAGGCTTGCCACTCTTCTGAAGCTGTTATCTTGCACACTTGCTAACGTACTATGACCGGCAGCCTCTTCCTCGACTGGGCCACCATGGCCGTCTCGCTGTTCAACACTATCCTGGCCCTCTGGCTGGGTCTGACAGTGCTCCTCAGCGCCGAGCGCCGCACGTGGGGCATCTGGATGGCCAGCGGAGGGCTACTGATGGGTGGGATTTTCTTCGTCAGCCACTCGGCCATCCTGGGGCACGGCCTGGCGCAAGGGGTAGAGCTGTGGTGGCAGGTGGGCTGGCTTCCCGTGATCGCCCTGCCCCTGGCCTGGTACGTGCTCACGCTGTGGTACGCGGGCTTCTGGGGGGATGGCGGCGCAGATCTGCCCTTCTGGCAGCGCTGGGGATTTGTCTTTTCCGCGCCGTTCACAGGCAGCAGCCGCCTGCACAAGCGGCAGCGTCCCTGGTTCATCATCGCGGTTCTGCTGGGTTTGGGGCTCGTCGGTCTGTTCGTCTTCACCAATGCCCTTCCCTCCTACTGGCAGGTCATCCAGCTCAACCTGGCCGCCTCACCCGCGGTCAGTGGCGTGCCGTTGCTAATCCTGGCCTACCCGTTCTACATCCTGCTCTGCATCGGACTATCGCTGGACGCGCTGCGCCGCCCGGAGCCATCGACTCGGATGATGGGCGAAGAAGCCCGCCTGCGCGCCCGCCCCTGGCTGATGGGGGTCACCATCGCCCTGCTGCTGGCTAGCCTGCTGGTGATCGTGGTCTTGGCATCTGTCGTGCTGGGCGCACGATACGGCAGAGGTGTCCGTTCCTTCGATGTGATGGCGCTCGGCGTCGGCCTGTTCGACCTGATCATCGCCTCTCTCATCGGCGTCGCTATCGGCCTGCTGGGCCAGGCCATCGTCTCCTACGAGCTATTCACCGGCCGGAGCCTGCCTCGGCGGGGGTTCTTCCGCCACTGGTACCGGGCCGTCATTCTAGCTGCCGGCTACGGCGTGGTGGTCGGCGGCAGCTTCGCCCTCAAGCTGGGCACCATCTACAGCCTGCTGTTGACCGTGGTGATCATGGTGGCATTCTACGCCCTGCTGGTCTGGCGCACCTTCGCCGAGCGGGAGCGCTACATCGATCACCTGCGCCCCTTCGTCGCCAGCCAGCGACTGTACGAACGGTTGCTTTCCCCCACCGCCCCACCCGATCTCGACGTGCGCTCCCTGCTCCGCGCCCTGTGCGAGGACGTACTGGACGCGCGCATGGGAATCCTGGCCGCCGTAGGGCCGATGGCGCCGCTGGCCGGTCCGCCGCTGGTCTACCCCGGCGGCAACACCTCACGCTTGCCGCCGCTGTCCGAGATCGCAGCGCAGTTCGACTCGCCCCAGAAGATGTCCATCCCCCTCGAGCCAGCCCGCTACGGTGCGACGTGGGCCGTGGGACTGTGGGGCGAGCGGGGGTTGATCGGCGTGCTGCTGCTGGGCGAAAAGCGCGGCGGGGGACTCTATACCCAGGAAGAGATCGAGATCGCCCGCGCTGGCGGCGAACGGCTGATCGACGCCCAGGCCAGCGCCGAGATGGCCCGCCGGCTGATGGCCCTGCAGCGCCAGCGACTGGCCGAAAGCCAGGTCATCGATCGACGGGCGCGTCGCGTGCTTCACGACGACGTTCTGCCGCGCCTGCACGCAGCGATGCTGACGCTGAGTTCGTTCAGCGCGTTGAGCGAGGAAAGCCATGCAGACACCGTCAAGATGCTGGCCGAGACCCACCGCCAGATCGCCGACCTGCTGCACGAGCTGCCCACGACTACCGCGCCGGAGGTGGCGCGCCTGGGACTCGTGAGCGCGCTGCACCAGGCGGTGGAGGAGGAATTCGGAGGCGGCTTCGACAGCGTGACGTGGGAGGCGGATCCCGACGTCGAGCAGAAGATGCGTGACATCCCCTCGCTCACCGCCGAGGTGCTCTTCTATGCCGCCCGCGAGGCAGTGCGCAACGCGGCGCGGCACGGACGTGGAGAGGAGAGCGCCCCGTTGCACCTCCGAGTTGGGGCGGCCTGGCGCAATGGACTTGAACTCGTCATTGAGGACGACGGCGTGGGACTGGGAGCGGGAAGCGCGTCGGAGGCAGGCAGCGGCCACGGGCTGGCCCTGCACTCCACGATGATGGCCGTCGTCGGCGGGACGCTGGCGGTGGAGAGCGCGCCGGGGGCGTATACGCGAGTGACGCTGAGGCTGCCAGCAGGTGACTGGCGGCCTGCGCTGCCAGTGGTAGAATAGCCGACAACATGCTCACCTACATCCTCCAAGGCCTCGGCTACGGCTTTGCCGCCCCGTGCAGCCCGGTCCCTTCCAGACCTACGTCCTTTCGCAGGCACTGACCCGCGGCTGGCGGCATAACGCCAGCCTCTCGAGACATTCCCACTTGTCTTTTCTTCGCCGTCAGAGTAGAATATGACCGCAAGGAAGAGAGGATACCGTGACCGAGAGTCTTGAGACAATCCTGGCCGAAACACGCCGACACCTGGAGCCGCTCTACGGCGAGCGGCTGGCTCGGCTGGTACTCTTTGGCTCCCACGCCCGCGGCGACGCCACTCCCGGATCAGACATCGATCTCCTGGTCGTGCTCCACGGGCCGGTGGACCCTGGCAAAGAGATCGCCAGAGCTAGCAAAGTGACAGCCCCCCTCTCTCTCAAGTACGATGCGGTTATTTCCTGTACGTTTGTCTCTGACGATCGGTACTCGACCGAACAAAGCCCACTGCTTCTGAACGTGCGCCGAGAAGGAGTGGCCGTGTGACACCCGAGCAGGCTGCCCTACTTCAGAAAGCCCAGGACAGCCTTCAAGCCGCACGCCTGCTTTCAGAGCAACGGTTCTACGATTTTGCCGCGTCGCGGGCATACTATGCAATGTTCTACGTAGCAGAAGCGCTCTTGCTGGGCGAGGGTCTGTCGTTTTCCAAGCACTCGGCGGTGATCGCCGCTTTCGGTCAACGGTTTGCCAAGACCGGCCGTGTGCCCCCGGAATACCACCGCTACCTGATCCAAGGCGAGACCAGCCGAAACGTCGGCGATTATGACATCGGACCGGGCCTATCCGAGGCAGATGCCGCCGAACAGATTACCCACGCAGAGGCATTCGTGGAGTTGGCCGAGCAACTGCTTGGGTCCGTCACCCACCAAGAGACAGAACAACAGGGATAGCCGTGTTCGGCTACATCCTCCAAGGGTTCGGCTACGGCTTCACCGCTGCCATGCAGCCCGGTTCCTTCCAGACCTACGTCCTCTCGCAGGCACTGACCCGCGGATGGAAACACGCGCTGCCGATGGCGCTCGCCCCGCTCCTCAGCGATGGCCCCATCATCGCCCTGGTGCTGCTCGTGCTCAGCCAGGTGCCCGACTGGCTGCAACGCTTTCTCCACATTGCCAGCGGGCTGTTCATCCTCACCCTGGCCTGGGGCGCGTTCAACGCCTGGCGCACGTTCGACGCCGACGCCCAACTCGAAACCACCCCCTCCCAGCAGAGCCTGCTCAAGGCCGCGCTGATGAACCTGATCAGCCCTGGCCCGTACCTCTTCTGGAGCTTGGTCACCGGCCCCATCTTGCTCGAAGGCTGGCGCGAGACGCCCGTCAGCAGTGTCGGCTTCCTGGCCGGCTTCTACGCCGCCATGATCGCCAGCCTCGCCGGTCTTATCTTGCTCTTCGGCACAGCCCGGCACCTCGGCCCCAAGGTCAATCGCATCCTGTTGGGGATTTCCGCTCTGGCACTAGCGTGTTTTGGCCTATACCAGCTTTGGCGAGGTATGTGGGGAGTATGAAGCAAGCAGGAATGGGGGAAAAGACCCCATTCTTCTTAATCCCTACTCCCTATTCACCCGCTTGCCTTTTCCCCTCATCTCTGGTAGACTTTCCCCCAATGCCCGCAGGGGGAACGATGGGAAAATCACGTTGGCTGCGCTTGGCCGGGGTGTGTGTGCTGTGCTGCATCACAGCCTCTTGCGCGTCCATCCCACCCCGGCGGCAGGAGATCTGGATCGCCACACAGACACCTGTCGCCGCTACGGCCACGCTGCCACCGATGCCGACGCCCACCCCCACGTCCTTCCCCTCCCCCGCCTACCAAGGCGCGTACAGCGGCACTCCCACCCCCAACCCGACCCCCGTCGGTCTCCCCGATGGCTCCAGCGTGGAGACGTACACCGTGCAGCCCGGCGAGACGCTGCTCCAGATCGCCCTCGTGTTCGGCTGCACCGTCGATGAGATCGTCGCCGCGAACGGCCTGACCGATGCCAACGCCATTCGGGCCGGCCAGATGCTCTACATCCCCATCAGCGCCACCGAGACCGGCCCGTACCTCAAGCTGATCCCCGATAGCGAGTTGGTCTACAGCCCGGCCTACATCCATTTTAACCTGCTGGCCTTCGTGGCGGAACAGGGGGGCTACCTGGCGAGCTACAGCGAGGTAGTCGAGGGAGAGCATCGTTCGGGGGCGAACATCGTCCAGCTCGTCTCGCAGCGCTTCAGCGTGGGACCGCGGGTGCTGCTGGCGCTCCTCGAACTGCGGGCCGGTTGGGTGACTCAGGCGAGTCCTCCCGCCGACAAGATCGAAGCGCCGCTGGGCAACGTGGGTCAGGCAGGGCTTTTCGAGCAACTGAGCTGGGCAGCGGTGCGGCTCAACGAGGGCTACTATGGCTGGAAGCACGGCGAGCGCACGACGGTGCACGTGAGGAACGGCACCCGCGCCGCCATCGCGCCGGAGCTTAACCCGGGCACCGCCGCCGTGCAGAACTGCCTGGCTGAGCTCTCCCTCGATTGGGATGAGTGGGTGTGGTCGGTCGGCCCCGACGGCTTCCTGGCAACCTACGAGCGTCTCTTCGGCAACCCTTTCGCCTACACCGTCGATCCGCTGGTGCCCGCGGACCTCGCGCAGCCGGAGTTGTTGCTGCCCTGGGAGGCGGGGAAGACGTGGTATTACACCGGCGGGCCACACGGCGGCTGGGGCAACGGCAGCGGGCGCGCCGCGCTCGACTTTGTGCCCAGCGACAAGATCCCCCACTGCGCGGTCTCGCAGGACTGGGTCGTGGCCGCCGCGCCAGGGCGGGTTTTGCGCAGCGAGTACGGCGAGGTGATCGTCGATCTGGACAGGGACGGCTACGAGCAGAGCGGGTGGGTGTTGCTCTACATGCACGTCTATCACGAGGGGCGCGTCACGGCGGGCACGACCCTGGAACGCGGACAGCGCATCGGGCACCCCTCCTGCGAGGGCGGGTACGCCGACGCCTCGCACCTCCACATCGCCCGGCGCTACAACGGCGAGTGGATCCCGGCCGGCAGCGGACCGGCGCCGATGGTGCTTTCGGGCTGGATGGCCCACGAGGACCTGATGCCCTACGACGGCACGCTGACCAAAGGAGACGAGGTGCGCACCGCCAAGGAGTGCTGGGTCGATGACATCAACGGCCTGGTCTCCGACAACGCGCCCTAGGCACCTTCATATGCTGAATCTTTGGCAAATGAGGCAAGATTTCGAGTGCTTGCCCTCTTGCCAACCGCAGTTCCATCGGCGCTCCGCGCCGCCGGAACTGCGTCGGGTTTTCAGGCGAAGCCTGAAAACCCGCCTAGGCTTGGCGCGATCACTGCCCTGCGGCCCGACGAGGGCGGCGATCTCGCCCACTCCCACGGTCAGCGCCTCAACGTCGATGGCTAGGCCCTGGCCGACGAGTTTTTGCAGGTGCTTGAGTTCGATCACGGTGAATGTGAGGGGTTAGCTACACGTGGCCACTATAAGAACTCGTCCAAGTCGTAATTGCCGCTATTGAACTCGACGAGCTTTTCCCAGTCTATCGCACCAACGGGATCACAGAACTGGTCGATGAACTGCCTGGTGAATCTGTTCATAACTTTGGCACGTTCGGCATCAAACGCTTCATTGCGCTCTTTCGCGCGATATCCGATTGGCTCAATGATGTCGGTATACAGATCCTTATCCTCGCTAATGAGATACCAAAAGTTCTGTCCAACGACTTTCAGATAGCCTGCCTTCATATAGTTCGTACGAGTTTTTCCATAGCAAATCCCAAGTACAGGCTGAACTTTCAAGGCCGTTCGCGACTGCTTGACTCGAATTTCGGCATTCTTCAAGTCTTGAGCGAGTTTTCTGTGTTGAGAGCTATTACCCCAATTGGGTCCAGATTTTATTGAAACGACGTAGTGCGTGTCCCTGTTGACAAACTCCAAGTCTACACCCTGGGCTGTCGATTTGCGTCCTCCGCAAGTTTTTCCAGCGATGAAAACTGCCAAACCTTCCAAAAAGTCGCCGAGGGGTTTTTCTTCCGACGACGACAAAAACGCTTCTAGGAGCCTATCGATCAGGCGGGGAACAATAGTGACATTTTTTATCACAAGGAGATAAGGACTTTGGCTCAGCAGTTTTTGGAGGGTGATTTCTCTGAGGAGTTTTTCCCAGTGGTGATTATAATCAACGATACTTGCATCGACATATTCTCGAACATCATCCAAGTTCAGTCTTTCCATACAATAACAAGACTCCTGCTCGTATTATTAGGTTTCAATAGACTCGAACTCTATCTCCAGTTTTTTACACAAGTCGTTTAAAACCTTCATTCCTCTATCTCTATCGTAATGACTCTCCATTGTATAACCGTTAAATTCAACAGGATAGAAAAATGGTCGACCATTTGGATGTGTAGGTGGATTTTCATTCGTTATTATGTATCGCTGCCTACTTGTTCCCCACGGCAAAGGGAGTGTCAAGATGTAGTTTTGTTTAACAAGATATTCTAACACATCGTTAAAAAGCAATCTCACCGTTTCATTTGAGAATATTTTGCCGTCAATTTTCACAGCTAACCGCCCAGTAGCTCTTCCTTTGCTCTCTACCACATCAGAGGTGCTAAAGTCAATAGTTCCTGTGGACACTGAGGTTGACCCCATTTACTAGACCACGAAATGGCCAAAAGAAATGAAAGTCTTGCATCGCCAGGAAGCTCGCGCCCGCCCCAAGGAAAGGGAGAAAGGGCAAGAAAACGGCCCTTCCCCCCTCCCCCTAT
>DAOUDX010000311.1:0-30040 GCA_034430835.1 Anaerolineae bacterium
AAGACAGGGCGGTCGGGTTCATCCGCTTGTTCGGCGGCGCGAGCGGGCGTGCACGGAGTGACTTGCCTATGCCGCGCTCGCCATTGGGCCATTCCAAAGACCTTTCGTATTCCCAAGCTCGCAGTGCCGGCGACAAGGGGTCCGCCGCGCCGTTCGGCGTCGCAGGAGCGAGCGCAGCGAGCGAGCGACGCCGAACTATTACTCTGCGGAAATGATTCCGCTTTTTCAATCATATCGCTATATGGACAGAATAGTTTCCAGATAGTATCTCCAACAAGCTTGCTATATGGAAATACTCGTGTATAATGTCCAATATCCAAAATCGAACCGTCCTTGAGTATACTCCTGAATTGACTGGCAGTCAAAAACTGTGGAGAAAGAGACGATGACAGAACGCCCCAAAAAGCTCCTGGATCAAGTGCGTGACGTCATACGTCGCAAGCACTACTCGATTCGCACCGAAGAAACGTACATCCATTGAATCAAACGCTACATCCTGTTCCACGGCGAGAGCGCCACCCGCAGGATATGGGCCACCGGGAGATCGAGGCCTTCTTGATCCATTCGTGGGCCGGGTTCAGTCCTCGCCGGTCCGCGCCGTCCAAATCAGCCTTGTGCACAGTTCATCCGCCCGCAGCAGCAGCGCCGCGCCCAGGTAGACCGCCACGCCCACCACGATGCCCCCGCCGCCGACGGCCAGCGCGCCTGCGCCGGGAAGCAGCGCCCGCCAGCCCAGGAGCGCCGCCCCCATTGCCAGCGCCGCCAGCCCGCTCTTCGCGAAGGCGGTTGCCGTCCGTCTGCCCTCTATCCCGCCCATCCGCCTTTGGATCAGCACCAGCAGCACGATCATCTCCAGTAGCGTGGCGACCGAGTTGGCCAGCGCCAGCCCGCCGTGGGGCAGCCATCCGGCCTGCTCGAACGCGCCCGGCAGCGTCAGGCTGAGCGCCAGGTTGAGGGCCATCGCCACGCCGCCCACCCACACCGGCGTGAGCGTGTCGTGCAGGGCGTAGAAGGCGCGGGCGACGATCTCCAGCCCAGAGTGTCCCACGAGCCCTATCGCAAAGAAAGCCAACGCCCAGACTACTTCCATCGTCGAGGAGGCGTCAAAGGCTCCCCGCTCGAACAGGAATCCCACCAATGGCCGGCCCAGCGCCAGCAGCCCCACCGTGGCCGGGAGGCTGAGGAAGAACACGGTCCGCAGGGTCGCGGCCAGCGCGCCCCGCATCTTGTCGTATTCTCCGCGGGCGGCCTGCTCCGCAAAGGTCGGAAAGGCCGCCGTGCCCACCGCCTGGGCGAGGATGCCCTGCGGCAGCAGCATCAGCAGCCAGGCATAGTTGATCGCCGAGACGGCCCCTGCGCCCATCGTCGAGGCCAGGCTGTTGTTGATCACAAAGTTGATCTGGGCGATGGCCGTGCCCAGCACGCGCGGGGCCATCAGCCGCCCGACCTCGCGCACGCCGGGGTGATCCAGCCCCAGCGTCGGGGTGTAGCGCGCGCCGTAGCGCAGCAGTCCCGGTATCTGGACGGCCAGGTGCAGCGCGGACCCCGCGACGACGCCGACGGCGATTCCCTCCACGCCCAGGCGCGGGCCCAGGATCAGCGTCCCGCCGACGATGGAGAGATTGTAGATCGAGGGGGCCAGCGCGGGGAGGACAAAGTGCTGCTGGGCGTTCAATGCGCCCATGACGATGCCGCTTATGCCAAAGATGATGGACGAGAGCAGCATCAGCCGCATCAGGGAGACGGTGAGGGCCTGTTGCTCGAGGGTGAAGCCGGGGGCGATGAGCGTCCGCACCAGCGCCGGCGCAAAGATGGCGATGACGCCTGCCGCCGCGGTCAGCAGGATCAGCGCCAGGTTGGCCACGGACGAGGCCAGCCGCCAGGCCCCGCTGCGGTCCCCCCTGGCGAGGTGGTCGGCGAAGGCGGGGATGAAGGCAGATCCCAGCGCACCGCCGGTGACCACCAGAAAGACCATCTCCGGGATGCGGGCTGCGGCCAGATAGGCGTCCAGATCGCCGCCGGTGCCGAACTGGGCGGCGATGGCCATCTGTCGCACCACGCCCAGCAACCGGCTCAGGGCGAAGAGGGCCATCACCACGATTGCCGCTCTTGCGATCTGTCGTCCGCCTTGGCTCATCCCACCTCCTGCGCGGCGATTATAGCATCTTGTGCCTGTATGGGAAAGCACAACCTCCCGCCGGTTCTCGCGTGCCTGCGGGAGGTTGAGTCAAAAGGAGGAAAAAACGTCCAGCGCTACTTGCCGATCGTGACGTTGCCCGAACCCTGGTCTATGGTTAGCTCGATGGTGAATTCCGCCGCGTCGAGACCCTCGGTCTCCCACACGCTGTCGTCATCACGTTCGCCTCGCACCATCTGGAACCGACTGTCGGAGTTAAAGCCGCCGCTGCCGCTATCGAGCACCACCCGCGCACCCACACCTGCGGGCAGCACGATGTCGATGTCGCCGGAGCCGCCGTCGATCTTGGCCTCGAAGTCGCTCTTGCCCGGCAGGCTCAGTTGGATGTCGCCCGATCCGGAGTCGATGACCAGTCCGTCGATCCGCAGCTCGCTCAGGTCGAAGTCGCAGTCACCGGAGCCTGCGTCGAGGTTCAGGTCGAGCGGAATCTGAGAGCTCAGTCCGATGTCCCACCTCCCCTCGGGGCGGTCCCAGTCGTGCGGCCAGATCCAGGGGCCGGTGAAAGTGCTGTCCAGCTTTACGGTGGCCTTGCCGCCGCGCGTGGCCGCGTCAAAGATCAGGTCGCCGCGGTAGGCAACGTCCCCTTCGATCAGGTTGGGCGAGTCGCTCAGTCCGCTCACGGAACAGGGCAGGCTGGTCAAGTCGATGGTGACCGACGCACTTTCGATGCCGTCCAGCGGGTGTTCGACGTGCGCCGTGCGCCACGTGGGCGCTTCAGCCAGTTCGGCCAGCATGGGCATGTTCTGCGCAAAGACGGCCAGCGCTATCGCGCCGGCGACCAGCGCCAGAATCAGCACGCCGCTGATGATCGCGCCGACCACCGAGCGCCGCCCGATGAGCAGCTCGATCCCCAGCGCGACCAGCAGCAGCGGCCACAGCCGCCAGAGCACGTTCCACGCCGACCAGGGCAGATAGCCCAGGTTCGAAAGCAGTAGCGCAGCGCCAACGCCGATGAGTACCATCGGCCAAAAGATCGAGGGCGGGCGCCATCGGGGCCTGCGGGATTCTCTGATTGATTCCTCTGACATGTCACACCTCCACTGTTATTGGGGATAGCGTATCACACTAGGGGCCGTGCCGCCTATCCACCGGCTATCAGTCGCCTAACACCGTATACGCGGGCAAGCGAGCAGGGTTGCGCCTGGCGGCGCGCTGTGATAGACTTACCCCCATCATTCCCAGGAGGTGGGCGGTGACCCATAGAGATCCCCAGGCGATGGTCGCAATGCTCCAGGGCCTCTTGCAACCCTGGCACGACGCGGTGGCCGATCCGGCCAAGGCCCAGGAGGCGGTGCTGCATCGCCTCCTCAAGACCTACGCCCGGACCGAGTACGGTGCACAGCACGGTGCATCTCGGATCGAGTCCATCGACGACTACCGCCGCGCTTTTCCCGTCGGCACGTACGACGCGCATTTCAAGCCACTTATCCAGCGCGTGATGGCAGGGGACGTGGGTTTGCTTCTTGACGAGGATCCGGTGGGGTGGGCCATCACGCGCGGCACGACGGGGGACGAGTCCAAGTTCATTCCTATGACGCGCACAGACGTGATGATGCGCATCAGCGCCGGACGAGCGATGATGAACTATGTGGCCGAGAACGGGCGGCACGATCTGTTCGAGGGGGTCAATCTGAACCTGAACTTTCCCTCGGTGGTGGGGACGGTGCGGGTGGGAGATCGGGAGCTGGAGTACGGTTACAGCTCCGGCATCTACGTCAAGCACGTGTCGGCCTTCACGCCGATCCGCTCGGCGCCGTCGCAGGAAGAGATCGATGCGTTGGGCGGGGGCAAGACCGTCCGCGACTGGGAGGCGCGCTTCGATCTGGCCTATCAAAAGTGCAAGGACGAGAACGTCACGCTGGTGGGCGGCGTCGCTCCGACCGCGGTCAAGTTTGCCCGCTACCTGCACCGGACGCATCGCGTCTATCCCAAGAACCTGTGGAAGACACAGATCGTGACGCTGGGCAGCGTCGCGGGTATCAATACGCGCTACGCGCCGGCGCTGAGGGCGCTGTATGGGCCGGTCGCCATCCGCGAGATCTATGGCGCGACCGAGGGGATGTTTGGCCAGCAGCGGGACGAGAAACGGGCGTGGGTGCCCAACTACGACCTGTACTTTTTCGAGGTGCAGACGCGCCCCCCGGCTGTGCTCGGGGCGAAGCCGGGCATCAAGATGCTGCACGAGATGCGGCCCGGCGAGATGGGCAGCCTGATCGTCTCGACGCCGATCCTGCCCCGCTACAAGATCGGGGATCTGATCCTGGCCTTCCGCGCCCCCTATTTTCGCTGCATCGGCCGTGAGCGGTGGTGGACGCCCCTGAACTATGCCTGGAACGAATTCTCGACGCTCAACCTGGGGCAGTTGTAGATTTCACTACCGGACGCTTTTCGAGATTTGACTGGACTTGTGGCTTGGTGGAATTATAGCGAGCGTCCTGAGCCTATCGAAGGACGCGCGCGGAAGCCCCGTCGACAGGGACTTCGGCTGAGCTCAGTCGAAGCCCTCAGGGTGCTTCCGCTCGCTTGTTTGAAAAAGTGTCCGGTAGCAAATTGTAGATAGACATCGGAAGTCTCTCAGACTTCCGATGTCTGAGGGCTCACTTTGGCCGCATGAAGCCAAATCCGCGCAGCAGGACGCCCAGGCCGATGGCGATCAGCACGAACGGCCACACCAGGGTGGTGTTCAGAATCATCCCCAGCCCAATGCCCAGGAAGACAGCGCCCAGGATGAGGCTGCCGCCTATGGGCTGCCGGTAGGTCGGGAGCAGGATGCGGGCGGCCACGCCCAGCAGCACGGCTATGCCGGCCCCGAGGAAGATGAATCCCCACGTGTTAAACCATCTAAAGCTGGCTACGACGTCCAGGTTGTCCGCCAGCAGCACCAGCCCGGCCCAGACGAGGATGCCGGCCCATATGGCCGCGCTGAGCGGGTCGCGGCGCCACTTTTCCTCCCAGTCTTTCTCCCCTTCCTTTTCGTGTTCCTTCTCGTAATCCTTTTCGCTCTTCTCCTCTTCCTTCTCGTACTTTTCGCCATAGCTCTGCTGTTCGGACATATCGACCTCCCTTGTCATACGACGTGTCAGGCGTTGCTCACATTATATCACACCTTTTGGCGGAACTGGAAACGCGGGTGTGTAGGTCGGGAGGAGGGCGACTACTCCCTTTCCAGCCCGGTGATGATTCTCTGCAATTCGGCATCGACTTGGCGCAGGGCGGAGACCACGTGAGGGCGGGCGTCTTGCCAGGCATTCTTGCCTGCCTCACGGGCTGACTTGGCGGCTTTCTTGGCTTCCTCGCGCACCTTTTGTCCCTCGGTCGACTCGCTGGTCTCTTTGACCGCCTGGCCGATGTCGCGGGCCATCTTTTCCAGGCCGGCCTGCAAGTCCTGCAACTGCTGCCGGTTCTCCTCGTCCTCCCAGGCGACGCGGAGGGCCTCAGCCAGGCTCTCGCCCAGCGTCTGGAATTGACGTCCGACCTCGCGCCATGCTTCGCCGGTTGTCTGTTGCTCGGTCATGGGTGCTCCTTTCCAATGGGTGTCATTTCCTTGATTCTCTCGATGGGGATGTTGAAAGTCAGGTGCCAACCACGGTAGATGGTGGTCAACCCATCCCATCCCAGCAGGTGTCTACTGACGATCCGTGGGGGAGTGTAGCATAACTTGCCTGGCTTTGCAATGTTTGGCCCGGTTTGGCTACCGGACATTTTTCGCCAGGGATGGATTCTGCGAGAACGACGCCTGGATTTTTTGGCCACGAATTGCACGAATTTCGCTAATTTCTTTTATCATCTTCGTGTCAATTCGTGAAATTCGTGGCAGAGTGAAAAAGTGTCCGTTGGCAAAGGCACGGTGGACGATCAGAGGAGAAGCAGCGCTGCTGCCGTCGCCACGACCAGGGCTGCGGATGGGAGGATGAAGCGGTAGATCGCTTTCCACTCGGCCTTGAAATAGACGCGCGTCAGGGCCAGGCACATGTGCATCGGAGAGCTCATCACCCCGATGTAGCCGCCGGCCATCAGCCAGGCCGCCCACGCAGGCGAGATCGATCCACCATCAGCGAGAACCAGCGGCAGCGCGATCGGGAAACCAATGCTGTAGGCCGCTACCACCAGGCCGGTCAGCAAGCCGGGGATGAAGGAGACCGCGAAGGCGACGATGGCCACCGGGATGTTCAGGTCGGTCAGGGCCTGTGAGACGGCTTCGACGGCGCCGCTGTTTTCCAGCACACCTCGAAAGATCAGCGCGCTGAAGATGATGAACACGGTGTTCCACGGGATTCGCGCGCGGAGTATCGTCCCCAAGTCGAGCAGTGGGACGCGCTTGGCCGCCATCGTCAACGCGATGGTAAAGACCAGGCTGAGGATCAGGTTGACGCGTTCGTCGATCGGGAGGGCCAGCGGCGAGATGATGACGAGAACGATAGGCCAGATGCTCTTTGCCAGTGTGCATAGGTTTCGCATGCGAGGCGCGACTGGGGGATCATCGCTGCCGCGTCTGGGGAGTCTCAGCAGGCCGAAGAACAATCCGCCGGTCAGCCCTGCCGCCGTCAGTGGCAGCGTGGCGCGCGCCAGTTGGAGGGCGGTCAAGTTCAGCAGTTCCATCGCCAGCAGCGCCGAGGGATAGAGGGGGAAGAACGGCTCCCACACGTGGCGAAACCAGTAGTTGACAAAGGTCTTCCGCCCGCTGTCCACTCCCAATCTGTTTCCCACTTCGTCCACCATTGGGGCGGAGAACATCGCCCCGCCGACCATCGGCAGGAGCCCTACCAGCGCCGGAAGCGCGGCGATGACGATACGCCCGTTGGGGATCAGGGCCTGCAAAGACTCGACCATGCCTTTCAGGCTGCCGGTCTGCCGCAACAGCTCGCTCAGGATCATGATCAACACGACGATCAGCGCCAGTCGCAGGGTGAGCGGGTCGACCGAGGCCAGCAGTGCATCGTGGCCGATCTCCCAGAAGGGGTACGCGAAAAGCGGCCCGATGGCCGCGCAGGCAAGCAGGAGTACCAATCCGAGGTTCCACTTGCGGCTCAGCAGGAACACGATGCCCGCGATGATTAGGATGAGTTTGAGCAGGTCTAGCATAGGGATTCACAAAACAGGCGGTGGACCTCTCCACCGCCTGTCACTCTAGCGGAATCAGGTCACAGTGCCTTTTCATAGACGCGATACGTGCGGTACACCTTGCCGCCGAGCATCTCGCACATCTGGCGCGTCTTGATGTTGTTCTCCAGAATCCACGAGAGCTCGCACCAGCGGTAGTGAGGTATCGCCACCTCGGCCAGTTTCACCATGAGCACGGCTATGACGCCCAGGCTTCGGTGTTCCTCCAGCACGCCGCCGGCAAATCCCCGCATGATATTCACGCATCGGCGCACTTTCCAGTGCCAGAGGAACTTGGCCAGCGTCCACCACTCCGGCACGCCGGGGCGGGGATAGGCCTTGATTAGCGCCTGATTGAGATCGGGGAGGGGGAACAGCGTGCCGATGGGCTCGCTGTCCTTTTCGGCAAACCAGATCAGGTCCGGGTCGATCATGCTCTTCATGGCGTGGGCGATGTGCTCCGCCTCGGCCTCGGTCGGCGGCACGAAGCCCCAGTTCTTCTCCCAGGCCGAATCGTAGATGCGCTTGAACCGCTTGACCTCTTCCTCGTACTGGCGCATGTTCGCCTTGCGCACGGTGAACCTCTCGCGCTCCTGGATCTTGCTCGCCACGCGCCTCAGTTTCTCGGGCAGGTTCACACCCCGGGGGCCAAACTCGTACATATCCGTCATGTAGGCCAGCAGATCCATCGCCTTGTAGAACCCTGCACCCTCGATAAAGTCCACGTAGTAGCGCGGGTTGTATGTCATCAGGATCACCGGAGGGCCGTTCCATCCATCCACCAGCAGGCCAGCTTCTTCGTTCAGGGAAAAGTTCTCAGGGCCGCGGATGGCCGTCATGCCCTGTTCCCGCACCCAGTCGCAGGCGGTCTTCAGCAGCACCCCGGCGGCCTCTTCATCCTTCAGCACCTCGAAGAGGCCAAAGAACCCCACTCGCTCCTCGTGGACCTCGTTGTGCCGGTGGTTGACGAGGGCGGCGATAGTGCCCACCGGCCTGCCGTCGCGGCGCGCCGTGAAGAGTTCCACGTTTGCATGCTCATGGAAAGGGTGGCGGTTCTTGTCGAGGAGC
Organism: Anaerolineae bacterium; assembly: GCA_034430835.1. GTDB lineage: Bacteria > Chloroflexota > Anaerolineae > B4-G1 > B4-G1 > JAFGED01. The sequence goes on from DAOUDX010000311.1 coordinate 8,366, forward strand.
TCCACCCGCTCGGAGATGAGCGGTGGCACCCAGTGAGGGTCGTCGCGGTAGACCTCCCACTGGAAGTGGATGAACTCTAGCCGCTCTGCCGGAGTTTGCACGGGTTGGATGGTCAGTTTGCCGTTTGTCATAGTTTGCCATCCTTGACGCTTCTCGGTAGCTATCATTACCTCTTCAGTCACAGCCGCGCGCGAGTCCATACAAAGTCAGTGGAGCAACTTGAGACGGATTGCATTCCAGAGACTCTGCCCCCAGGTTCACCGATTCGGTTGATAGAGCTTTGGCTCGCCGTGGAATTCGTCAGTCCTGCTTGGCAGCACCAAGAATGGCCCCGCCGACGGTACCCAGTGCTGCGCCGATGGCTAGGCTTGCGAAGCAGCAAGTCATACCGCTGATTGCCACGCTGCCCAGGCCTGGTCGGATACTGATGCTACGTGTCTCGCTTTCGTCCGTAGTTGGCGATAGGCTAGTCAGATCGCCCCTGCAGTAGCCTTGCTGTGGTGCGAGTGTTTTCTTCTAACGCGAGCAGGAGGTATATCCCTTCGCCTGCGGCATAAAGAGTGAGAGCGATGCCACCGCCATAGATGATCATGATCACCCCAAAGATCACTGTACTGAAAATGCCACAAAGGGTGCCGCCGAGCAGCCCGGCAAATGCCTCGTCCGCATCGGCCGCTCCCAGGCTAGTCAAGCCTCCTCCCAAGAGACTGAAAAGGCAGAAGCCAATTATCGCTAGAACTGTGACACTAGCTACGATTATTCCCAGAACTTTGTATACTGTACCGATGATGCGAAGAACTTGGTATCGGGTTTCCATGACTAACCTCCTTGACTGATATTAGGGTTTTGTCGTTCGTTCTTGGCGTCGGCGAGTGCGCGGACGAGAGTTCTCGCGTGACGCGCGACCTACACGCGATTATTGTACACCAAAGTCTGTGTGATGCAAAATCGCTCTTGGGGTCGCCGCTTTGGTATAGCGCCGTTGCGATGGTTATGGTGATAGTGGGGAGCCGTCTTCCGAGATCAACCACACGAGTGTCCGGACCTCCTCTCCCCATTCGTCTTCGAAAGTGATGGCGGTGGCGTGGGATGGGGTGCCGTCCGGGACGATGGGGGTGTCAGTGTGGATGCCGGGTCGCTCGGTGTAGCGCACCAATGGGCGGTGCGGGCCGAGTACAGTGATGGTGTGCGGCCCGGATGCGCCATCGGTAGCAAAGACGGCAAGCCAGCTCCCGTTTTCTTCCAGTCCGTGCCGCACGGCGATGGCGCGGGTGTAGCAATCCATCACCTCGGTCGCGTAGCGGCGCGTGACGCGCAGGTGGATCTGGTTCCATCCGCCATTGTAGGCGGCCAATGAGTAGTATACGTCTCCGTTGCCATCGCGGATGATCTGGGCCAGGGCACGCGCGCCCCAGGAGACGTTTGTCCAGGGGTCTTCTAGCTCCTTGGGGCTGGGTCGCCACTCGCTCGGCATCAGTTGCATCAACCCAATGGCCCCCATGATGCTGCGGGCTTGGGGATTGCCTTTAGACTCTTTCCAGATCACAGCCGCGATAAAGTCAGGGTCGAGATTTCGCTCCTGGGCGTAGTGAATGATCACAGGCTCCCAGCGGCTGACCACGGTGGGCCAGTAGGGGGAAAGGGCGGGTTCGTCGGATGGATCACCGCTTTGTGCAAGGGAAAGGTTGGGGAAAATAGTCACCGCCGCCACGAGCATGGCGACGATGATCAGATGCCGGCGTCTCATTGGGAAGCGTCCCCTCTCCTCTTAGCTGGTACCAAAGTACTGCCTTTAATATATCGAAAAGCGCGAGTTTGTCAAGCTCGCTGACCATTGCTGCGGCTTGCCGAAATTGACATCCCTGCCCAGTTCTGATATATTCAGATGAAATGGCCACTATCCAGTTGCAGGACGTCACCAAAACCTATCCTCTAGCTCGAGGGGCGGAAGGCCATAGGGGTCCCGTGACGGCCCTCGATCACGTCAGTCTAACCATTCCAGACGGGCAGACCTTTGCCGTCGTTGGACCCTCGGGGTGCGGGAAGACGACGCTGTTGCGCGTGGCCGCGGGCCTGGAGGCGGATTTCTCCGGCCGCGTCTTCTATGACGGCGAGGATATGGCGGGCATATCCGCCGGGGAGCGCTACATCGGCATGGTGTTTCAGAATTATGCGCTCTATCCCCATTTGAGAGGGAGGGGCAACCTGGAGTTCTTTTTCAGGGTACACAAGGCGCCGGACGAGGAGACGGAGGAGCGAATCCATATCACTTCGCAGATGATGGGCATCGGCTTCAAAGAGCTGCTCAGACGCAAACCGGGCCGGCTCTCTGGAGGGCAGAAGCAGCGAGTCGCCATTGCCCGGGCGCTGGTGCGCAGGCCACGCCTTTTTCTTTTCGACGAGCCCCTGTCCAATCTGGACGCCAAGCTGCGAGTCCAGACGCGGGTTGAGATCAAGCGTTTGCTTCAACGCTTCCAGATCACGGCGATCTACGTGACGCACGATCAGGTGGAGGCTATCGCCCTTGGCGACAGGATCGCGGTGATGCGTGACGGGAGAGTAGAACAGGTGGGGACATACCAGGAGTTGCGGCAGGATCCGGCCAATGCTTTTGTGGCTGGGTTCTTGGGACGCCCTCCCATGAATCTGTTCTCCGGAGGCACAGTCGCCGATGGCGTATTTCATCTCGGAGATATCGCTGTACCGTTGCCTGAGGCGATCAAGGCCCAGGTCCGGGCTGGGCAGGGTTTGACTCTTGGAGTGCACCCTGAGGCGGCTTGCTTGATTGGCAGCGATCGACCCAGGCCCGACGGCATTCTTCTGCCCGGCACGGCGGAGATCGTCGAGCCGGATTTTGCGCACCGCACGCAGACGGTGTATGCTCGCGCGGGAGAGTTATCCTACGCGGCCAGCGGGGCGCTCGACATCTCGCTGGATGTGGGTGACGAGGTGGAGGTCGTTTTTCCGTTCGATGAGCTCTATTTCTTCGACGGTGAAACCGAGCGACGGCTCTGAGGAGCGGGACGGGCGACGCATGGAACCATTGATCGCAGGCACTCGTGAGCTGGGTATTGCCCTCGGTGACGAACACCTTGCAGCTTTCGAGATCTGCTACAGGGAGCTGGTCGAGTGGAACCGGCGCTTCAACCTGACTGCCATCACTGACTGGGATGGGGTGTTGGTGCGTCACTTCCTCGATTCCCTCTCTTGCCTAAGGGCGCTATCTCGAGCCAGTCTGGCTGCCGGATCGCGCGTGATCGACGTGGGGACCGGCGCGGGCTTTCCGGGGCTGGCGTTGAAGATCGTCTGTCCCGGGATGCGGCTGACGCTGCTGGAGGCGACGCGTAAGAAGGTGACCTTTCTGGAGCACATGGTGCGCACGCTAAAGCTGAAGGATGTTGAGGTCGTTCACGGGCGGGCGGAGATGCTGGGACGTGACTCTGCTCGGCGCGAACGGTACGATTGGGCATTGGCCCGCGCCGTGGCGGAGATGCCGACTCTGGCGGAATACTTGCTTCCGCTGGTGCGGGTCGGCGGGGCAGTGCTGGCGCAGAAGGGGGAGGATGCTGCCGCCGAGGTGCATGAGGCCGAGGTCGCCATCGTCACTCTGGGCGGGCGGGTGCGGCGGCTGGTGCCGGTGGAGTTGCATGGCTTGGCCGAGACGCGCTATCTGGTCGTGGTGGACAAGGTGGCTGCCACGCCTGATAAGTACCCTCGCCGGCCTGGCGTGCCTCGCAAGTCACCGATCAGATGATTGTGATTACTTAATGGTGGTTCTTCCACAGTGTATGCAAGGGAATAACCGACTTCGAGACGACATAGCGGGTGTATTGAGACGGTTGCGCGGCGTTTGGGGCGTGACGCTGATTACGGTCGTCGTGTGCTCGCTCTACATCTTGATCGCGCTGGAGGTCGAGGGGTGGGACCTGATGCGGTTCGTGCTCCTTGGCCCTCGCTTTGCCGAGGGCGACCTGGATGGTGAGTGGGGCTACGATGGCCAGTTCAGCTACCAGATCGCCCTCGATCCGCTGGAAGGCTGGCGCTACACGGATAACTCTGCCTATCGCTACCAGCGGATTCTGTATCCTCTTCTAGCCCGCTGGATGGCGCTGGGCCGGCCGGATTGGATTCCCTACACGCTCATCCTAGTCAACCTTGCCTCCATCGGTCTGTGTGCCTATACCGCCGGCAGGATACTGGCGTGCTATGGCGTCAGCGCCTGGTATGCGTTGCCGTGCGGGCTTTACGCCGGCCTGTTGATCGCGCTGCGCCTCGACACCAACGAGCCGCTGTCCTATGCGCTGATTCTATTGGGTGTGTGGTTCTATGTGCGGGAACGGAGCTGGCTCAGCGCCATGATGCTGATGCTGGCCGTGTTTGCCAAAGAGACGGCGCTGCTGGCGGTTGGGGCGTTCCTGACGGCGTACGTGCTGGGCAAAAAGTGGAGGCAGGCGGGACAACTGCTGTTGGTGAACGGCGTTCCTTGTGTCGTCTACAGGCTCTTGTTGTGCCGTTGGTTCGGGTCGGTGGGCCTGGCTTCGGGAGGGGCGGCGACGACCGGCTTCTCGCTGATTCCCTTTGGCGGATTGATGGAGCCGGGGAGCAATAGCGTGGAACTGCTGTTAGGCAGGTTATTGATCATGGGACCACTGGCCGTCGTGCCCTCGGCTGCCGCTGTCATTCTGGGCGCGCACGAGCTGTGGCGGCACCAGTGGTGTCCGCTGGTATTCATGTTGCTGGGGAGCGCGCTACTGATGATCGTGCTGCCCTACTCGACGTACCGCGAGCTTTCGGGCGCGACGCGTCTCTCGATCGGGCTGGTGCACAGTATGGTGCTGTACGGCGGATGGCGGCGCAGCATCCGCGTGCTCAACTACGGCCTGCTGTGGCTCCTGTCTTTGGCGCTACTGGCCTTTTTCATCCGTATCTAGGTCGGATCGTCGAAAGACCATAAAGGCCGAGCTCTCCAGGATATCGGTCTCGATGGCGTTGAGCAGCTCGTACTGGGCGTTGAACTCGTCCGATTCCAGCAGGGTGTGCCGGATGTAGGCTTCTAGCATGATCACGTAGCCGGGTTGTTGATCCAGGATCCACTGCGCGGGGATCGCCAGGGCGTTGGCGTGCTGATCGGGTGGGATGGGGTAATACCGGCTGGAGTCTGGCGAGACCAGCCCGACGGGGTCCAAGATATGAGCTTCGCTGTAGTAGCCAAAGGTGCCGATGTCGGCGATAGCAACCACGTCGCTAGGCTCCAGTTGCTCTTTCAGGTCGAGCGCGATCTGGCGGTAGACGATCTCTCCGCCGAACCAGGCCATCTCTGGCGCGGGCCGGTCGGGGCCGTGACCGGGACGCAGCGTCCAGGCATTGAGCGTGAGGGCGAGCGCGGCGATGGTAAACAGGCTGAAGGCGGCATACTGAAGTTTGGCCGCGTGTCGGCCCAGCAGTTTGCCCAGGTCACGGGCCACCGTCCACACGCCGATGACGATCAGCAGAAAGTAGAACGGCACCGGCGGGGAGAGATACCAGCGAAAGATGAGGGGGTTAGCCAGGGCAAAGACGGCAAAGTAGGCAAAGGGGTAGGCGATCAGCGGCCAGGCCTTGCGGTCGCGGTGGAGCGCGTCGATGGAGCCGAGGGTGCACAGGCCACAGTACACGACGAGGGCGACAAAGATGCCCTGGGGCGGCAGGACGTTTTGCTCGAAGAAAGGTGTAGCGTAGTGTTGTAGCAAGCGCAAGAACGCCGAATTGGGAGGAATGAGATAGGCGGCGGACTTGGCAGAGACGGAGTTGGTGATGGGGCTGCCGAAGTACAGCGTGCCAAAGATCAACCACGGGGCGAGGATTGCCAGCGCGATCAGTCCCTCGTGCCAGGGAACTCGGCGCCGCGCCAGCAACAGGTCCAGCCACAGAAGCCCTAGCAGGATGGCGGCGTCGGGTCGGGCCAAGAGCGCTAACGCCGAGAGGATGGCCATGGCACGAGGGCGGTTGGTTACGTGAGTGTAGGCAGCGGCGATGAGCAGCGCGATGGTCAGATCGGTCTCCATCCCGCCGATGGCGAAGGTGACGCTGTGAGGGCTCAGGGCCCATAGGAGGGCGATCGCCGCGGCAGGGGCCGGGTGGCCGTTGATCTGCTTGCCCAGAGCGTAGAGCAGTCCAACCGAGAGCCCTCCGGCCAGTGCGTTGACCGCCAGGGCCAGGGCGGGGAAGTCGCGGGAGCCGGTCACCAGCGCCAGCCCGGCCATCAGCAGCGTATAGAGCGGCGTGGTTGTGCCCAGCACGTGCTCGCCAGGGTTGTAGACGAAGCCGACGCCTTCGACGACGTTGCGGGCGTAGCGGAAGGTGATGTAGGCATCGTCCACGGTGCGCTCGCCCGGCACGAGCCGGGCTGCCAAGGCCAGGGCTGTCAGGCCGGCGATCAATAGCCATTCCAGGCTGGTTTGCCGGGTTTTGTCTCTCATATTGCCTGTCTTCTGAGCATGATTATACACGTTGATCCCATAATGACCAATCTGCCAGACGTCCGAGGTGAAGAGAATAGGTGCCTGGGTGATGTACGCGACGTTTTCCTCGTTGCCCTGCTACTGCTGGTCGTCTATCTTTTCTCGGCTTCGCTGCACATGGATAGCGGCGACAGCGAGACGATCTGCCAGATGAAGCATTCCTGCGTGGCGAAGGCGAAGTCTATCCTCCCGGCGGTTGGAACCGGCTACCCTGACGGGCTGGTGTGTCTGGCGCGGCCGTGCTTCTCGCGCAGGATCTGCTTAGCCCTGCGGGGGGGTGAGCAGTCGCCCTGCGTGAAGCGATGCGCCTTTACCGTTGCACCACTATCACCCGAAGCTGTGGCGATGGATCCCTTGAACCGGGCAGGTTGGCGATTGTGCAGGGGGGACGCGTGAAGCGCCTGTGGCCGTATGCGCTGCTGCTGGCGCTGGCTGCCGCCTTTTTCTGGCCGCTGGCGCGCGCACCGGATGGGTTCCTCTACCCCACCAACAGCGATTTCTCCGACCTGACGGTCACGCACTGGCCCAATGCACTCTTCATCCGCCATTCTTTGGCGACGTGGGGGCAGGTTCCCCTGTGGCGACCTCTCATTCTGGGCGGTGAGCCTTTCGCTTCCAACCCACTCTCTGGACTCTGGTATCCACCCAACTTGCTGCTTTTGATTTTCCCACTGACGTTTGCTTTCAACCTGCTCTTCGTCCTCCACACTACATGGGCCGGGTGTGGGGCGTACCAACTGGCGCGATCGATTGGGGCCTCTCACGTTGGCAGTCTACTGGCTGCGTTCACCGTGATGTTCGCGCCCAAGTCAGTTGCTCACTTGGCCTCGGGACACGTGGGGTTGTACTGCGCCTGGGCCTGGTTGCCGTGGCTGCTGTGGGCCGTGCGGCGCCTGGCCAGACGGGGCAATGCGCACGACATGGTGCTGGCGGCGGTCGTGGCGACGATGCTGATCCTCGCCGACGTGCGGTTGGGGTTCTATGGCGCGCTGGCGGCAGGGTGGTATTGGATCGTAAATCTCAGGTCTCAAATCTCGAATCTCAAATTACGGATCGCGGCGGCGGGCGGCGCTGCCCTGCTCGTGGGGGCTTTGGCGGCGGTTCAGATGGTACCATTGGTGGCCGTGGCTGGGCGGCTCAATCGAGGAGGGCTGAGCCTGGAGGACAGCGGCATCTTTTCCCTCCCGCCTCGCTACCTGGCAGGACTACTGGTGGCCGACCGTGGCGGCTTCCAGGAGTGGATGACGTACCTGGGTGTCGCCGGACTGGTGTCGGCGGCGGTAGGGCTGGCGCGTTGGAAAAGTCAGGAGCGGTGGTGGTGGGGCGGGTTAGCGTTGTGCGCCACAATCTATTCACTGGGAGTTTACACGCCGCTCTATGGCCTGCTCTACCATTTGCTGCCGCCGCTGCAGTGGCTGCGTGGCCCGGCGCGGGCGTGGTTTCTGGTCGTTTTGGCAGTGGGCGTCTTGGCGGCGCAGGGGGTGGCGGCGCTGGAAAGCGCTCTCTCTGTTTTGGCAGGGCGCGTCCGGCGTTGGAGCGCCTTGGCGGTGGCGTTGGCGAGCGCGACGTTGGCTGGTGTGGGCGGCGGGTTGGTTTTGCGGCTGCCGGCCAACATCGTGATCGCGGCAGGGCTGTGGCCGCTGGTTGGGACGCTCGTCGCGCTGCGGCTGAGCAGGCGGTTACAGGGGGCGCTTTTCTCCTGCCTGTTGCTTGCGCTGGCTTGGGCCGATCTGTGGATGGTCGGATCCACGCTCTACCGGCTGCGCCCGGCGGACGAGGTGCTGGCCGAAGGGCGCGCGGCGGCGGAGTGGCTGGCCGGGCAGGAGCGCCCGTTCCGTGTCTACTCGCCCAGTTATAGCATCCCACACCATACTGGCGCGGTCTATGGCATCGAATCGGCAGATGGGGTAGATCCGTTCCAACTGGCCGACTATGTCACGTTTATGCGCGCGGCGACCGGCTCGGATGCGCCTGGCTATAGTGTCACTGTCCCCTCGTTCCCGATGGCTGTCGACGATGAGGATACGCTTCTTTCTCTGCGAGACATCGAGTCTGACCTGCGGCTTCTGGGCCTGCTGAACGTGCGTTACATCGCGGCGGCCTACCCGATGGAGGTGGAGGGGGCGACGCCGTTAGGAGAATGGGACGGGGTGCACTTGTACCGCAACGAATTGGCGCTGCCTCGGGCGTTCGTGTGTGTGGAGGAATGGGGCAGCGCGGGAGATGAGGAGTGGCCGACAACGGGCAGTATGCGGGAGGCGCGGCTGGTGGAGTGGACGCCGAATCGCATCGTGGTCGAGGCCGAAGGACCAGGGCTGTTGGTGTTGAGTGAGATCTATGATCCCGACTGGCAGGCGTGGGCCGCTGGGGAAACCGTGCAGGTGATTCGCGTGGATAGCGTGTTGCGTGGAGTTCACTTGAGCGATGGGCTGCAGCGGGTGACCTTTGTCTATCGGCCTGCCAGCCTGGTGGCCGGCGGTATCGTGACGCTCGTGGGCTGGTCGTGCGCGATCGCAGCATGGATCGCCCAAAAGGTGCGTTTCGAGGGATGATAGGCAGCTTGCGCAAGTCCTGGCCTCTGGCGGTGATCCTGACGGGGGCGTTGGCGCTCAAGGGGGCGTTGCTGGCGTTCGACGTTGTGCCCTTCGATGGCGACGAGGCGATCGTGGCCCTGATGGCGCGCCACATCCTGCAGGGGGAACGCCCGTGGTTCTTTTACGGGCAGCATTACATGGGCAGCCTAGATGGGTATCTGGTCGCTGGCGCATTTGCGCTGATGGGAGAGTCGGTGCTTGCGCTGAGAGTTGTGCAGGCAGCCCTGTTCGGTGTAACACTGTGTGCTGCTTACGCTGCAGGGCTGCGTCTTGTCACCGACCGACGTACTGCATGCTTGGTCGTTCTGCTGTTGGCGTTCCCCCCCGTGCTGCTGACCCTGTACACGACCGTCTCGCTGGGCGGCTACAACGAGGTGTTGCTCGCAGGCACCCTGTTGATCGGGTGGGGGCATCGCCTGGGCTGGGAAGACACGCGGCGCTGGACGCTGTGGCTGGCGTGGGGACTCGTGGCGGGACTCGGTTTCTGGGTGCTGGGGCTCGTGATCGTCTACGTGCTGCCAGTGGCGCTGTGGCTCGCGTGGCGGCTGCGCGCGCGCGCGTGGCGAGGGTACCTGCTGACGGTGCTGGGTTTTGCCGTAGGCAGTCTGCCGTGGTGGCTGGGTCGCGGTTACGTGTCGGTGGTCGAAATCTGGAACGCAGCCACACATGGTGCGGGGGGGGCCTTTGTGGGCAGCGTGGGCGCCCGGCTGTTCAATTTCGCCGTATTGGGGCTACCGGCTCTGTTTGGGCTGCGTTTCCCGTGGGATATCCGAGGGCCATCGCTCTGGCTAGGCATGCCGGCGCTGGTGTTCTATCTGGGCGCGCTGGTCTATGCGTTGCGCCGATCCGGTGAGGATATCGTCCGCTCTGGCCGCCTATTACTGTGGGGTGTCTGGGGGTCTTTGTTTCTCGGTTTTGTGTTGACTCCCTTCGGAAGCGATCCATCCGGGCGCTATTTCCTGCCGCTCTATCTGTCTCTATCTGTCTTTGCTGCCGAGGCTCTGGTGGCGCTGCGGATGCGAGTGGGACGTTGGGCCTGGCTGTTGTTGGCGGTCATGGTGGCTTTCAACCTGACGGGCGCACTCCAGGCTGCGTCGGCCTATCCGCCCGGCATCAGCGCCCATTTCAACCCTATTGCCTGGGTGGATCACCGTTACGACGAGGAGTTGATCGATTTCCTGCGCGCCCATGGAGGGAGACGTGGATATGCGAGCTACTGGGTGGCATATCCGATCGCGTTCCTTTCCAGTGAGGAGATCATCCTTGTTCCCCGTTTGCCTTACAAGGCCAGCCTGCACTATAATGCCCATGACGATCGGTATGCTCCCTATGGCCAATGGGTGGGAGCCAGCGCCACGGTGGTCTATGTCACCACCGACTACCCGGCGTTGAATGCCATGCTGCGGGAAGAGTTCGCGGCGCTGGGGGTGGGTTTCCGCGAGGTGCAGATCGGCTCCTATCACGTTTTCTACGATCTCTCGCGCAGGGTATCGCCGGATGAGTTAGCGATTCAGGCCGATAAGTAAGTCATGATGAAGCGATTCTTGTTCTGGTTCAACACTCGCCGCTTGGTGGTGGCGATTCTCTTCGTGGCGCTATTCGCCATCAAATGCTCTGGCGAACAAGGAGTGTAATTGGTGCGTAGTAGCATGATTCCTGATAGAGCACGGAGCAGCAAGATGGCTCTATCGGTGGTGGTCATTCTGGTCGGTGTACTGATCCGGTTGATTCCCTTGTATCGTATGGGGTTCACGCAAGATGTCCCATTGGGGAACGGCGGACTGTATGTTCTCTTTGCTGAGGAGATTCTGGGAGCAGGCTATGCACTACCGTCTATCATTCCCTATTACACGGCGGGTGGCGTACCATATGCTTACCCGCCACTGGCATTTTATTTGCTGGCCCTGCTCTTCGATTTTACATCGCTGACCAAGTTTGCCCTAATGAACTTTGTTCCGGTAATCTGTTCATGTCTCTCGCTCCTGGCATTTTACCGCTTAGTTCGGCAACTTGTGAATCAATATCGGCTGGTCGTAGCTTCGGTGTTGATATACGGGTTGCTGCCCGCGGCGTTTCTGGAACATTTGTCGGGGGAAGGATTGGTGGAGGCGTTTGGGACGGTCACGTTCATTCTTGCCGTGACAGCGATGCTACGACTGAACATAAAGGATGATCTGAAGAGCGCAGTTGTTTTGGGATTGCTCGTCGCGTTGAATGTGCTCACGTCTCCAGGAACGACATACGGAACGTTGGTCTCGATTGTCGTCTTATGGGCGCTTGGATACCCGGACAGGCGATGTAAGCTGCACAGATTAATCGTGGTGTTTGGTATAGGGGTGGCGGCCAGTGCACCCTATTGGCTGACGGTAGCAAGTCACCATGGCCTGGCTATCTTTCTGCGGACGTTTGCGAGACAGCACTCAGCGCAGGACATTCTCAATAAACTGTCGCTCGATGTGACGGGTGAACCCTTTCTCACACTTTGGGGCGTTCTGGCGTTGCTCGGCGTACTCTATTGTGTACGTTCGCGCAATTGGGGCTTGCCCGTGTGGTGCGGAGTCGTGTATGCGATACCTAGAGAGTTTCAATACATGATGGCAGTGCCCTTGTCCATACTTGCTGCGTATGGTCTCTTTGGCGTCGCAGTGCCGAAAACTGGCTTGGCTCCTTCAAACACCGGCGGCGACAGACGAGGTCTGTGGAGACGGTTGGGCCCCATTGCTTTAGTCTTGCCGGTGATGTTCGCTTACGGCGTGTGGAGCGCTGTCCTTGTAGCAGTTCGTTTGCCTGTGGTTGAGCAGCGTGTTACCCGGAGTGAACTAGATATGATGACGTGGATACAACAGCACACGGATGAGGATTCGGCTTTTCTAGTCATTGGGAATGAGATAGAATGGTTCCCTGAGATCACGGAGCGGATCACGCTCAACGTGACTCAAGGTAGTGAGTGGGCTGAAACGGATGAGGTCTACCGGCTTGGGCACGATCTGGCCTCTTGTGTTGTGCCGGAGTGCTACCTGGAGACAATGGATGATTACAATGTCTTTCCCGACTACGTATATCTATCTAAGTCACCAGAGAATGGCACACTAGTTCAGCTTTTCGGCTGTAACGGGCGTTTCGTGGCGGTGCGGGAAAATGACGGGGCGATTCTGTTCGCTGTGGTGGATTGAATTCTCATTGTGCAGATCGAGCAGGTAAGAGCGTAATGGATAGGCGCAACCGGATACAATGGCTTGACACCCGCCGCCTGGTCGTGGCGATCCTCTTCGTGGCCTTGTTCGCCATGGCCGTTCGCGCGCCGGCCGACACCGACACTTGGTGGCACCTCAAGGCCGGGCAGGTGACGCTGGAAAGCGGCTCTATCCTCCAGACCGACCTGTTTTCTCACACACGCTACGGTTCCCGTTGGGTCAATCATAGCTGGCTCAGCCAGGTGATGCTCTACTGGCTCTTTGATCGTTTCTCCTACGCCGGGCTGGGGCTGTGGATCGGCGTGGTGGTCGTTGCCACGTTCATCTTCGTCTATCTGCAGACGGAGGGCGATCCCTTCACACGGGCCTTCATCCTCGTGCTGGCAGCGGCAACCTCTGCCGTGATCTGGGTCGCCCGCCCGCAACTTCTTTCGTTCCTTCTGACGGCAGTTGTAGCTTACGTCCTCTACCTTTTCAAGTGGCGACGTGTAAATCGGCTGTGGCTCTTGCCGCCTGTCTTCGTCCTGTGGGTGAACATCCACGCGGGCTATGCCTTGGGCTTTATGGTCTTGGTTGCCTTCGTCATCGGCGAGGTGTTCAATCACCTGTTGGCCCTGATCGCGCCTCCTGAAGATGCTGCGTCGGAGCAGTGTCCGGTGGTGAGCTGGCGAGGGATCGGATCTGTCGTCGGCATATCGCTGCTTTCTGTTGCCTTCCTGGTGGTTAACCCCAACACCACCAAGATGTGGACGTACTACCTGGATACGGTGGGCATCGGCGCTCTGCGCGACTTTATCGAGGAATGGCACTCGCCGGACTTTCACCCTTTGCACACGCAGCCCTTCATCTGGCTGCTGCTGGGGACATTGGCGGCGATTGGGCTTTCGCGGCGGCGGGTCGATGGGACCGACTTGGCACTGGTAGGCATGTTTGCCTACGCCTCGCTTTTGGCTGGACGCAACTTTGGGCCTTTCGCGCTGGTGTGTGCACCTGTCTTGAGCCGCCACGTGTCGGCGATCCTGAGCCAATGGGGATGGATGGACAGATGGCATTCTCGTCCCGTCGGTCGTGGGCGTACCGTCTTGGGGATTGTCAATGTGGTGCTTCTGGTTCTGGTCGTGGGATTGGCTATTGTCAAGATATGGACTCCGCTGGCTTTCGCCTTCAATGAGCAGGAGCAGCGGGAGAGCCTGCCGGTGGAGGCGGCGGCTTGGATTCGAGAGAATCAGCCCGAGGGGGAGATATTCAATCCCTACAACTGGGGCGGCTACCTGATCTGGTCGCTGTATCCCGACTACCGTGTCTTTGTGGATGGGCGGACGGATCTGTACGGGGACGAGCTTCTGCGTGAGTACCTAAGGGTACAGTACGCTCGGTCTGGCTTCGAGGACATATTGGAGGCACACAACGTCAACCTTATCCTGACCTACCGGGGTGATGTGCTGGCAACCCAGTTAGGCTGCATCGGCGGTTGGGAGGAGGTCTACGAGGACGATGCGGCCGTGATCTGGGTGCGGGAGGAGGGGACGCGGTGAGGCGCAGGGTGGACTGGACGTTGGTCGCTTTGCTTCTGTTGGCTGCGTTGGCCCGGTTCTCCGGCCTTGGGGCGCGCAGTCTGTGGTTTGACGAGGCGCTAAGCGGCTTGATCGCTCGTCTGGATACGGTGCAGGTGCTGGCCAATGCTGCCGGATCCTCTCACCCGCCTGGTTACTATTTTCTCCTTCACCTGTGGCAACCGCTTGGCAAGAGCGAGTTCGCGCTGCGTTTCCCTTCGGCTTGGTGCAGCCTGGCAGCAGTGGCACTGGTCGCGCGGCTCGGGCGCGATGTGTTCGATCGACGGACTGCACGTTTGGCGGCGCTGGGGATGGCGTTGTCGCCTTTTCAGGTCTATTACGGGCAGGAAGCGCGGATGTACGCGATTGCCGTCCTGGTGAGTGCGGGGGTGCTTTGGTCGTTCCTGCGCGGCGTGCAAGGAGACGGGCGCGCGGCCTGGTGGGCCTACGGCGTGCTTACTGCGCTGGGCCTCTACGTCCATTACTACGTTGCACTGGTCGTGTTAGCGCTGCACCTCTGGTTGTTGTTGGATTGGCGGCGAGCCCGGCGTGTTTTGGTGCCTCTGTTGGTCGCCGATGGCTTGGTAGGGCTGGCCTTTCTCCCGCAGGCGGCGCAGTTTCTTTTCGAGACGGGAGAATACGTGGGCGGTGTCACTTCGTGGCAGCCTCGTCCTAGCTTGCTCTCGCCCCTCACCACGCTCTACTACCTCGTCTTTGGGTTGGTGAGACCAATGGGGGCAGCGTGGTTGGATTGGGCCTGGGTGGGTCTGGGGCTCTTCCTCGTCTTGGCCCTCCTCGCGTTGGCCGCTGTGTCGCTGGTGCGACGAGGGCGAGGTCACATCGGGTGGGCGCTCTTGTCCCTCATCGCCGCTCCGGTGCTCGTCATTTTGGCAATCTCATCTGTCACTCACTCCATCTACTCGGAGCGCTCCTTCGCCGTGGTCACCCCGGGGCTGATGCTTCTCCTGGCGTGGGAGGTGTCCAAGGCTTCTCGCCGATCACCGGCGCTCTATCTGGGGACGATACTGATTGTCCTGGCGGTCGTGGGCGTGATTCTCTATCACGGTCAGCCCGACCCGGCGAAGCCGCCTCTTCGGGAAGCCGTGGCAGCGGTGACGCGGGAGGCGCAGGCAGGGGACGTGATTCTGCATCTGCAGGACGCTTCTTACATCCCCGCGTGCTACTACGCTTCCGACATGGCTGGCGCGTTGGTGGACGCCGGTCAGGAGCTTTGGCTTGCGGCGGAGGTGTATGCGCTGTTTGGTGGGCAGACAGTCCAGCCAGAACAATCGAATCTGGCCGGTCGAACGTGGTTGACGGTGATGCCTGGGTACCTGGCGCGTCCCCAGTGGGCTTTCCTTGAAGAGAGACAGGCGGCTCATTCCCCTGTGTTGTTCTGGGATCGTGCGGCGGTACAGGTATACACCTGGGGCGAGCGATAAGAGGATGGTGGGCGTGTCTATGTGGCAGAAGATCCGAAGGCACTTGGCGTCGGATTGGCTGTGGTGGGCCGTGGTGCTGCTCGTCGCGGTGTTGCTTCGCGCGGTTGGCCTAGACCAGCAGAGCTTGAGGCTGGACGAGGGTACGACATACGTGCGCCTGGTTCTGCCGATAGATGTGATGGTCAAGGACCTGTTCGCCGTGCGCAATCAGGTGCCTCTTTACTATTTTGTGCTTCGCTTGTGGTCCGGCGTAGCAGGAACGTCCGAGTTCGCCCTGCGCTTTCCATCGTTGTTCTTTTCTGTCCTCAACGTGGCTCACCATGCTTCTCTTTGGAGCGCTGTATCTGTGGCTGTGGTGGAAGGTACCGCCGCTGCCAGAGCCTCGGCGTGTGCTCCGGCTGTCTGCCCTGACAGTGGTGGTCTTTTTCCTGTGGTCGCGGGGCTGGAGCCCACAGTGGCTGGGGATGCTGGCGCCGCTGCTGTTGCTGTCGCTTCCCCTGGAGCGGGCGTCGCTTTTCCTGATCGTGCTGGCATTCACCAACATCGTCGAGTGGCCCGTGCTGCTCTCGCGGGGGCTCAACCAGTGGCTCTATTTGACGGTGCCGGTGCGGACTGTCCTATTCGTTTTGCTGGCGAT
Source organism: Anaerolineae bacterium (assembly GCA_034430835.1). Taxonomy (GTDB): domain Bacteria; phylum Chloroflexota; class Anaerolineae; order B4-G1; family B4-G1; genus JAFGED01. The sequence goes on from DAOUDX010000311.1 coordinate 24,286, forward strand.
TGACTTGTGGCGTGTGGTGAGGGGGAAAGGGTGAGGGTGAGAGCCGATAGTTGGAACGCCAATCTGTTCCTCAAGATTGTGCTGGTCGTGGCGGTCTTGGCGGTCTTTTTGGCGATTGACCGGTGGATTGTCCAGCGCCACGGTGATATGCGCAACAGCGACTTTTTCTCGCTCTGGGCCAGTGGCCGAGGCCTGCTGGAGGGAATCGATCATTATGACGAGGATGCCTGGGCCGACATCCACGTCCGCTACGACAGTGACTGGCTGGAAAACCCTGTCTTTATCTATCCGCTGCTGACAGCTTTCTTCTTTCTGCCCTACGCATTGCTCCCTTTGCCTCTTGCAGCAGTTGCATGGGAACTGACCAGCCAGGCGATGCTGGTCGCGTCTATCGTCGCTCTGTTCGCCGGACTGCGGAGCAGGCGGCTGCCTATTGCGTTGTCTCTTCCTCTGTTACTCCTCTCGCGGCCTGCGATGGTTATCTTCACCAACGGGCAGCTCTCGGCGGTGTGGCCGTTTGCTCTTTCCTTGTTCTACCTGCTCGCGTGCCGGCAGCAGTACGTGGCGGCATGTGCTTCGCTGGTGTTTTTCCTGCTCAAGCCCACAGTTGCCATGCTCATCTTGCCGGCGGCCCTAGTGTGGTTATTGGCCCGGCGGGCGTGGAAAGGGCTGCTCACGTTTGCGGTTATCAGCGGGGCTATCCTGGGCCTTTCGTTGCTGGTGGCGCCGGGGTGGGTTGGACGCTGGATGGCGCACGCCTTGGCCAAGGGGACGCATTTTGCTACGTTTATCCCCACCGCCTGGGGCTTGAGCTATGACCTGCTAGCAGGCCGGGTACCAGAAAGCGTCCAGCTGGCCGCGTTGGTGGTTGTCGCAGTCGGGCTGGGTGGTTTCGGCGTATGGTGGCTGGCCCGCACGAGCGACCCTTGGCCTCCGGCCCTGTTGCTGGCCTGGGCGGTGTGTCTTTCTCTGTTTCTTTCTCCTTACGTCTGGAACTATGACCAGGTGTTGCTGCTTTTCCCGCTCGGCGTGATCGCCACCATGGCGGATCGGATGGAGAGGGGGCAACGTCTCCTGACATGGGCCGGGATCGTCGGCGTGATGCTCGTGCTGCCCTACGTGTTACTGGTCATCGCGGGGCGGCGAGGGGTTGATACGTTGAGTTCGCTGATTCCTGTAGCAGCACTGGCTCTGTTGGTAGTGGCGGCGCATTGGGGTGGTTATTGTCGTGAGCGGACTTCCCTGAAGCACATGCTCCATCCGGAGGGGAGATTCCTGTGAAACGCGGCAAGTTGGTGCTGGGGGTGCTTCTCCTCGGTTGGCTTTTCACCGTCGTCGGGTTTTATTACGTGGCGCATAAACCCTTCGCGGCCCCTGATCTCCTGGCTGCAGGCCGGGCGCTGGCCGGCCTGGGCGGTGCGACGCTGGTGGTGGCGGTGGGCGCTGGCATCGGAGCGTGTCTCCTGCGGCAGCTGATCGTGGCTCCCGCCGACCGGCTGATCCTGTCGGCGGCGGTAGGGCTGGGCGCGCTTTCACTGCTGGGCTTGGGATTGGGTGCGGTGGGGCTCCTGCGCCCGTGGCTGCTGTGGCTGTTGATGGTCGGGGGCCTGGTTGTCATCGGCAGGTCCGCGTGGCGAACGTTGCGGGCGGCCTGGGCCGATCCCGCCTGGCGGCCCCAAGGGAAGTTCGAGGGCTTTCTGGCGATCTACTGTGCCGCAATGCTGGTGTTTGCCCTGGCCTGGGCGTTGGCGCCGCCCACCGCCTGGGATGCTCTGGACTATCACCTGACTGCCCCCAAGCTCTATCTGGAGGCGGGGTGCGTTTCCCATCCCTTCGATCTGCTCCACCTGGGTTTCCCCCAACTGATGGAGATGCTCTTCACCTGGGGAATGGGGTTGTCCGGCGAGCGGGCGGCCGCGCCCATCCACTGGTGGTATGGGGTGCTATGCGTGCTGGCGCTGGTGGTGATCGGGCGGCGGTGGTTGATCGGTGCAACGGGTTGGCTGGCGGCGGCGATCCTGCTTTCGGCCTTTTCCATCGTCCGGCTGGCGGGCTGGCCCTACGTGGACTTGACGCTGCTGTTTTACGCGACGCTGGCATTCTGGGCGCTGGCACACTTTTTGTGGAGCGGCCCGCAAACCGGCTCGTGGCTTATCCTGAGTGGCGTCCTGGCCGGGCTGGCCCTTTCGACCAAGTATACCGCCCTGGCTCTGCCCCCGGCCTTGGGATTGAGCCTGCTGATTTCCCGCATTCGACGCCCTGGCTTTGCAGTCCATTGTGCGATCCTCTTGGGGTTCGTCGCCTTGGCAGTCTGGTCGCCCTGGCTGGTCAAGAACCTTGTGCTGACCGGTAACCCGACCTATCCCTTCTTCTTCGACGGCGTCTATTGGGACGAGTACCGGGCCTGGTGGTATGACCGCCCCGGTGAGCCCGGCCAGGGTCTGGCCTACACCGAGCCATGGCGGCTGCTGATCGCGCCGTGGGACGTGACGGTTTGGGGCGTGGAGGGCGTGTCTTTGGTGGGACTGCCGGGCTACAATGCCACCGTCGGTCCTCTGTTGTTGGCCTGCCTTCCACTTTTGCCTCTCGTGTGGCAGCGGCTGTCGGTCGGGCAGCGCCGGTGGCTGCTTGCGGCACTGGCCTTCTGCGGTGTGCTCTACGCTTTCTGGCTGTGGGGTGTGGCCCGCAGCGCGCTCCTCATCCAGACCCGCCTGCTCTTTCCCGCCTTTGGGCTGCTGGCGCTGATGGCAGGCGCGGTGGTGGAGGGACTGCGCGCGTTGCCGCGCCATCCAATCGATCTGGGGTGGGTGGTGCGGGCCGTCGTCGTGGGGGTGCTGTCGCTATCGCTGGTGAGCACGTTTCTCTTTGCCATGCGAGACCAGCCGCTTAGGGTGCTGCTGGGGTTTGAGAGCGAGGAGGAATTCCTCGCCCGCGAGTTGGGATGGTATCACGTTGCGGTGAGCTATGTCAACCAGGAGCTGCCTCAAGACGCGGTTGTCCTCTTTCTGTGGGAGGAGCGTTCCTATTACTGCCAGGTCACGTGCTGGCCCGATTCGGTGCTCGACCGTTGGCTCCACGCGACCCAGCACCTCTACGGGCACAACGCGGCGACCATCGCCGATGCCTGGCGCGAGGACGGAGTCACACACGTGCTGCTCTACCGCGCCGGGCTGGAGCTGATCGTGGCGGAGGGCTACGATCCGGCGACGCCGCAGGATCTGGAGACGCTAGACGAGCTGCTGTCGCGTCATGCGGTGCTGGTGCAGGAATTCGGTTCTGCCTACGAGCTGTACCGCTTGGAGGAGGCGCGGTGAGATTGCCTCGCTGGCTGGTTTGGCTCGTGGGAGGTGCGCTGTTCCTGGCGCTGGTGGCAGGTCAGAGCTGGGCCACCTATGCGTCTTTCACCTCGCGCGTTCCCGGTGGGAACGATTTTTACACGCGCTGGGCAAACGGGTGCGCCCTCGTCTGGACTGGCGAGAATCCCTACTCCGAGGAGGTGACCCTGCGGACGCAGATCGGGATGTACGACCGGCCGGCGCGGCCCGGCGAGGATCTGGCGGCCTATTCCTATCCGCTCTACGCGCTGTTCTTCTTCTGGCCCCTGTGCTTCGTCCGCGTCTATGCACTGGCCCATGCCATCTGGATGACGCTAATGCTGTACGCTCTCCTGGCAGGGGTCGTGCTGGTGATGCGCGCGGTTCGCTGGCGACCGCCCGCCTGGCTGTGGGGCATCACGATGGTCTGGGCAATACTCAACTACCCGCACGCCCGCGCGCTTGTCCTGGGGCAGATGGCGACGTTGGTCTTCTTGGCGCTGGCGGCGGCAGTGTGGGCCTTGGGGAGCGGACGCGATCTGCTGGGTGGGGCTCTCCTGGCTGCCGTCACGATCAAGCCGCAGATGAGTTTCCTGGTGGTGCCGTGGGTGTTGTGGTGGGCCATCTGGCGCAGGCGCTGGGGGATCTGGAAGGGGTTTGGCCTGGCGATGGCGGCGCTTGCTGGCGTCTCTTTCTTCTTGGTGCCTACCTGGTTGGTGGATTTCCTGAAGGGCGTGCGCAACTACGATGCCGTGGCGGGGACAGCACACGCATACTACCACTCCTTGACCTGGATGGTGACGCGCTACCTGGTGGACCTGGGACCGGTGGTTGAGGTGGTTTGTGTGGCCGGGTTCGCCTCGTACGCTCTGCTGGAAGCCTGGCGAGGCCGGCGCGCGGGTCGCAGCGGGTTTCTGTGGGCCACCGGGCTCTTGCTCGTTCTGACCAATTTCATCGCCCCGCGTACCGCTACGACCCACTACTCAGTCCTTCTGCTGCCCCTGTTCCTCTGCTTCGGGCGACTTCAGCGGCAGCGGCCTGGGCGAGGGGCGCTGTTGGTGTTGGCGATCGAGGCTGCGCTGCTCGTGGGACAGTGGGCCATCTTTCTGGCGACCATCGAGGGCGATTTTGAGACGTTTCCCATTTACCTGCCGTGGCCTGTTGGATTGCTGGCAGTCCTGGTGTTGGGCCGTCATTGGCTGATCGTGGAGAGATGAGGCACATGGCAAAACGCTGTGGGCTGCTGCTTCTGATCCTCCTGCTCGCTTTCGGCCTGCGCATGGTACGCATCGAGAGCCGCGCGCTGTGGTACGACGAGGCATTCGCGATCCTGTACGCTTCCCTCGGTCACGAACGAATGATTTGCGGGACGGTGACGCCGGTCGAAGGGGCCGGCGCCGCCGACGTGCATCCGCTGCTCTACTACTTTTCCCTCCATGCCTGGATGGGGATGGCAGGGCAATCTCCCTTCGCGGCGCGCTTCTTCTCAGTGATTCTGGGGATGATCACCGTGGCGTTGCTGTGGCGGCTGGCGGCCTGGTGCTTCGGCCGTCGGATGGGGTTGATGGTTGGCCTTCTGGTGGCGGTGAACCCCTTTCACGTGGCCTACTCCCAGGAGGCGCGCATGTACGCGCTGCTGGGCTTGGCGGCGGTGATAGCGGTGTGGGGGCTGCTACGGGCGCTGGAGGAAGGGAGGCACCGCTGGTGGGCGCTCTACGCGGTGGGGGCGGCCCTCACACTCTATGCACACAATCTGGGCGCATTCGTCCTGCTGGCTCTGAACTTGCTGGCTGTCGCCCGACGCCCGTGGCGGCGTCGATTGCCCGTTCTCCTGCTGGCCGATCTGGCAGCGCTGGCCCTCTTTGGTCCCTGGCTGGTGGGTGTGCTGCCGGGGCAGTTGGGCTTCATAGAGCGGGCATACTGGCTGGGCGCGCCGGGGGTGAACGAGGCGGTGCGCGCTCTGATGTTGCCCATTCTCACCTTCTATGAGGTTCCCACGTTCTGGTTGCTGTGGATGGGGCTCTCTGTTGGTGTGCTTCTGTTGGCATTGCTGATCGTGCGGGTGTGGCGTGTCCGATCCCGGGCTGGCTGGTTCTTGTTGTTGTGCTGGATACCGGTCGTGGTGCTTTTCTCGATTTCCCAATGGCGGCCGGTCTACCTGGAGCGGGCATTGTTGCCCTCTGCTCTGTTCTATCTGGTGGCGGTGGGGTGGCTGTTGGTTCGTGGAGGGCTGCCGCGCGCTTTGCGGGTGGGACTGGTGGCGCTGCTGTTGGTGACCACGCTGGGGTCCTTGATAGGACACTATACCTACGCTGGCTTTCCCCGTCCGCCTTTTCGGAAAGCGGCGGCCTACTTGCAGGAGCACGTTGAAGATGACGATACTGTGGTCCATACCAACAAGCTCACCTATTTCCCGATGCACGTCTATGCGCCTGACTTGG
>DAOUDX010000312.1:0-12608 GCA_034430835.1 Anaerolineae bacterium
CCGAGGCAGCAAGAGGCCATTTTCGCAAGCAATATAGTGGATTCAGTTGCAAGTGTTGCATCCTATTGGCAAATCGTATGAAAAATCGTCGGCGGAAAGTCAACACAGATTCCTCTCCGACAGGCTGCTAGCGATTGTCTTCTGCTGCTACGTGGGATTCATAATGATAGCTTTGATCCCCGTAAGGACTTCAATCGAAGAGATAAAACTCAATGATAAACAGATCATGAAGATCTGGTACGAGACTGATCTGCAGCACCCTTGTCCTAACATACATTATGAGATTACTCGAGCCAAAGAAGTTATCGTTCCAGCGACAAGGGTTGTGGTCTGGGGATGCAAGCCTCCCCACGACGTCCAGGTTGCATTTGCTCAAGACGGGACCTTGGTCTGTGTGTATGACTCAGAGCTGTGGGATCATGGGTTTTTGATTCTCTACAATACTCAGACTGGTGAAGCGTGTCCTGGCGCAAGTCGCTGCGAAGACTGGAAGATTCCCTACGCTCAACTGAGAGCCGAGAACCCGAGTTTGCCAGAGGTGATTGAACTGATGATAGATGATGAGTGAGCGAGCGACCCTCAGTATCCGCATCTCCGCCCAAGTTGTGGTCGGCGAGGGGGGCGCTTCCCATATCGTCACTTCTGAACCGGACGCGAGGTTTTGCCTCATCCGGCATTTGAGCGCCAAGGTATAGCTACTGCGACCCATCTCCGTCTGTTGCCTGCCAGAAGTACGGGAGCAATTCGATGAACGACGCGACATCAAGTGGAAAAAGAATCCTGCTGATAGACGACAGCCCCGTCGTCGCCGACACGGTGCGGGACGCGCTGGAGCCCTTTGGGTATCAGATCGCGTGGGTCGAGGATGGGGCCGACGTGCCCGCCGCGCTGGCGCAGCGCGCGCCTGACCTGATCCTCCTGGACGTGATGATGCCTGGCGTGGATGGCTACGAGACCTGTCGGCGCTTGCGCGCCGATTCCAAGACCGCCCACCTGCCGATCCTGATGCTGACGGCGCGGGCGGAGGAGGCGGACAAGGTCGTGGGTCTGGAGCTGGGGGCCGATGACTATCTGGCCAAGCCCTTTGGCGAGCGGGAGTTGCTGGCGCGGGTGCGCGCGCTCCTGAGGCGGGTCGCCCGCGCGCGAGCGCCGACGCAGACGTTGCAGGCCGGCCCGGTCACGCTCGACCCGGCCAGCCACCAGGCTCACTGCGCGGGTACGCTGCTCGACCTGACTCCCGCCGAGTTTGAATTGCTGCACACGCTCGTCCTCAACGCCGGGCAGACGCTCAGGCGGGAGACGTTGATCGAACAAGTGTGGGGGTACGACTGGTACGGCGATGCGCGCGTAGTCGATACGCACGTCCAGCACCTGCGGCGCAAACTGCGCCAGTGTCACCCCGACGATGAGGAGTTGATCGCCACCGTGCGCGGCGTGGGTTACCGATTCGCAGCCTGAGGAGGAAACGATGCGCAAGGGCAGTGTCGTTATGCCGCTGTGGTTGGGCTTTTTCACCATGGCGGCGTTCACGAGCTTGATATTGCTGGGGAGTCTTTATTTCTATGCAAGGCAGCTCTACTTCAACTTTGAAGATATCCTGCAAAGTCTTGATGACAAGTTAGTAGCTGCCCGCCTACAGTCCAGCCTTCTGGAAGCGCGATGGGCCGCGGACCGCTACCTGGCGAGCGGCGATCCGGCGCATCGGGCACAGGCGGAAAAAGCCCGCGAGCAGGCGGAACGGTATCGAGGCATTCTGCTGGAATCGGTAGAGGAGGCCGAGCAGGATACCCTCTCCGCCAAGTACCAAGTCTACGACGCGCTGCTGGACGGGATGCTTTACTATTCGAGCGAGACGGGCGATCCGCAGGCCTACGAGGGCCAGGTAGATGCGGCGCTCGACGATCTCCTGGAATCCACCACGACGATATACGAGCGTGCCCACGAGCAGGTCAAGACAGACCTCGAACGCTACGGCGATTTCTTCCAGAACGGCTACCGGATCGCGGCAATTGCGGGAGGTGCGCTGATATTCCTTGGCGCAGCGACAGGGCTCGCGCTGGCACGGCGCTTCATCACCGCGCCCCTGGAGCAGCTCACCGAAGCCGGGCGGCGGCTGGGAAGCGGAGACTTGACTGCCGTGCCCGAGATCCCCACGTCCAACGAGATCGGCGCGCTGGCCGGTTCCTTCAGGCAGATGTCCGGCAGCTTGGCCCAGGCCATCGAGCGCATGCGTGAGACCTCTGGCGCGCTGATCACCTCCGCGGACCGGCTTTCCACATCGGCCACCAACCTGAGCGGTCTGGCGCGCGGAACGCTGGCACAGATGGAAGAGATCGCTCAGGGAGCCGAAGCGCAGCGCGAGCAGATGCGCGTCGCGTCGGAGGTGGCGACAGGTCTCGCCGCTGCACTTCGCCAGGGGGCAGCGCAGGCTGGCGAGGTCGGCCAGGCGGCGGGAGTCGCACGGGCCAAGCTGGAGGACTCTGCCCACACCGTGGCGGTGCTGGACCGGGAGGCGGAGGAGATTCAGAGCATCACCGCCGTCATTGAGCAGTTCGCCCAAGAGACCCACATGCTCTCGCTCAATGCGGCCATCGAGGCGCGACGGGCGGGGGAGGCCGGACGAGGCTTTGCGGCCGTCGCCGACGAGATGCGCGCCCTGGCCGAGCGCTCTGCCCGATCCGCCAATGAGGTGGCGCGCTTCGGCGCTCGCGCGCAGGCGGAGATGGAAAGCGTGGGCCGGGCCGTGAGCGACGTGCAGGAGGCGGTGGCCCAGACGGCCGACTTTGCCGGGCAGACTGTCGAAGCGGCGCGCCAGCAGGAGCAGGACACCGCCCACCTGGCCCGCATTGTCGAACAGGCCGCTTCGGTGAGCGGCACCCACGCCCAGATCGCGGGGCAGGTATCGGCTGCCGTGGCCGAGCAGGTGGACGCCATCACCGAGCTTGCCACCGCGGCACAGGGGTTGGCGGGGATGGCAGGGCAGTTGGAGGATTTGTCGGCACGCTTTACCACACATCGAACGTGAAACGTAAAGCGTGAAACGTAAGGTCTTGCACGACAAGTATTTGCGTTTTACGCTTCGCGCTCTGCGAACCACGACCTATGGACGAAGTCATCATCTTTCGCCTGGGATCATCTGAGTGGGCGCTGCCTGCATCCACGGTGCACCAAGTCCTCGTGCCTAGGCCGGTGACGCGCCTGCCCGACCCGCCACCCCTCGTGTGCGGCCTCGTCGCCTGGCGAGCCAAGGTATTGCCCGTGATCGCGCTGGGGGAGCGATTGGGCTGCGACGACCCGCCGGTTGACCAGTGCACGCTGCTGGTGACCGAAGCGGGAGGAGAGCCGATCGCACTGGCAGTGGATGAGGTGATGCATCTCGCCCAGTCCGTGGAGATGAAGGAAAGCGGTGCACGATTGCTGGACTTGGAGCAAGTGTTGGATGGGCGATGATCAGGACCGGCTCGCACACCGCCGCGCCACGTTCGCGCGAGATACCCGCCGGAGATTGGCGACGCTGAGCGATAGCCTGCTGGCGCTGGAACAAGACCCGACCGACCGACCGGCCCTGGACGAGGCGCTGCGGGCGCTTCACACGCTCAAGGGCAACGCCGGGCTGGTCGGCCTGGAGACGTTGGCGGCGACTGCCCACGCGCTGGAAGGTGTGCTGTCTGACCCGTCCACGCTGCCGCCGTTGGCGCTGTTGCTGCGCGGCCTGGACGCGCTGAGCGCGATGGTAGCCCAGGTGGCGGAGATGGTGGGGCAGGACGGGCCGCCGATCCCAGTTGTCGAAGTGTTGGGATCGCCCGGGATTGACGTCTCCCCGGCGCCAGCGAGCGCCCTCGCGCCGGCCAGCACGCCAGGCAAGGCACAGCTGTCGCAGATCTCCGCCTCGGTGCACCACCTCGACAGTCTCCTGGAACTTATCGAGGAATTGAACCTTGCCCACAGCGAGCTGGCACAGGCCCCCAGGGAGATGCTGGAGCGCCACCTGGCCCGCCAGCGCCGCCTGCTGCACGAGTTGCACGACACCGTGCTCGAAATCCGCCTGCTCCCCGTGGACCGCGCCTTTGAGGGTTTCGAGCGGCTGGTGCGCGATCTGGCAGAGAGCCTGGGTTGTCAGGCAGTGCTGGCGATCGAGGGAAGCGAGACAGAGATCGACCGCTCCGCCCTCGACCCGGTGCGCGAGCTGGTGATACATCTCCTGCGCAACGGTCTGGCCCACGGCATCGAGCCGCCGCAGGAGCGAGAGGCGGCGGGCAAACCGGCCACAGGTACGATCCGGCTCGCTGCGCGCCAGGAAGGGGAAGGTGTCGTGATCGAGGTGGCGGATGATGGGCGCGGGCTGGATCGGCAACGGGTGGCGGAGCGGGCAGCGGCGCTGGGATTGTGCGCTGGGGAAGAAGCGGCGACGATGCCAGACGATCAATTATGGACATTTCTGTCCCAGCCTGGATTCTCTACCCACGGCAGCGTCGATCGGGTCGCAGGGCGCGGCGTGGGACTGAACGCGGTGCGCCAGGGGGTCGAATCATTGCGCGGGCAACTGGAGATCGCGTCGCAAGCCGGGCAGGGAACGACCGTTCGCCTGCGGCTCCCGGCGATGATGGCACTGGAGAGCGTCGTGCTGGTCGGGGTTGGGCCGGAAACGTACGCTGTGCCCGAAGCATTTGTCGATCGCGCCTGCCCAGCCGGCGAGGTGGCGCACTTGCCGACCGTTGACCTATCGAAGCGGCTGCAGGTGGCGGGCGAGATTCCCGCCTCCGAACGCACGCTGATCCTCTGCCACCGCTCGGAGGGGGCGGTGGGTCTGTTGGCAGACGGCGTAGTCGGGCGCGAGACGGCGGTGATCAAACCGCTGCCCCGGCGCGCCCGCCGCTTGGACCTTCTCGGTGCCATCGTCACCGGCGCGGGGCAGGTCGTGCTGGTGCTGGATGTCGAGCGGCTGTAGCCCTCTCATCATTCCCCCCCTTCCACAAATCTCCACACGACCTCCACGTCGGCGCGATGGAATCTCCACATGCCCCTGATATACTTGGGCAATGGTAGAATCAGACCATCGACTTACGGAGAAAGAACCTGCGACATCGAGCAGCGATGCAAGACCGTCCTGGCTAACCGGGAAAACGGTGTTTCTTCTGCTGCTGATCCTCGTCGCCATCGCTGCGATCATCGTTCTGGCCTGGGTTGGCCCGATGGCGGGCAACGATCAGACGAACGTCACCCTGGGCATTTGACCCTCTGCACGACCTCCGCAAAACCTCCGTACTGGCGCAACCGAGTCCCTACATTCCTGTGCTATGCTACTATTGAACAAAGGTGTCGCCGATCGCATGTAATAGACGGAAGGAAATAGAGGTGGTTTGATTGAGGAGGTGTGCGATGAATCGCTTGGGAACAGCTATTCGATTGATCTTTTGCCTACCGGCGATGTGGATCATGCTGGCGGTGATAGCCATGGTCATCGCGGCTAACAGCGAGCCCTTCGTTGACATCCTTCTCTACGCCGTCGAGCGGTTTTCCCATTGAGCGAGAGAAGGCCGGTTCAAGTAAAAGGCCGGGCTGATCGAGCCCGGCCTGCAAGTGTGCAAAGGGTTTTCCTCAGGACATTCTCGTCTGCTGCAGGCGCACGCTGTTCCATTCCTGCGCTTCCGCCAGATTCTCGTACAACGTGCGGCTGAACCCCGTGACGGCCAGGAATCGGTCCAGGAGGGAGCGCTCGATTTCGGCATCGCGGATCTGGTTGTAGCCGTTGTGCATCAGCGCCAAGTCGAGGCACAGGACCTTGTCCAGTGCGTGCATCATAGCCGAAAGCGGCTCTGATCCGCCGTTCTGCCGTACCTGGGCCACTTCTAGCAGCTTTTTCCGCGTCAACCCTTCCAATAGGATGACGTCCTCGAACGTAACGTCAACTTCGATCAGCCTGTGTACCAGCGCCTGACGCGCCTGGGCGTACGCTTCGTCGAACGTGCCTTCCAGCGGCCCCGTCAGCCATTCTTGGAGCACGCTGTGCAGACGCCCGACGAAGCGAGCGTTAGCCAGCAACGGCTGGGTATTCTTGAACTGCACCAGGTACTTACCAAGCCCTTCGACTATCTCGTGGAGATCGGGGTCTACGCACTGGCGCAGTCTGGAGATTTGTGTATGGTCAACGTCGTCCCATTCGACACTTGCCTTGACCTTGTCAAACCAACCCATTGTCATAGGGCGACCCCTCCGCCCGCCCCCGTCGTCTCTTACCGGTCCCGCCCTGCTCTCGCCGGTATCGTTCCTTTGTGCTGACATTCGATCGCTTGCCTCGCCTGCGAGGCAAGCGTAGGATACCACACAACGCCGAGGCGGCGGGTTGCGAAGGAGTTACGGTTTGGTTACGGTCGGGGACGTCAATCTGTCCTGGGGTTGCCGCTGGCGAACATGTAGCCGACGCCACGCATGTTGATGATGTACTTGGGATTTGAGGGATCCTTTTCCATCTTCTTACGCAGGCGGCGGATGTGAACCCGGATGATGGCGCGCGCACCCCAGGCGTCTGTTTCGTATCCTTGGGCCTGTCGCACCAGTTCCTGCGGGCTCCACACCTGGTCTGGGGTTTCCATCAAGCAGACCAATATCTTGAACTCGGTAGGGGTCAGATCCAGAAGCCCTTCTCCCAGCGTGACGACGTGTTTCTGTCGGTCCACCACAACGTCGCGAATCTGGATAAAGCGGCTGGGTTGTGGAGATATCGCTTCCTCTGTCTCGCTCGTGCCTTCAACCGCTGCCAGCTCGGAAAGCGTCTGCTGCAATTGGGTCACCAACTGCTGGCGCTTTTGTTCCTGATGGTGCTTCGTGAGCCCCTTGCGCACGCTTTCGAGTATCTCCGGCACGGACGAGGGCTTGAGCAGGTAGTCATCCGCGCCTTTCTGGATAGCTGCGATTGCGGTCTCAAGGGTGCCAAAAGCTGTCAGCAGGACGATGACCACGCTGGGGTATTGCTCTCGTACGGACTCGGTGACCTGGAGCCCGTCCATCCCGGGCATCTTGATGTCGAGCACCATCAAGTCGAACGGATCGCTCTTACTCAGCAGGCTTAGCGCCTCTTCGCCGCTGGCGGCCGTGGCGACCTGGTAACCTTCCAGTCGCAGTATCTCTGCCAGAGAGATGCGGGCCGTGGCCTCATCGTCTACTACCAGGATGCGTGTTGTTTGCTCTGCCATATCTCTCACTCCATCTCTTGTGTGGGGGCCTTGCTGCTCTCCGCAATTGGACGCATAGGCAGCCTCACGACAAAGGTCGTTCCTTTCCCGGGTTGGCTCGAAACGTCGATCTCCCCCCCATGTCGCTCGACGATCCCGTAACTGATGGCCAAGCCCAAGCCGGTGCCGTCAGCCTTGGTCGTGTAGAAAGGCTCGAAAAGATTAGCGATTTGCTCTTGAGGTATACCTGCGCCAGTGTCGTGAAATCGCACCACTGCCCACGCGCCGCTCTCCGAGAGCATCGTCTCTATGTGTAGGTCGCCGCCCGATGGCATCGCTTCGACGGCATTGATGACAATGTTCAAGAACACCTGGGTGATCTGGTCGGCCACCAGGGGCACGGGAGGTAGATCGGGCGTCAAGCGGGTATGCACGCGGACGCCGCCGTGCTCCAGTCGTTTCTGAGCCAGGGCCAGCACGTTCTGCACGATGCTGTTGATGTCGGTGGGCGCTGCGCCGCCGCGCGAGGGTCGGTAGAAATCGAGCATGCGCTGCACGATCTCGATCAATCGCTGCACCTCATCCTGGGCCATACGCACGAATTGCAGACGTTTGTTGTCTTCCAGGTTCTGGTGCAGGCTCAGGTGCAGGCTGTTGTGGATCGCCTGTAGGGGGTTGTTGATCTCGTGGGCAATGGATGCGGCCAGGCGACCGATGGCTGCCATTTTCTCCGCTTGCACGAGTTGCGCCTGCGACCGCTCCAGTTCCTCTGCAAAATCGGTCAGCTCGCTGTACAGGTTCGAGTTCTCCATCGCCACCGCGACCGAGGCTGCCATCGCCTGAAGCAACTCCAGGTCTCGCTCGGAGAACTCACCGTCTAGCTTGTTGATCACCTGGATGGCACCGATCACCCGATCATGGACCGCCAGCGGCACGCAGAGGATGGAGCGGGCGGTGAGTCCCGTTTCCTCGTCGGCCTCGGCTGAGAAATGGGGGTCGAGCTCGACATTGTTGACCAGCTTGGGCCCGCCGGACTGCACGACGTACCCCGCGATCCCTGTTCCTGGTGGGATCGTCCGACCGGAGAGCCATCCCCGTCCGGGACTGAAGGTCGTGCGAAACACCAGTTTGTCGGTTTCCTCGTCCACAAGCACCAGGGAGCCGGCTTCGACCTGGAGAATTCCCTGGATACCCTGTATCGTTGCTTCCAGGATCTCGTCCAGATCCAGACTCGAAGTGACCACGCGGCTGATCTCGATCAGGGCCGCCAACTCCTGATTACGCCGTCGCAGCGCCTGCTCGCTTTGGCGAACGCGCATGACGGCATCGATCCGCGCCAAGAGTTCCTGCGGATCGAAAGGCTTGGTGATATAATCATCGGCGCCCATCCCAAGGCCCAGCGTCTTGTCGCTGCTGGAGTCAAGAGCGGTGGTCATGATGACCGAGGTCTGGCGAATCAGTGGATCGGCCTTGATCCGGGCGATCACTTCATAGCCATCCATCTCCGGCATCATGATGTCCAACAGCACGAGATCGACCTCGCGTCCAGCTTTCGCCTCCTGGCGCAGAAGGTCCAACGCTTGCTCGCCGGAGTGTGCGTCCTCTATCTCGCACCGCACCGACGATAGCATGTTTCGCATCAGCTCCACCATGTCGGCGCTGTCTTCGACGATCAGAATGCGGGGGATCATCGTCCTTCCGTTCTCGCTGTGTCCTCCACGTCAAGCGCTTCGATGTTCCACAACTCACTCGGCGCGGTGGCATCGACCGCAAAGTTCACCACGTGCGGTTGGGCTATGGCGATCCGCAACCGCATGAACAGGGGGATGGCGGGCAAGTCTTCGGAGAAGATGGCTTGCACTTCTCTGTGAAGCGTCTCGTATTCTGGGGTGCCAGGCAGCGTCTGGAGCGCAGCCTGGCAGGCAGCGTCGTAATCGGGGTTGCTATAGCCACTGGCGTTCTTCCCATACCACCGCCAATTTTCCGGTATTTCAGAGGACAAGTAGTATTCGCACTCGGGGAAACGGTTGAATTGTCGCCTCGTCTCAGCCAGGTCGAACTGGCGACCGAAGAACGGTCCTTCGGGACCGTCGGCAAAGAACCTCCACGAGGGCACGGGCTCTACATCGACACGGATGCCGCAGTCCGCTAGGTTGGTCTTGACGATCGGCGCAACCTGTTGCGGGATCGCATCGTTCTCCGATTCCGATAGTGGTACCAGCAAGGTGACTTCGAACGGCGTGCCGTTGAGGACTCCAGAGATGTTGCGGGCCTCGCGCACGCCGTCCTCGTTCTCGTCCAGCCACCCGACTTCCTCCAGCAGGGCCTGGCCTGCTGCCGGGTCATAGTCCCAGTACGCGATTTCACCGGCGGCGTAGAGCGGGTGCATCGGCGACAGGTAGCTATCGGGCACGATGCTGCGGCCAAATGTGACCTCGTCTACGATGGCCCAACGGTCGATGCACTGGGCGATGGCCTGCCGCACCCGCACGTCTCCGAAGAAATCTGGGCGTCGATACTCACGAACCGGCGTGATACCCAAATCGATCTGCTCCCAGCTATCGCCGGGGACAGAAACCACGCGTAGCAGCTCTTTCTCCTCCGCCTGGATCAGCATCGGCATCAGCAAGTCGAACCCGTCGTCGTGGGTGCCGATGTCGCACTCGCCCGACATGAGGGCCGCCGCCAGCTCCGGTGCGTCTGCCTTGAAGCGAAACTCGACGCGCTCCAGGAGCGGCAGCCCATCGTCAGCCCGGAAGTAATGGGGGTTTGGAGAGAGCGTGATGTGATCCCCTGTCACCCATTCCTCGACGACGAACGGCCCCCAACCCAGCGGGGTGCGCCGGGTGTCTTTGGCGCTCAGTAGCGAGGTCGGCGAACGGCCCCTTAACTGATGGCGCGGAAGCGGGGCGAAAAAGTTCAAAAAGTACGTGGTAGGCAGGAATCCGGGTACCCCGACCCATTTCGTGCGCCAGTCGCTCTGGGCGTAATAATTGGCCGTGCGATCCGTCAGATAACGGTTTCCCGGCGTGGCGGGGTCGGAAGCTATCTCGAAGGCGAAAGCTGAGTCTTGCGCCATCAGCGGTTCGCCGTCGGACCAGGTGACGTCCTGCCGCATGTGGAACGTCACCTCCATCCTTTCCATCTGCAGCGGCTCGCCCTCGAACTCGATGGCACACTCGTCGCTGTAGCAGCCTGCCGGGCGAACGCGCATGCCCTCGGCCAGTTCTACCACGTCCCCCGATGCGTTGACGACTGTGGTGCCTGCACGCGCTCTGACGGTGCTCGTGATGGCGTCTCCGTCGGCGAGGCTGGGCAGTCGTTCCAGAATCACCGGGTGGTAGTTATAGTCTCGATAGTCGATAGGGCCGTCGTAGATGGCTTCCATAACGTGCTGCGTGGCTGGCACCTCGGAACCGCTGTAGAGGTACAGTGAGTCGGGCTCGCCCGCTACGCAGACGGTGAGCGTTTTCGGCCCTGGGGCGGGAGTCTGTGTGGGCGTCGTGGTGACGATGACCGTTTCCGGCGGGACTGTCACGGCGACGGTCACGATCTGGGGTGTACAGGCAGCGAGCAGCAGGACTGCCGCGATTAGAAAGGACAGAGCATGTTGCCGTCGATGCAGCATCTATTCCTCCTCCTTGGGGATCGAGTATAACATTACACGGGCCAGAGTGCAACCTCTCCGGCCCGTGGTTTTGGCGCTCCACATCTCTTTGCTAGAAGTGCTAGATGAACCACCAATCGCTCATCGCTCGTCATCCCCTATGGCATATAGGAGGCCTCTTTCTTGTTCCTCGACGACTGCATATAGCCTGCCTGGCACCAGTGCGCCTCCTTTGACCCAACCGTCTATCTCAAGAGGCATAAGCCAAACGGGCTCTTCACGTTTGGGGGCGACAGCGAGACAACTCAGTTGAGAGGCGCCAGAAAAACTCTGTCCGCCGCAGATATAGGCCGTGTCGTCTCTATCGAGCGCAATGACTCGACCTCGATTGAGTGGAACGCGGGTAAAGCCAAGCACTCGACCACCCGTATCCAGCCAGATGAACCCGCTGAACCTATAGAACAACCATACTGTCTGATCGTATGTGACACCAGCATCGCTTGGTTGAGTCAGTGTGCCGAGCATTCTGGTGTCCCACTGCGTGGTTTCCAGGATCTCGATAGCCGACCCATTTCGGCGCCACAACGAGACCTTGGCCGCGTCGCGCAGATAGGTGCGACCATCCCCTCCCACGATGTACTGGTCAACATTGGCCAGTGTCTCCAGGTTCACCAGGGAGCCATCCTGAGCGCTGAAGGGAACCTGTTTCCAGAACAGAAGCTCCTCACTCGGCGCCACTTGGAGCGGCATCGTTCGATAATCGTGAGGGGGACACGTTCTCCACAGCGCTTTTCCCTCCGGCGACACAGCCTGCGCACAGGCCCTGACGCCATAGTGGATTCTCCCGTCGGGAGCGACGATGGGGCCGGTTGTCGCAATACTGTTCTCTGTTTCCGGTTGGAACTGCCACAGAAGCGTGCCATCTGAGGTGAAGACGGACAGGCCGCCTGCCTTGTCGGCTACATAGATCTTTCCTTCGGCGTCCAGTGCTGGGCTTCCAACCCCGGCGGCGGGCAAATGTGCTTTCCAGAGGACGCTACCATCGGTATCCAGAGCGAAAAGCGATCCGCCTTCCGATGCAATATACACTGTGCCATCCGCCGCGACTACCGGACCGCCGGAGAACCTTTCAGGATCCTCGAACGTCCACTGAATCGTTGGACTGATAGGCCCGGTTGCCTCAGTCCACAGTGTGCCGTAGGCATCGTGTCGCTCCATCGGCCAGAGATGATCCCCGGGAATCACCAACTCGAGCCCTGGCTCTGTAGGTCGCTCTGCTGCCTGCACTTGCCACCAAGCCAGGACGACGGTGAGTGTCAGGAGTAGCAAGCCAACCAGGGTCGTAGAGACGGTATGGGCCCTGGCCCAATCGGAGATGGGCAGAAACACCTTCTGCTCCAACCATATGCCGGCGTGGCGCGTGGCGGCTGAGACGCGCTGGCGGTTACGCGCTTGATCCAGGCTCAATCTTAGCCGCAGTCCGTTGCCCAGCATGTTGAAACCAAGGACGATGGTGAAAATCGCGCTACCTACAGCAGCCATCGCCCATGGAATGCCTCCTAGCCCCAGTCGAATGACGCCCAAGTCGGCAGTCGCCAGCATCTGTCCCAATTCAGGCATGCCGCTGAATTGGCGGGCTACGTAGTCCTCTATCTCGATCCACATGTCTCCGCCGACGAAATAGCCCAGAAAGCCCAGCCCTGCTGTGATCATCAAGGTGCCGCTGATCTCCAGCGCAAGCAGCATCCACACCATGGGCATGACCTGCCGCAGGACGTGACCAAGGATGATCTGTAGATCAGATTGGCCAAGCGCACGTGCCGCTTCGA
>DAOUDX010000313.1:0-7061 GCA_034430835.1 Anaerolineae bacterium
CCGAGGCAGCAAGAGGCCATTTTCGCAAGCAATATAGTGGATTCAGTTGCAAGTGTTGCATCCTATTGGCAAATCGTATGAAAAATCGTCGGCGGAAAGTCAACACAGATTCCTCTCCGACAGGCTGCTAGAGGAGCAGCTATTGTCAGCCAACCAAGTGACAGAGCACTGATCTATTCAAGGAGGAGTCAATGGTCACCACAATCGAAGCCTCGATTCTCGCCGCGGACTATGCTCGTCTGGGCGAGCAGGCCCGCGAGGCCGAGGCCGCTGGAGTGGACGGCATCCAGATCGACGTGATGGACGGCAGCTTTGTACCTGACATCACTTTTGGGCCGGGCATCGTGCGTGCCCTGCGCCGGGAGGTCGATCTGTTTCTGGATGTCGATCTGATGATCGTCAACCCCGAAAACCATCTGGAGGCCTTTGTCGAGGCCGGGGCCGATCGGCTGATCGTGCATCAGGAGTCTTGCGTGCATCCCCACCACGTGTTGCGCTGCGTCCGCGATCTGGGTGTCGAGGTTGGGGTGGCGCTAGATCCCGGTACGTCGCTGTGCGCCTTGGAAGAGTTGCTGGAGTTGGTTGATCTGGTGCAGATCATGACGGTCAGCTCGGGATGGGGCGGGCAGCCGTTTATCCACAGCCAGGTGGACAAGGTCCGCCGCCTGCGGCAGATGCTGGACGCGCGCGGGCTGAGGGGTGTGCGGATCGGCGTCGATGGTGGGATCGACACGGCCACCGCGCCGCTGGTCGTGGAGGCCGGGGCCACCGTGCTCGTGGCCGGATCGGCCATCTACAACCACGAGGCGCCAGTGGCTGAAAGGGTGGCTGCGCTGCGGGCGAGCGTGGAATGGAAATAGGGGGGTGATCGCGATGGAAAGGAGGGCAGTTCCCGCCGAGGCCTGGAAACAGGGGCCTTGGGTACTCAGGTGCTCTGCGCAACAATCAAGTGACGGCTCAGTCGTGGATGTTCACCAACGTACCCACGTCCGCCCAGTTGAACAGCCACTCGGCCTCCTCCGCAGGCAGGTTGACGCAGCCGTGGCTCATCGGATGGCCAAAGTTGCCGTGCCAGGTGACGCCGTGTAGGCCGAACCCTTTGTAGAAGTACATCACGTAGGGCACGTCCTCGATGTAGTAGCCCGGCCCCTCCATATCGTCGGTGCGGAATTTGATCCAGATGCGGAACTGGCCCGTGGGCGTCGGCGTCCTGGGCAGGCCGGTGGAGACGAGCGTGGTGCGCACCGCCACGCCGTTCTCGTAGGCCGTCAGTGTCTGCTCCGATAGATCCACGTCGATCCAGCGTGCCTCGGTTATCTCCCACGGCTCGGCCGGCGGGAGGATCACCTCGGGGACGGCGGGCACCGGCGTTGGGGGCGGCGTAGCCTCTGGCACACTATCAACATTGAACGCAGTGACGACCCACCCGGCCACCCAGCCCGTCTCGCCATCGTACGCGATCTGCCACCAATCGGCGTAGCGGCCGATCACCCGGGCTTCGATCCCTGGATTGAGCACGCCGATGGTGGAGAAGACGGTGCCCGGCCCAGAGCGGACGTAGACTCCGTCGGCCTCGGCGACGATGGTTGGTGAGGCTGGAGTCGGCGGGGCCGGGGTCGGCGGAGCCGCCGTCGGGGGAACCGGGGTGGACGGCAGTGGTGTGGCCGATGGCGGAACCTGGGTCGGCGTGGGCCATGCCGGCGCGACGTATAGCGTTGGGCTTGCCTGGAGGACTGTGGATGGCGCGGCTTGGGCCGGCCGCCCGATTGCCCACAGCACCAGGAGGGTCCCCAGGAGCACGATCGTCAGCGCGGCGATCGCCCCGATCGTCAGGCTCGCCAAGGAGTTGTGCCAGTCTTTCGTGTTCATCCTTTTCTCCTCGTCCGATTCGCTGTCATTGATGTCGTTTACCGGCCTCATCATACCATCGAAGCATGCGGGATGCTTGACGAAAGCGAGTTGCTTGGTTGCTGCGTGGGAGACGAGTGCTCAATGTTGACCCGACGCCTGCCCTACGCTCCGCTGCCCGGTGCGGTTAGCTGTGGTATAATCGCAGGTGGCTTATGAGGCGGAAAAGGTTTTGTGGAGCGTTTTCGCGGTCGTGGTTCGTGGCCCTCGCTCTCCTGGCGTTGGCGGCGTGCGCGGCACCGGATGTGACGCCGACCGCCGTGCCTGCTCCGTCCAACAAGCTCGGCGTGCACCTGCTGCTCGACGACGGGCGCAACGTCTGGCCGATGGATGTCTGGCCGGCTCATCTCGAGTACGCGCGGCAGGCGGTGGGCCAGTGGGGTTATGTCACCCAACTGGTGCGCCTGGACGACCTCGACCCGGCGCGGTGGCAGGTCTTTATGGATCTGTGCGCCGAGCAGCACCTGACGCCCATCCTGCGTCTGGCGACGACCTATGACCAGGAGGCGGGCTGGTGGATAGCGCCCCCGCGCGATGACGACGGCAGCTACCGCACCGTCGTGGCCCGCTACGCCGAGTTTGTCGCAGCGCTGCGCTGGCCGACGGACGCGCACACCGTGGTCGTGGGCAACGAACCCAACCACGGCGACGAGTGGGGTGGGCGGCCCGACCCGGCAGCCTACGCCCGCTTCCTGATCGACGTGGCGGACGCGCTCCACGAGGCCGACCCGAGCGCGCGCGTGCTTAACGCGGGATTCGACCCCTATGTGCCCCACACCGGCAGCCAGCCGTTTATCGACGGGATGACCTACGTGGACGAGGAGACCTTCCTCGACCGGATGCACGCCGCCTACCCGGACGTGTTCGACCGGCTCGATGGTTGGGCCAGTCATTCGTATCCGATGGGGCCTTTCACGGAGGGGCCGTGGGTGCAGGCGTATCAGGTGGATCTGCTCAATGACGCTGTCAGCCCCGATCACGTCGAGCCGCCGGCGGGGGTCTACAACCGGGGCGTCAACGGCTACGAGTGGGAGCTGTTCAAGCTAGCGACGCTGGGCGTGGAGGGGTTGCCGGTGATCATCACCGAGACCGGCTGGCGACACGCTTGGGCCGAGGGCGGGGAAGTGTACCCTGATCCGGAGACAGTGGCCGCGTACATTGATCTGGCGCTGCGCGGCAACGGGGGGCGCTATCCCGATTTTCCCGAAGAGGGGTGGACCCCCTGGCTGGACGATCCCCGCGTGATCGGTGTGATCTTCTTCGCCCTCGACGGCTCCCCCGCCGAGTGGGGCCACACCAACTGGCTGAAACTGGATGAGGAGGGGAACGTGCTGGGCACGTATGCGCCGTTCGATCTGTTGGCTGCGGAGAACTTTCAACCGTAGTCTCTCAGCGGGTGTAGGTCAAATTGCCAATTCGACCCACTCCGTCGAAAACTCGCCCGGTGCTGGAGCCACCAGGCTGAACAGGTCAAATGAGCACGTTCAGGATGGGCATACGCTGCACGACCACATCGGCTGGGATCTCTCCGCGCGGCGCGGACGCGTTCGTCGTAGTGTTGCATGCGCGTTTGAAGGAGAGTCATTTTTCACCTCCAGATCGAGGCGCAGACCAAGTGGATTTTGGCGTCCGTCCTGGTCAACGGCTACGGCGTGAGCCGCGCTGCGGCCCAGGATTGCCACCTCTGCCGACCGACTCGGGAGCAGGCCCCATCTACCTCGCAATCCGCCCCAATAGCGGCGTCGGCTCCACGCCGAGGTTAGGCTGCCGATGCGGAATCCTACGACGAGTTCGGGATCCCTGAAACCCAGCCGTTTACTGAGAGCGAGGGAATCTCATAGCGCAGATGCCTGCGGCCTACAAGTGCGCGAGTAGTAGCCGAGAAGGTTGCGTTGGCTGGGTTTGTTTGGTGGGTCCTTTCTATCGCGTGCACTTCCGCTTCTATAAGGTGGCGACGGCATAAGACCTGTCGGGATTGCCTAGGTGGGACGCGTGTTTCGCGTGAAAGAGAAATGCCGTCCAGGCTTGGGCTGCCAGAGAGGCGAAAGCCCATGACATCAAGGGACTGGAGAACAAGCTCCTTTGATTAGACTTGTGGCGCAATAGGCGTTCCCCGCCATATGTGGCGGTTGGACAGCACAATTTGTGCCCTTTGACCGCCATATGTAGTCAATTCTGCTATTACACCACAAGTCTATTGATGGTTGACAGCGTAGAGCCATACCTCGATCCACGGAATCTCTTGGCGAAGCTCAACACTAAAGGAAAAAGGGAGCAGTTCGTAGGAGGAAGGCTTGATCGGTTTGGATGGAAGATGGGCCGCTATGTCGCGGTAGACCTGGTAGCCCGCCCAGAAGAAACCGACAAGTGTGATCAGGAGGAACACCGGTTGTGGCAAGCGGAAGGCAGGATAGAGGAGTTGGGCAATAAGAGCGACTAGGTCTAGAGCAGCGAAGAGCCAAAACACCCACTTGCGGACAATGAGTTGCACGTAGAGCAGGAGATCGCTCATTGTATTCTTCATGGTATGGCCTCCAACGATTTGCTCAGCGCGTCACGCTTATCTGCAGTCCTTCTCCAGATCTACCAGCCGCCCTTCTTTGAGAATATCGAACCCCAGCGGCACAAGGAATCTACAAGCATCATAAATGTTGAAATCCTCAGGAGACAGTTTCTCTCCTGCGATAAAGCTATTCGCCAGTGAGACAAGATACTTCGGTGGATACGTTCTGCTCTCGTACAGAAGAAAGAACTTCTTCGATCTTCGCCGTGGCGGTACGCCTTCTCTATCAACAACGCCGATCGCCTTCAAGATATGCACGCGATTGATGTTAGCTGGAATCATGAAACACCTTGCCTTTCATTTTTGCACAAGCCTGGCAACTAGGTCCCGAACCCACCCAACTCAAATAGGCGCAGCGTTGCGCATATCATTCGCCTGGTGCGCGGCCTGCGCAATGGTTCGCCCATCGCGCCCGTTTTGCGTGCCAGGCGAAACTCACTGTGGTCGCCCACCTCGCGCGCCTGCCCTGAGCACTGCCGAAGGGCCTGCCCTGAGCCGCTGGGCTGAGCGGCTCGACTGAGCTCGCCGAAGTCCTGTCGAAGCCTTGCCGAAGGGTTGTCGGGGGGCAGGTGTTTACTGGCGTGCGGTGAACTCCGAACGGCTGCTGCTCAGGCTGTTTAGGAATCGCGCTCGCAGCCCGATCAGGGTAAGTCCTACCACTTCTTTTCGCGCTTCGTCGTAGCGCACGATGACTCCTTCGCCAATATCCGTACCTACTGCTGGCTGAGGTTCCCCGACAGAAAGGTAGAGGACATCAGCCTCTTCGTCATAGTCCCATGTGATTGTCGTCGGTTTTTCCAAAATTCTTACTGCTTCCATATCACTACTCTCCCAGTTGATGGCCGGCTGGATAAATAGGCCGTCGTGATAAACCCGTCGTCGGGGCTCACTTCCCGATAAGCCACCACCAGAAACTTGCTGGTTAATGGAGTCTCAGGATAGGGACGGATGGCAAGCACTTCGCCAAAATCACCCTGTTGAATCATATCTGGCTCTGCCACCGTTTCCAAGGCCCGTTCACGTTGGCCGTCCATTTCAGGATGGCGGCGAACAATGTGCTGCTACCGTTCTTCGGTCAAGCGAACAGGGACGCCGTTTCGCGAATGCACAATCAACATTCCAATTCTGTCCTTCAGACCGAAATGCCAGTTGGTTGTCGGTCCTGGTGCATGGCAGCAAACATTCACCTGCTGCGCGATGTACGCAATGGCTCACCCGTCGCGCCCGTTTCGCGTGCCAGGCGAAACTCACTGTGGATTATACGCCCGCGGCGGCGTGTTTGCACAAGCGCCGCCGCGGACACGGTCTTTCTCGGGACTCCGCCAGGTTGCGCTCTTGAGTGCCCTCGCCCCTATTTCTCGATCCTCTCGGCGACGAGGTCGCCCATCTCGCGCGTGCCGACCTGGACCGCGCCTTCCTCCATGATGTCCCTGGTGCGGTAGCCATCCTCCAGCACCTTTTGCACCGCGGCTTCGATGGCGTCTACCTCTGCCTCCATGTCCAGCGAGTAGCGCAGCAGTAAGCCTGCGCTGAGGATGGTGGCGATGGGGTTGACCACGTTCATGCCGGTGTACTTGGGGGCCGAGCCGTGGATCGGCTCGAACAGGCCAGGCTTGGTCGCGCCGATGGCGCCCGAGGGCAGCATGCCCATCGACCCGGCGATCATCGAGGCCTCGTCGGTGAGGATGTCGCCGAACATGTTGCCGGTGACGACGACGTCGAACACCTCAGGGTAGCGCACCAGCCGCATGGCGGCGATATCGACGAACATCGACTCGAACTCGACATCGGGATACTCCTCGGCGATCTCGGTGGCCGTCTCGCGCCATAGGCGAGAGCTCTCCAACACGTTGGCCTTTTCTACTGAGGTGACCTTCTTGCGCCGTTTGAGAGCCATCTCGAACGCCACGCGCACGACGCGCTCGATCTCGGGCCTGGAGTAGAACATCGTATCGTAGGCTGCCTCCACCGGCTGCCCATCGGGGCCATCCACCATCTTGCGCCCACGCTCGCCAAAGTAGATGCCGCCCGTCAACTCGCGCACGAACAGCAAATCCACGTCCTTGATCACCTCTGGCTTGATGGTCGAGGCGAAGAGTAACTGCGGGTACAGCTTGACCGGGCGCAGGTTGGCGAACACGCCCATCGCCTTGCGTAACCCCAGCAAGCCCTGCTCCGGGCGTACCTTGGCGCGCGGGTCGTTGTCGAACTTGGGATGGCCCACTGCGCCCAGCAGCACGCCGTCGCTGGCCAGGCACTTTTTCACGGTCTCTTCGGGGAGCGGGTTCCCCGTCTCGTCGATGGCGACGCCGCCGATCAGCGCTTCTTCGTACTCGAAGGTGTGGCCGTAGACCTGGGCCACGCGGTTCATCACCTTCACCGCCTCAGTGACGATCTCGGGGCTGATGCCATCTCCGGGTAATGTGACGATGTTGGCTTTCATAGGTGTTCTTCAGTCCTCCTGGTATCATAGATTTTGTGGGTGGTTGACACCACCGTCAATACCGATAAAGTGTCTCTGCCCCATCATGTGGAGAGAGCAGAACCCGTTGATAGAGATGGGAGACGCACAGGTTTTTTGTCCCGTTCC
>DAOUDX010000314.1:0-22275 GCA_034430835.1 Anaerolineae bacterium
CACATGATGGGGCAGAGACACTTTATCGGTATTGACGGTGGTGTCAACCACCCACAAAATCTATGATACCAGGAGGACAGCACATGGAAACGAGCGTGCAATCCAAGTCCACCCGGCGCGAGCGCTGGGCGTGGTACCTGTACGACTTTGGGAATTCGTCCTACGCCGCCGTTGTCCTGCTGGCGGTCTATTCGGCCTATTTTCAAGGAGCGGTCGTCGGTGGAGCAGAGGGCTCACGACTGTGGGGAATTGCCGTGGGGATCGCCATGATCACCGTGGCGGTCACTGCGCCAGTGTTGGGCACCATCGCTGACTTTTCCGGGTCCAAGAAGCGGTTTCTTCTTTTCTACACTACGATGTCCGTCGTCTTCTGCGGGTTGCTGTTCTTTGTTCAGAAGGGCAGCTGGTTTACCGGCTTGTTGCCTGAAAGCTTGGTGAGACTGCTGGTGGAGCTACGGATGGGTGTACTTGTTTGGAAAGGCGACTGGTTCATCGCCATGTTGATCTTCATCCTCGCCGAGATTGGCTACAGGAGCGCACAGGTCTTTTACAACGCACTCTTGCCGGAGATAGCCGGCCAGGATGAGATGCCCAAGATCTCCGGCAATGGCTGGGCGATTGGTTCGGTCGGCGGGATCGTGTGTTTGCTCATCGTGCTGGTGCCGATTGTCTTGACCAGCGATGCCCCGTCTAACACCTTGGTTGTCCGGCTGTCTTTAGTGTTTACGGCGGTTTTCTTTGCCATTTCGGCTACCCCCGCTTTTCTGTGGATCAAGGAGCGCGCTCAGCCGCAGCAGTTGCCGACTGGCGAGAACTATCTGTCGATCGCCTGGAAGCGCCTGCAGCGCACGTTCAGTGAAGTACGCAGCTTTCGGGAATTCATCAAGTTCATGGTCGCCTTTTTGATCTACAACGACGGCATCTTGATGATCCTGGACTTTGGGGCCATCCTCGGCGCAGTGTTGTTCGGGATGGGGCAACAGGAACTGATCATCTTTATGATCATCGTACAGGTCGCGAGTGTTGCCGGGGCGTATCTTTTTGGGCTGGTGGCCGGCGATTTCGGCGGCAAGCGTTCTCTGATCGTCGCACTCCTTCTGACGACCGCTCCGGTGTTCTGGCTGTATTTCACGCATTCCAAGCTTGCGTTCTACATCATCGGCGGGTTCGCCGGGTTTGCACTGACCGGTGTGCAATCTGTCAGCCGCTCGTTGGTGGGGATGTTCAGCCCGCCGGGGAAGAGCGCCGAGTTCTACGGCTTTTTCGCTGTTACGGGGCGCACCTCGTCCTTCATCGGCCCGACCATCTTTGGTATACTGGCAGCATGGGCCACCCGCCAGTACGAGTTGCAGGGGCAGGTGACCAAACTGGCCGAGCAGTCTGGACACCGGGTGGCGTTGTTCTCCATCGCAGCATTCCTGCTGGCCGGGCTGGTGCTGCTGCTGTTGGTCAACGAGAAGAAAGGACGCGCTGCGACGCTGGAACCATCACAGAGCACTTTGGATTAGCGTGTCCGGTGGCACGGGGAGGGCCGGCGGCGGATCTGGCAATCCGCCGCCGGTGCTTCGGAGGGAGAGATGGGAAAGATATTAGTGCTGTACGACAGCAAGACCGGCAACACTGCCAAGATGGCCGAATATGTGGCTCAGGGGGCGGAGGAAGTGGAGGGGATGGACGTGCGGGTTCGTTCTGTAAGCGAGGCGTCGGCAGACGATGTCCTGTGGTGCGACGGGCTGGCGGTTGGTAGCCCCACCTACGTGGGTATCGTGTCGTGGCGCATGAAGCGCTTCTGGGACGAGATCGTGCCGCGGGTGTGGGGCAAAGCCGACGGCAAGATCGCCTGCGCTTTCTCATCCTCAGGCGGATGGGGCGGCGGTGCAGAACTGACCTGCCTCTCGTTGCACCTCCTGCTGATGAACTTTGGATTCCTCGTGTTCGGCATCCCCGATTACACCGGAGAGGCGTTCACGCTCCACTATGGGGCCGTCGTGGCCGGGGAGCCGAAGCGGGAGGAGGAGATCGCCGCCTGCCGGCGGCTGGGGAATCGGCTGGCGCAGTGGGTTGCCGTGTTCGTGGACGGACGTGGAGAGCTCCGTCCGGGGCCCATCAAGCAGCGTTAGCTGCCCAGAATCTCCAACGCCCGCGCCAGCACATCGATGGCGCGTTTGTATTCCTCGACGTCGATGTGCTCCTCGGGGGTGTGATCCAGTGCAGCGTCCCCCGGGCCGTAGGCGATGATGGGGCAGCGCCACACCGGCCCTACGGTGTTCATGTCGGAGGTGCCGGTCTTGAGCTTGAAGCGCGGCGTGCCTCCCGCGGCGCGGATCGCCTTCAACATCGCGCGCACCAGGCGGTTGTTCTTGTCGCCCTGGAAGGGCACGTCGATCGGGGAGTATTTCAGTGTGGCCCCTTCCGCCCATCCCTTCATCTTTCGCTTCAAGATCTCTGGCTTAAAGTCCGGCGGCAGCCGCATGGCGACAGTCATCTCGACGCCGGCATTCAACCCGTCGCTGAAAGTGCGGAAATGCCGCAGGCCGGGATCGAGGGTGTCGAAGCGTCCCTCTCGCCCGTGATTGCGCTTTTCCGCATAATCTACCAGTTGGTTCCAGAAGGCGATCGCCTTCTCGGCCGCGCCCATCTGCTCCCCGGCGCTGTGGCTATCTGGCTGCTCCCAGTGATAGTCCACACACAGCCGGCCTTTGTAGCCCAGCGTGACGCAGTCCCAGTCGCTCGGCTCGCCGATGATGGTGAGATCGGGGGCTGCCATCGTGCGAGCCAGGCGGCGCGCGCCTTTGCTGTATGCCTCCTCTTCCACTGCGCCAATGACGGTAATCCGTGTGTTCTCTAGCTTGGGGGCCACGCGCGCTGTCGCCAGGACGAACGCCGCCAGCGGCCCCTTGGCGTCCACCGTGCCCCGCCCGTAGAGCAGGTTGCCGCGGCGGCGCACGGGGATGTCGCCGGGCACGGTGTCCATGTGCCCCAGCAGCACGATGGTCTGTTCGGCGTCTGGATCTCCGATGGTGCCCACCGCGTTGCCGACCTTGTCGAGATGAGCTTGATAGCCCAGGTCGTTCATCCGCTCGATCAGAAACTCTCCTACTGCCCTCTCCTCACCGGAGGGGCTGGGGACGGAGACGAGTTGCTCTAGAAAAGAGATTTCATCCATATGCATTCAATCAGGCGATGATCGAGACCATGTCCAGCACTTTTAGGCCCAGCGATTGGTGTCCACGGATGGCTATCTTGGCCTGCGCTTCTGTTTTGCCGAGGCCTTTGGTGAACAGCCTCCAGGCGTCGTCTTCGTTCACAATGGCTTCTGTGTGCGGCTCCTGGGGAACGCGCCGATAGAGCTCCCATACCCCACTTTCTCGCAGGAGGGACCACTGGCCTCCCGCCTCTCCAGTGATGGTGAGCACCGCGAGTGTGCCGTCTGCTGCATTGACTTTCTCATAGGTGTACGGCAGAGCGCGGGCGAAGGCGTCGAGCACCGGCGCTAGATACCGTGGTTCCTTAAGACCGGGCTTGCCCACCGCGTCGCGGATGTGCTGCTGAGTGCGCCCCAGCTCTCAATGGACTTGCTGACGGCTGAGTATCCATCGCGCCTTCTGGAGAGATTGCCGATCTCGTCGCCCAGCAAGTGCGCGGCCACGTTCCTGACCGACCAGCCTGTGCAGGCGGTGGGTTTCTCCCATTCCTCCGCCGACAAGCCAGACAGGAGCTCAATAAGCGCATCCAGTATTTCTGGAAGGAGATCAGCGACGATTATGGGTTGGAGTCGTTCTACGTGTGCCATTTTACGTCTTGTTACGCATTACGCTTCGCGCAGCTTCTCTGCCACGTGCATCACATTCTCTCCCAAAACCCGCGCCTGCCTCAACCGTTTCTCCTGCTTCAGCACGTCGCCGGGCTCGTCTGCGACCGCTGTCAGGCCGTTCAGCTCGCCCGGCACGCAGATCGCGCCGCACGAACGCATCCAGTTGTAGATGGCGTTGATGGCGATGGTCTGCCCGCCACAGGTGCCGCGTCCCACGGCGATGGCGCCTCCTGCCTTGCCTTTCAAGGGTCGCTCTTCCCGCACGCCGTAGTGTCTGTCCATAACGGCCAGAAGTTGGGCGGAGACGTTGCGCGAATATGTCGGCGTCGCCACGATAAGCGCGTCACACCGGCGGAAAGCGTCGTAGAACAGGCGCATGTCGTCGTCGAGGGCGCAGCTTCCGTGAGTGGTGCAGTGCTCACACGCCCGGCAGGGTTCCACCTTCAGCTCGCGCAACCGCAGCAGCGTCACCTCCCACCCAGCCTCCTCGAACGGGTGCAGCGCGTGCTGTAGGAGGATATCGCTGTTGCCGTTTTTCCGCGGCGTTCCGGAAATTCCAAGTACGTTCATTTCAGTGACCTGCGGCGTGCGCAAGCTACATTCTCACGCCCTCTGTCTGGTCGTACGCACAGCTCGCCAGCGACGCGCGCGCTACGTGCGTGAAGCGCCTCACCGAACCATCGTCAGACAGCGAGATTGCCGTGACTGTATCGTTCTGTTGCAGGCACGCGCCAGCATGTCCCTCGACACCGTAGGGAGAGATGGACCTTGGAGACCCCTGTTCGCCTTCGCGAGCCAGGCCTCCCTGTGCCTCGATGACGTACATCTTGACGTCATCTCCAACCTCGAACACATAGTCGCCGTGCTCGTGCGAGAAGAACCCTGCCTGTGCTTTCCCGTTCTCTGCGGTGCCGTACACGTCCACAAAGTTGGTCGAAATGGCGCTGGCAGGGATGCCGAACTTTTCGCACATATCGGCCACGAAGCTGGGCTTGTCGATGGCCTCTCCCTGCGTGGTGCCTTTTTTCCCGTCCCAGCCTCCGGCGCCCGTGACAAAGATCGCATCTTCGCCGAGCCGGTAGCTGCCTGGGAGTTCCCTGAGCGATGAGTATAACATCAGCACGACCGACGCAAACGCAAGTTTCGTTTTATTCCGCTCCGCTTCCTGGACCGTCTTGAGCAGAAGCTTTCTGTCTACATCAAGCACCGGCCTGCCTTTGCCCCGTGTTCTGACCATTGCCCAGATCGTGCGCGGTGTGTTCAGGCGCACCAGGGCGTCCATGGCGGGGAAAACCACTTCGGCGGTCGTGGAAGGTATCAGCGCGAACAGATCTACCCTGTGGTCGTCGATGGCGAACCTGGAGCCGACCTTTTTCAGGAATTCGTTGGCGGCACTGAAGGCCAGCATCTTGTCGCAGGCGGGTGCCCTGCGATATGCCTCGGTGTAGCTTCTCGCGACCACCTCGATATCCTCAGGAGTCCGCCAGACGTAGCTCGGGTCGCCGCTGGTGGTGCTGGATACGTGCCACTGCCCTGCCTTTTGCTGGTCTGCGAGATCCCGGAACGTATCCTTCCCCCGATCCCTCTTGAACCAACTGCACGGTATGGCGGGGATAGCATAGAGTTCCGCTGCTGCGATCATGGCCTTGATGTCAGGCCAAGTCACGCCTTGCGAGTCACACAGGGACCGATATGGCACGAACGAGCGATACTGCCTCTCCATTGCCTCTGAGAGCCTATCGTTGAACTCTGACATTTTCTGTTCCTCCCTCTCCGCCTAACTCAAGGTGGACTGCTGCCCCATCGCCGCTAGGCCGCAGCCTTTCCCCCTGACGTGCCTGGTCGATCCTCAGGCGAAGCATCTTCCACACCTGCTAGTTCTCAGCAGGGGATCAGCGTCCATCTGCATCCAATGCAATCTCTTGCAGCGCCCGCACCAGCAGTCTGCCCGCGTGCACCGACTTTGTGTTCAGCTCTGCTTCTTGAACGGGTGCAGCACGTGTTGCAGGAGGATGTCGCTGTTGCCGTTCCTACGCGGTGTTCCGGAAATTCCAAGTACGTTCAATCTTTTCTCCTGGGACGCAGACGGACGCTGATTCTTCTAATTGCATCAACCTGGTCGTAAACTATTGTCCTTCGACTGCATACGATTCGAGGTAACCGCAGTTGGCGCAACGATATGTCTCAACTTTGCAGCTTGTTTTCCCTTTCATCTTGACGAAGAATTTAAAGAATCCACTTTTCTCTGCATCTCCCTCTGCCCACTCGACCGGTTGGGCAATGGTGCCCGTTATAGTCTGGCTGATGTAGCCTGTCAGAAGACCGAGCTTCATTGTGCCGCTGCATTTTGGGCAAGTGTATTCGCTCACGGTATTTCCTCCTGTCGTACAAAATCTTGCGGTTGGAGAAGAAAAATCCAGCGTTTATCTGCGCCAATCTGCGTTCTAAGCAGTCTCCTGTAGTGCCCGCACCGGCAGCTTGCCCGCGCGCAGCGATTTGATCGCCGCGACGGCGGCCCGCAGCGCGACCAGGCTGGTGACGTAGGGCACGTGGTGGTCGATGGTTGCCGTGCGGATCTGGTAGCCGACGGTGCGCTTGCCCGCCAGGGGCAGCGGCAGCCCGCGCTCCTGTGCTGCAGCGGGTACGGGTTGCGCGGACACGACCCGCTCCGCCTGCGTCGATGAAGGCGTGTTCACCACCAGGTCGATGTGTCCCTGGGCGATCAGGTCTACGCAGTCAGGGCGGCCCTCGCCGACCTTGGCTACTTCTTGCACGGGGATGCCCATCGCTTTCAACACCCGCGCCGTGCCGCGCGTGGCCACGATGTCGAACCCCATGTCGCCCAGTTGGGCGACCAGCGGCACCCCCTGGCGCTTGTCGGGATCGGCCAGGGTCACCAGCACTGTGCCCTGGGTGGGCAGTGGGTTCCCGGCGGCGATCTCCGCCTTGGCGAACGACTCTGGGAAGCTGGCGCCAAAGCTCATCACCTCGCCGGTGGAGCGCATCTCCGGCCCCAGCCGGGCGTCGGTGCCGGGGAAGCGGCGGAAGGGCAGCACCACTTCCTTGACCGACGAGTGCGCTGGCCAGGGCGTCGGCACCATGTGCGTCTCGGCCAGGATCTGCTGTAGGGTGCTACCCTCGTGGTGCACCCCGGGACGGACTGGGAAGGGCCAGTAAGGAGTTAGCAGCTCGTCCAACTTCTTGCCGATCAGCGTCTTGGCCGCCAGCTTGGCCACGGGGATACCGATGGCTTTGCTGACGTAGGGCACCGTGCGCGAGGCGCGTGGGTTGGCCTCGATGATGTACAGCTCGTTTCCCTTAACGGCCATCTGAATGTTGACCAAGCCCACGGCTCCCATCTCGGTCACGATGCCGTAGGCAGCCTGCTCGATGCGGTCGATCATGTCGTCCCACAGGCTCACCGGCGGGAGCACGCAGGCCGAGTCGCCGGAGTGAACGCCCGCCTCCTCGATCTGCTCCATCAGCCCGGCCACCCACACGTTTTCGCCGTCGGTGAGGATGTCCACATCCATCTCCAGCGCGTCCTCCAGGAAGCGGTCGATGAGCACAGGATAGCCGGGCGAGATGCGGGCGGCCTCGGTCGCGTAATGGTGCAGCTCCTCGGCCGAATCGACGATCTCCATCGCCCGCCCTCCCAGGACGTAGCTGGGGCGCACCAGCACCGGGTAGCCCAGTTTCTCGGCCACTTCCAGCGCCCTCTCGACGGTCGTCGCCGTGCCATAGGGTGGGCTCTTGAGACCAAGTTTATCCAGCAGCGCGCCGAACGCTTCCCGGTTCTCGGCCATCTCGATCATGTCAAAGCTCGTGCCCAGCAGCGGTACGCCCTCCTGCACCAGCGTGCGGGCCAGCTTCAGCGGGGTCTGCCCGCCAAAGCCCACTACCACCCCAGCGAACGCTGCGCGTTCGTTGGATTGCTCATTCTTGACGATGGTCAGCACATCCTCGTCCGTCAGCGGCTCAAAGTAGAGCCGGTCGGAGGTATCATAGTCGGTTGATACGGTCTCGGGGTTGGAGTTGACCATGATCACCTCGTACCCCTCCTCCTGCAGCGCCCACGCGGCGTGGACGTTGGCGTAGTCGAACTCGATCCCCTGGCCGATGCGGTTTGGGCCGGAGCCGAGGATGATGACCTTGGGTCTATCGGAGGGCGTGGCCTCGTTCTCCTCGCCGCCGTAGGTGGAGTAAAAGTACGGCGTGGCCGCCTCGAACTCGGCGGCGCAGGTATCGACCATCTTAAAGACCGGTCTCACGCCCATCTCTTCCCGGCGCTCCCTGACCTCTTTTTCTGGCAGGTCGAACCACTCGCCCAGTTCGCGGTCGGACATGCCCAGTTCCTTGGCTTGCACGAGCATGTCCCGATCCAGTTCCTGCCAGGTGGTGTGGCGCAACCGATCCTCGAACTTGATGAATCGATCGAGCTCGCTCAGGAACCAGCGGTCGATGTACGTGATCTCGTTGATCTCTTCGACCGTGTATCCACGGCGCAGCGCGGCAAAGATGTAGGCCAGTCGCTCCGGGGTGGGGTTTGCCAGGTACGGGCGGATGTGGTCAAAGTCCAGTTTGGGTGTGGCATCCAGCTCCAGCGACCGGAGCGCCTTGCCCAGCGCCTCCTTGAACGTGCGCCCGATGGCCATCACCTCGCCCACCGACTTCATCTGCGTGTGCAGCAGGGGGTCGGCGCCGGGGAACTTTTCCAGTTGGAAGCGCGGGATCTTGACCACGACGTAATCCAGCGTCGGCTCGAAGGCCGCCGTCGTCTGTCGGGTGATGTCGTTGGGGATCTCATCCAGCCGGTAGCCCACGGCCAGGAGCGCTGCCACCTTGGCGATGGGATAGCCTGTGGCCTTGGAGGCCAGCGCCGACGAGCGGCTGACGCGCGGGTTCATCTCGATGACGACCATGCGCCCCGTCTCGGGGTGGATGGCGAACTGAATGTTCGACCCGCCTGTATCGACGCCGATGGCGCGCAGAACGGCGATGGCGGCGTCGCGCATGCGCTGGTATTCGACGTCGGTCAGCGTCTGCGCCGGGGCGACGGTGATCGAATCGCCGGTGTGCACGCCCATCGGGTCCAGGTTCTCGATGGAGCAGATGATCACGCCGTTGTCGGCGCAGTCGCGCATCACCTCCAACTCGAACTCTTTCCAGCCGATGACCGACTCCTCCAGCAGCACGGTGTGGGAAGGGCTTTCGATCAGACCCTGGGCCACGATGTGTCCCAGTTCCTCGGCGTTGTAGGCAATGCCGCCCCCCGTGCCGCCCAGGGTGAAGCTTGGCCGGGCGATGAGCGGATAACCCAGTTCATCGGCCACTTGCATCGCTTCGGCGATACTGCCGATTTGCTCGCTGCGCGGCACCTCCAGTCCAATATCGAGCATCGTCTCCTTGAATATCTGCCGGTCTTCGGCCTTTTGGATGGCCTCGAAAGGCGCGCCGATGATCTCGACGCCGTATTCATCGGTGATGCCTGCCTGGGCCAGTTCGACGGCCAGGTTGAGGCCGGTCTGGCCGCCCAGCGTGGGCAGCAGCGCGTCGGGGCGCTCCTTGGCGATGATGGCCTCCAGGAACTCGACCGTCAGCGGCTCGATGTAGACCGCATCGGAAAGCTCCGGGTCGGTCATGATCGTGGCCGAGTTGGAGTTGACGACAACGAGATTGTACCCGGCCCGCCTGAGCGCCTTGAGCGCCTGCGTGCCGGAGTAGTCGAACTCCGCCGCCTGGCCGATGATGATTGGGCCTGAGCCGATGATGAGGATTTTCTTGATGTCGGTCCGCCTAGGCAAGATGTTCCTCCACGGGTTTTATGGGACACGGAATAACACGGATGGACACGGATTTTTATTCGGCTTCTGCCTGCTCACCAATCCAGGCTAGGGAGCCTTTGCGGTCGTTGTCGTAGACTTTGCGCTTGAACTCGGCTTTGGGGCCAAAGTTGAGCAGAAGGCCGACTTCAATTTCTGTGGCTTTCAGGTAGTTGAGCAACTGAGCTTCGTGTTCTTGCAGAAGCTGGCGAACAGCTTTTAACTCGACGATGATAACGCCGTTCACGATGATGTCGGCCTGGTATTCACCAACTACTTGGTCGTCGTAGTACACGACGATATGTTTTTGCTGCTCGACCTTAAAGCCTAATCTACGCAGTTCCAACACCAGGGCATTTTCGTACACTTTCTCCGAAAAGCCATAGCCGAGTGTTCGATAAACCTTGTAGAACGCCCCGATGATTTTCTCTGTCAAATCGGCGTGCTTGCCTATGAACATAAAACCCTCTTGGTTTATCCGTGTTCTTCTGTGTTTTTCCGCGTCCTAATCTTAATCCCGCAAGCTCAGGCTTTCGCCTTCGAACACGACGTCCAGTGGTTCGATGACGACTTGCTTGCCGCCCTCTTCCACTGTTCCCGCTTTGTACGCTTTGATGCCGTGCTGTTCCGAAACGGCGATGGCTTTCTCAGCGTCAACCGCGGGGACGAAAACCGCGAACCCAGCGCCCATGTTGAGGCTGCCGTAGGTATCGTGTGCGTCCAGCTTGGCCTGCTGGGCTATGAAGCGCAGCACGGGCGGGGCGGGCGGGATCTCGGTGATGTGGTACGTGAACGAGCCGGGGTGCCGCATCAGCTTGCGCCAGCCATGGCCGGTGATGTTGACCATGTAGCGCACCATGACGCCCGCCGCGAACAGCGCCTCGGTGACGGGGGAGTAGATGATCGTGGGGTCGAGCAGCGCCTCCCCGTACATACGTCCATCGGCGGTAATCCTCGTCGCGTAGCCAGTCACCATCTGCTCCGCCAGCTTGCGGGCCAGCGTCAGCCCGTTGGCGTGGATGCCGCTGCTTTCCAGCAGCACGATGGCGTCGCCGGGCTTTAGATCGTGCCCCAGGATCAAGCATTCCTTGGGCTTGATGATCCCTACGCACGAGGCGGCCAAGTCAATGGCACCGGCCTCTACCACGCCCGCCAGGCTTGGCGTCTCTCCACCACCCCACGCGACCCCGATGTCGTCACACGTCTGCCGCCAGCCTTGCACCAAATCCCGCATGCGCTCCTCGTCATCGAACCAATCCGACCCGCCCACGGCCCAGTAGGCGTGCACGCTCAAGGGCTTGGCACCGACGGTGACAATGTCGTTGACGGCGGTGGCGATGGTGTCCTGGGCGATGGCGTCGTAGTAAGTCTTGCCCGTGACCTTGCGCGTCTCGTCGGCGACCAGCGACTTGGTCCCCAGGCACTCGGTGATGGAGGCCAGGTAGAAGTCGCCCACGTCGATCACATAAGCCGACTCGCCCCGACTGGCCTCGACCTCCGCGAAGCCTGCGGCACGGAGGTTGCGGGCCGTCTCCTTCGCGGCCCGTTGTGCCAGGACTTTGAGCGGGTCGATCTTGGCATAGTCAACGCCCGACCGTTCGTAGGTGAGTTTCGCCTGTTCGCTCACTTCTTGTTCTCCATCAGCGCGACAAACTCGTCAAAGTACGGCTTCGCGTCGTGCGGGCCGGGCGCAGCTTCCGGGTGATATTGCACCGAGAAGGCTGGCAGGTCGAGTAGCTTCATCCCCTCCATCGTCCCGTCGTTGAGCGACAGGTGCGTGATCAGTACCTTGCCGAACCCCAGCGGGCTCTCGCCTACCAGTGGCTCTTGCGGCAATAGCTCGGCCATCGTGACTGTGGGGTCTTCCCGGCGGGGATCGTCTGGCAAAATCTCTGGCTTGCTTGCCTGGAACGCCATGTCCAGTGGCGCCCAGCCCACGTCGAGGCTCGTCGGGTCCACCGCGAA
Source organism: Anaerolineae bacterium (assembly GCA_034430835.1). Classification (GTDB taxonomy): domain Bacteria; phylum Chloroflexota; class Anaerolineae; order B4-G1; family B4-G1; genus JAFGED01. The sequence goes on from DAOUDX010000314.1 coordinate 11,602, forward strand.
GCCGTGGTTCTGCGTGGTGATCAGGATGCGCTCGGCCCTAAAGTCGCGCACGGGATGGTTGATGCCCCGGTGGCCAAAGCGCATCTTGTACGTCCGGCCGCCCAGCGCCAGCCCCAGGATCTGGTGGCCCAGGCAGATGCCGGCCAGCGGGACCTGCCGCTCCAGCACGCCGCGCACGAGTGCGATCGTGTCGTCCAGCGGCTCCGGGTCACCAGGGCCGTTGCAGACAAAGACGCCGTCCGGGTTGAGGTCGAGCACCGTTTTGAGATCGGCGTCGTAAGGGACGACGGTCACGTGAGAGCCGTGGGCCATCAGGTCGCGCACGATGTTCTCCTTGCGCCCGCAATCGATCATCACGACGTTGAACCGGTAGACTTCCGAAGTCGTGCGAGACTGCGGCTCGCCTGAGATTTCGGAAGTCTTGGTGGGACTGACTTCCTTGGCCAGGTTGAGGCCCGCCATCTGCGGGCTTTGCCGCACACGCGCAATGAGGCTCTCTGGGTCGAGATCGATGGTGGAGATGGCGCCCCGCTGCGCGCCGTGCGTGCGCAAATGGCGTGTCAGCTTGCGCGTGTCGATCCCCTCAATGGCGACGATGGATGCCTTTTCGAGATAGTCGGGGAAGGACTGGGTCGCCCGGTGGTTGAAGGGCTGGCGCACGGCGCGGTGGATGGCGTACCCGGCGACCTGGATCTGCCACGACTCGACGTCGTCCGGGTTGACGCCGTAGATGCCGATCTCGGGATAGGTCATCACCACGATCTGGCCGCAGTAGGAGGGGTCGGTGAGCACCTCCTGGTAGCCGGTCATCCCGGTGTTGAACACCAGTTCGCCAAAGGTCTCCCCGGCGTGCCCGATGCTTCTGCCCCGGAAGATCGTGCCGTCTTCGAGGGCGAGTAGGGCGGTCTTGGGGTCTTTTGTCATATTCTCAGATCTCCGATTCGCTTATGTCGGTGCGTCCTACATCCTGAATTCCCTCACGTCCGGGTGGGCCATCAGTTTTTCCACGAGTTGCTCGTGCTTTCCTGGTTTCCCTGCGGCGTACCATATGGTGATCGTTCCGCCCTCCGATTTCATGCGCTTGTTTCTGTTTACCCGCAGCCCGCTCTCGAGAAACAGCCTTTCGACCTCCTGGAGCTTGTCTTTGCCTGGCGGGCACACAATCTCGTACGTGCGCGTGTCGTGCACTTTGTTGATCCAGTCCTCGAACACGGGAAAGACCCACAGGACGGCTAGGGCCGCCACGGTCGCAACTCCTGAGATGAGGTAGTATCCACCTCCAATCCCGATTCCCAGGGCGGCCGCCAGCCATATGGTCGAGGCTGTGGTCAGTCCGACCACGCGTCCCGAGGCAAATAGGATCGCGCCGGCGCCCAAGAAGCCTACACCACTCACGATGTTGGACGCTATTCGAGCCGGGTCTCGATCCCCGCCCAATCTGAGCGAAAAGATCGTGAACAGGGCCGCTCCAACACAGATGAAGATGATCGTGCGGAAGCCGGCTGCCTTGTCACGGTACTCTCGCTCGGCACCGATGAGTCCCCCTGCCACGATCGCCAACAGCAGTTTGAGAATATCCTCAGGTATGAAGGCCATTGCACTCCTCCTCGACTAGTGCGGTTCTCCTGGATCTGTTTCCATGTCACTGCGAAGTGCTTCGAACATCCCCGAATCTTTGCTGATGTGGATGGTACCGTGAGCAGCCAGTTCTTGCTCCACGTAGTTGGTGAATTCTGCCAGTCCACTGCCTTCGAATACTGACTGAGCACTCACCATTGACATCACATAGTCTACCAGAGGTTTGACTTCCGTAATGATCAAGCTATCTTCGTATCGATGCAGCGCGGCAACGGAAAGCCAAGGCGTGAGTTGTTCTGCGCCGTTCTCCAATGAGAATGGCGTTGTAGTATGAGCGCGGAGGGATTCTCCCCTTGTGTCGAACCGCGCTACCAGTTCGTCGAGCTCTCGCATATGGCTTTCGCCCACCGTCGAGGCATAGAGCTTCCCGCCGGGTCGTAGGACACGGCGAATTTCTGCGAGAGCCTTGGCCCTATTGGGGATGTGGTAGAGCATGTGGTTGGCAACGACGGCATCGAAGCTGGCACTTTCGTATGGAATAGACTGCGCATCGACGATCTCGAACGCGAAAGTCCTCCCGCTGCTGCTCAAGCTTTCCTGGGCCTCTTCTACCATCCCTGGTGAAAAGTCAGTGAGGGTAATATCCCAGCCTGCGGGAATGCGATCCAGATTCTCACACCACAGACCGCCGGGGCCGCAGCCCAATTCGAGAATGCAACACTCGGACGGCAAGTCGATCTGGTCGAACACCCAGCGCGTCCAGCCGTACGTGTTGGTGCTAAAGCGCCGGTGAAGCTGGATGCGCGCATCGAGGTTGGACGCGTTCTTGTATTGATCGGCCAGGAGAAACTCTTGGTCTGATAGCTTGCTCATTGCGATTGCTCGTTGAGCGCCAATATCCACGCCGCCTTGTCGATCTTGGGCGGCTGGTACCTCTCGAACTTTCGGAGCAGCGTTTCGGCGTCTTCATCGACCAGCACCATCGTGCGGTATTCCGATTTGACGAATTGCTGCTCGACCGCGTGGTTCAGGAAGGCGATCAGCTTGTCGTAGTACCGGCACACGTTCAGGAAGCCACAGGGTTTTTGGTGCATACCGAGCTGTGCCCAGGTTAGCGCCTCGAAAAACTCCTCAAAGGTGCCGAGACCGCCGGGCAGCGCGATAAAGCCATCAGAAAGTGCCGCCATGCGCGCCTTGCGCTCGTGCATTGAGCCGACAACTTCCAGATCGGCCAGTTCGGTGAAGGCCACCTCCTTCTTGACCAATTGTTCCGGGATAACGCCGCTCACCTCGCCGCCCGCCTCGAGAACGGCGCTGGCGAGTTGTCCCATCATGCCGACCTTGGCGCCACCGTAGACGAGGCCGATGCCTCTGTTCGCCAGCGTGTGGCCTAGCTGTCTGGCTGCCTGGACGTATTCCGGCCTCCCACCTGGGCTCGAGCCGCAGAAGACGCAAATCCTTTTCATAAGACCTTCTGCATCCACCCAAAGTGGGGCAGGAGCTTGAAACCGTTCCGTTCCCAGAAAGCCATCCCCGCCTCGTTCTCCTCGAGGAAAAAGATATTGCACTTGATGATGCCCTCTTGGGCGAGTGCCGCCAGGCAGCGCTGGACGAGGTTAGACCCGATCCCCTGGCGGCGATAGCGCTTGTCGACCGCCAGGTGGTGCAGGTATCCTCTTCGTCCATCGTGACTGCAGAGGATGGTGCCTATCAGTTCATCGCCATCGTGCACCACCGGGCTCAGTCCCGGATTGCGGTCGAGGAATAGCTTCATCGGTCCCCTGGCGTCAGTGTCGCTCAAGCTGATCCACTCGGTATTCCGCCAGAGCTGGACAGCCTCGTCATAGTCCTCAAGCGTCATACTGCGAACGGTATACCCCAATCTCCAATCTCCTAAGCCGCTGGCAACACTTCCGCCACCTTCTCCACCACCGTATCCACATCCTCTTCGCCAATCACCAGCGGCGGCAGGAAGCGCATCACCGTCGAGCCGGCGTTCAGCGCCAACACGCCCTTCTCGGCTAGAGTTGCCAGGTGGGAGCCTGCAGGCTGTTTCAGTTCTACCGCCACCATCAGCCCCAGGCCGCGTACCTCGCGGATCAGGGGGGACTCGATGGTCTTGAAGCCGTCCGTCATCCGCCCGCCCATCTCCGCCGCGCGCTGCGGCAGGTTCTCCGCCAGCATAAAGTCGATAGCCGCCACCGCTGCCGCGCAGCAGAGCGGGTTTGCGCCGAAGGTGTTGTTGTGCACCCTTGGGGGTATCTCGCCCACCCGTGGCCCGATGAGGATGGCCCCCATCGGCAGTCCCCCGGCGATGGACTTGGCCACCGTCATCAGATCGGGCCGCAGGTCGTAGTGCTCGCAGGCGAACATTCTGCCCGTGCGCCCGAAACCGGTCTGCACCTCGTCGGCGATGAAGAGCGCGCCGCGCTCCTGGCACAGCGCCTGCACGCCGCGCAGATAGTCGCCATCGCCAGGGTTGACGCCCCCCTCGCCCTGTACGACCTCGATGATGACGGCGGCGGTCTCGTCGTCTACCGCCTGCTCCATGCGCTCCGGCTTGTTGTAGGGCACGAACTCGAACCCCGGCACCAGCGGCTCGAACGGCTGGCGATACTCCTTGTTCCAGGTGGCCGAGAGCGCGCCAAAAGTGCGCCCGTGGAAGCCGCGCATGGTGGCGATGATCTTTTGCCTGCCAGTGGCAAGTCGGGCAAACTTGAGTGCGCCTTCCACCGCCTCGGCCCCCGAGTTGCAGAGAAACATCCGATCGAGGCCGGGTGGGGCGATCTCGGCCAACTTCTGCATCAGCAGCGCGCGCTGCTCGTTGTAGAGCGCGCTGTGGCAGGTGATCAGCCGCTGCGCCTGCTCGGCGATGGCTCTGGCGACGGCGGGGTTGGCGTGTCCGATGTTTGCCACACCGTGCCCGCTCATGCAGTCGATGTACATCTTGCCGTCAGCGTCCCACAGCCGTGCGCCCTCGCCTCGCACGAGGACGATGTCGATCTTGTTGTAGACGCCGCTTTCGTGGCGGTTTTCGATGGCTTTGATTTCATTTGGACGGAGCATGCTACTCTCCTGTGTTTGGATAGCGTCGGCGTATCCACCGGAGTCCCAGCCAGCCGAGTGCTCCCCATACGACGACGAAGGCCTCTATCGCCCACAGTGCTGCCAGCGTACCCAATCCTGTCACCTGCCCAAAGGCGGCCGCAGTGTCTAGCAGCGTCTTGTAGGCGAAAGCCAGCCAGAACCAGCGCGACTGCTTCTGGGCGACGGCGTAGAAAACCAGGACGTTGGAAAGGGTGTGAATGAGGATGGTGAAGAAGCGTTCCACGACGGGCGCCAGGCCGTAGAGGGGATTGCTCGCCTGCGCGATCTGTTCCAGCGCCCCTATTGGAAACAGATCGGGTGTGGTCATCGCCATGGCAGTATTGGCGGTGGACAAGATGCCCAGCAGCAGCGCCTCCACCGCCCCGAAGCCGATCCCGAACGACAATGCGCGCTGCCACGTCGTTTCCTGGCCCAGGCGCGTGTAGCGCATCACCAGCCAGACGACCGCGACCTCGAAGACGCCGGTGAGCGCCCCGACGTAGAGGTAGAAGACTGGCATAGCAGCCGCCTCCGGCAGGGCCTCGGTCAGGCTGCGGTAGACGGTGGGATCGGCGGAGGCCGCCCAGGTGAACTTGAGCAGGATGGTCACGATCCAGCCGAGTGCGCCCAGTCCCAGGTACTTCCAGTCTGTCTGCCGCGTCACGATCACGTAGACGACAAACCCTATTGCGACGACGACCATCCCGATCCCACTCATGAGCGCCAACGGCGGGACGGTGGGGACCTCGATCGCTCCCGGCTTCCATTGTAGCTCGTACTGCATCTGCATCGGCCCGTCCCACGCCATTCCCAATTGGTACTTGCCTGGTGCGGGCGGCTCGACGACGGTATTCACAGCGAGCGGGCCGGTCGAGCCGACCTCTTCCTGCCAGATAGCCGTTCCTTCAGCGCTTGTGAGTTGTACGCGCACGGTGCCGCTGACGACGCCCCGGAAATCGATGCCCACCGGGTCGCCCGCCTGCTCGACCTGGATGGTGAACAGCGCAATCGATCCGGCCTCTTCTTCCTGCATGGTGCCGCTCATGGACGCACCCTTGATGGGCGGCGGCTCGGCTCCACACCCGGCCAGTCCCAGGAGAAGAATCGATAAGCCGATGCAAATGCCTAGTCTCTTCATCTATCCAATCACCGTTCCTTCCCCGGTCAGCGCCCGCTGCACCGGCTGCTCTGCCCGGCCGTCGGCGATGATGACCTGGCCGACGCCCTCCTGCAGCGCCTCGACGGCGCCCAGAATCTTGCGCTTCATGCGTCCCTTGGCATACCTGTCGAGGACCTGCTCCGCCTGCGCAGGCGGGACCTGCTTGATCAGCGAGTTCTCGTCCTCGACGTCGCGCAGCAGCCCTGGCACGTTGGTCAGGATGACGACCTTGTCCGCCTTGAGCGCCGCGCCGACGGCTGCCGCGACGCGGTCACCGTCCACGTTCAACCCCTCGCTCTCATAGCTGATGGCGATGGGGGCCACGACCGGTGTGTAGCCTGCGCCCAGCAGCAATCGCAGCAGTTCACCGTTGACCTTCTCGATCACGCCGCTGTACTCGCCGCGCAGGATCTTGCGCTTGCCGTTCTCGATGATGCGCAGCGAATCCTTCCGCTGGCCTTCCAGCAGCCGCCCGTCCAGCCCCGAAAGGCCCACGGCGTTGACGCCCAACTGTTGCAGTTGCTCCACGATCAGTTTGTTGATCTTGCCCGCCGTCATCATCAAGATCTCTAGTGTCTCCCGGTCGGTGTAGCGGCTGGAGTGGCCCGACTCGGACGTGACGAAGCGGGGTGGGTGGCCCAACTGCTCTGAGATGACATTGGCCTCGTGGGAGCCACCGTGCACCAGCACGACCTGATTGCCCTGCTTGACGATTTCGGCGATGTCGGCGACCACGGCTTCTGTATCAAGCCCTTCGCCGCCGCCGGATTTAACTACAATCATGCTGCCTCCTTGTGAGAACGTGATGCGTGAAACGTAACTGGCAAGACTCGTCTATTCCGCTTCTCCTTGAGATGCCCGACCTAGTTGGAAAAGCCTTTGGGCGATCAGGATGTACCATATCAACAGGAACGGGGCAGAGGCGGATAGGGGGATAAAAGTCATCGGCGGCGCAAAGGCCAACGTAATGAAAGAGCCTAAACCGAATACATTCGCCAGGATCCCCACGCAAGCGGTTACTCTGCTAAATATGTTGCTCCGTAGCATGACCGCTGAGATGATCAGACCGGCCAGGGTCACGAGAAGGAAACTCGTGTGGATACCACTGCCCCCCTGGTAGAAATTGTTCATGGTAAGCATCGCCTGCCCCGCTGCCAGCAATATAGACTTCTGCGCGTCGGTTGTCGCGGCAGCGTACTGGTCACTGAGGGAAAGCACGGAGAAAGCCTGATTCGATGCAAAGTAGACCGCTATCCCTACAAAGCCGAGCGTCGTAGCGAGTATCATGTAACCTGTATTGGCTCGTCTGAGGGCGGCGTAGAGGCCAAGAAACATCAATCCGACGAGAGCATAGTTCACAATGTCAAAGAAATTGAGCAAGGTGAGTCCGACGAGCCTATTGGTCTGAAGCAGCGTAAACCAGTCGATCGCGGAACCGGGTTCCGCTATGGGTTCGAAGTGGGTGATCCCGATGCTTCTGAGGAGATCGAGTTCTGCCCCGAGCCATCTTCTGAAGATTACCGCTGCAATCAGGGCAGCCGCGCCCCCAATTCTGTAGAGACCCTTCCAGGCGGCATCTGCGGTTTCAGCGTGTTTAACTTGATCCATCATTCTCATCCATCCTTTCTATTCTTCCGAATTGCTGAAGGTCGGTTTACACGCCGCCGCGCACACGGCCAGCAGTGCCAGAGCATTTGTCCCCTTACATCAACCTCACGTTTTACGTTTCACGCTTCAAATCGGGTGCAACCCCGGAAACTGCAACCCCGCTGTCTCCGACCACCCGCACATCAGGTTCATGCTCTGCACTGCGCTGCCCGCCGCACCCTTCATCAGGTTGTCGATGGCGGAGATGACGACCAGCCGCTTCCCTTCCGGGTCGGCCTCGAAGCCCACGTCGCAGTGGTTCGACCCGCTCAGGAACTTGGCCTCCGGGTAGCGGTGGATGCCGCGCTTGGACCGCACCAAGCGCACGAACGGCTCATCGCCATAGTCCTCACGGTAGAACTTCCACGCCTCTTTCTCGTCCAGGTCCTCTTTGAGCAAACAGTGGCAGGTCGCCGTCGCGCCGCGCACGGTGCCTACCGAGGTAATCGAGAAGTGAAACTTGGGCTTTTTGGGATCAAGCGCCAGCTCCTGGACGATCTCGGCGATGTGGCGGTGGCCCTTGGGCATGTAGGTGCGCACCACGCCCGCCCGCTCCGGGTGGTGGGAGGCTGGGCTTTCCTTGTTGCCCCCCTCCGAAGAACCAACCTTGACCTCGACCACCGTCTCGCGCACGACGCCCCGCTTGTAGAGCGGCCATAGGGCCAGGATCGTCACCGAGGCGTTGCACCCCACGCCGCTGACATATTTGGCCCCTTTCATCTCCTCCCGATGCAGCTCCGGCAGGCCGTAGACGAACTTTTCCAGCCACTCAGGGTGGGGGTGTGGGTGCTCGTACCACTTCACATAGTCCGCCGGGTTGCGCAGCCGAAAGTCGGCCGAGAGGTCCACGATCCGCTCGGCCATCCCGGCGAACTCCTCGATGCGACCCATAGCCTCGCCGTGCGGCATCGCCAGGAACAGCAGCTCGCACGGTTTCACCTCGCTTGGGTGGGTGAAGCGCAGGTCTGTGTGCCCCCGCAGGTTGGGGTGGACGAAATGGGCGTACTGCCCGGCGTACGTCCCGGAGGTGATCTGCGTCACCTCCACCTCTGGGTGGCCCAGCAGCAGCCGGAGCAATTCTCCTCCGACGTAGCCCGACGCCCCCACAATAGCAGCTTTAACCATAGTACCTCCAAAGTTCGCTGACCCGCCGACTCGCTATTCGCTATTTGCAATTTGTATCACATAGTCCACCATTTTCCCGGCGATGTCGATCTCGACCACCTCCATCGCCCCGTGAAACTCGGGCGTGTTGTTGACCTCGTTGACCAATAGCGTCCCGTCGGTGTCCTCCAGTAGATCGACGGCCACGATGCCGCCGCCCACGGCCTGCGCCGCTGCGCGGCAGAGCGCGTCCATCTCCGGCGTGATCGGCAGGTTCGCCGTCTGCCCGCCGCGCGCGGTGTTCGTGATCCAGTGTTCGGCGCTGCGGGTGACGGCGTAGACCGTCTCGTCGCCGACGACGAGCGCGCGGATGTCGCGTCCCGGTTTGTCAATGTACGCCTGCACGTACAGCGGCGTCTCGCCGTCCATCGACAGTTTGTGCTCGACGATGGCTTCGGTGGCCTCCCGGTCGTTGAGCTTGGCCATCAGACGCCCCCACGACCCCACCGGTGGCTTGATCACTGCCGGGTAGCCGATCTCTTCGACCGCCGCCAGCGCCGCCCCCCTGTCGAAGGCGACGAGGGTACGCGGGTTGGGAATGCTGCGCTCGTTCAGCGCCAGCGTCGTCAGGATCTTGTCCCCGCAGGTCTCGATCACGCGGGACGGGTTCACCGTCTTGACCTCCTGAGCCTCCAATGCCCGCGCCATGTAGAGCGCGTTCGTCTGGCTCAGGCAGCGGATCAGGATGGCCTCGTATTGCGACCAATCGGTGGCGTGCAGATCGAGGACGACCTGACGCACGTCGATCTTGTCGAAAGGCACCGCTCGCTCGCGCAGTCGCTGCATGATCAGCTTTTCCTCGACGCGCACGAGGGAGCATAGCACGCCGATCTTCATCGCTTCGCGACCTTCAGGACGTAATTGGCCACTTTCCCCGGAATGTCCACGCCCGTGGGATCGATGCAGTCGCGGAACTCCGGCGTGTGATTAACCTCACCCACCAGTAGGCGGCCATCTGGCGCTTCGAGCAGGTCGATGGCGATAAAACCCCCGCCCACGGCTTGCGCTGCCGCGCAGGAGAGCGCGTCGATCTCCGGCGTGACGGGGCAGTTGGAAAGCTTGCCCCCGCGGGCTGTGTTCGTGATCCAGTGGTCCGACGTGCGGTAGACGGCGCAGATGGTCTCGTCGCCGACGACAAAGCTGCGGATGTCGCGCTGCGGCTTTTCGACGTACTCCTGGATGTAGATGACCGAGTGTTGGTAGCCGCCGAGTGTCTTCTTGTGCTCCAGGATCGCTTCCGCTGCGTCCCGGTCGTTGACGCGCGCCAGCAGCCGCCCCCACGAGCCGGTCAGCGGCTTGAGCACGACCGGGTAGCCCATTGCCTCGATGGCCTCCAGCGCGGCCTCCGGCGTGAAGGCCAGCTTCGTGCGCGGGTTTGGCACCCCCGCCTCCTGCAGCGCGGCGGTCGTCAGCAGCTTGTCGCCGCAGACGCGCACGGTCTCGTGCGGGCTGATCGCCGGGACGCCGACGCTCTGCAGCCAGCGGGTGACGTAGTACGCCCGTGTGTGGCTCAGGCAGCGCACCAGCGCAGCGTCGTACTCGCCCAGCGCGTTCCCCGCCAGATCGACGTGCAGGTCGCGCGGATCGACGCGCTCGACGGTCACGCTCCGTGCCTCGAGGGCGGCGACGAGGGTTTTCTCCTCAACGCGCACCCTCGAGCAGATGATGGCGATCTTCACGATCACTCTCCCCAGTCTTCTTCGACTTCCGGCGCTACGTCGAGCTTGATGGGATCGACGCCCACCACCTCCAGCTCCACGCCGCAGTCGGGGCAGACGACGATCTCGCCTTCTTCCAGACCTGTGCCCAGTGCCAGTTCCGCGTCACATTCGGGACAGTTTGCCATTGTCTAATCCTCCTGTTTGATGGTTTTGTTGGTTAGTTGGTTGGTTTGTATGCCGCTTGTAAGTGTCGAGTCTCATAAACTCATACCGGGCAAAGTCTCATAAAGTCGTATCAGTCAGGCTGTTGCACAGCGTCATCTCGCGCCAAGCAGCTCGGGAGAAAGGTAATGCAAGTTGATATGCTGGCAGCGCGAT
>DAOUDX010000315.1:0-8076 GCA_034430835.1 Anaerolineae bacterium
TGGAAGATGGGGTAGCTTTCGACCAGGGCGATCTGGAGGCGGCAGCCGACTTGTTCGAGGAACACACGTACGTGACCGATCGGGCTTTCTTCGGCTCCGAGTGGAGCCCGGGGGTGGATAACGATCCGCACGTCTCCGTCCTCCACGCGCGTGGCCTGGGGTTCACCGTCGCCGGATACTACAGCAGTCGCGACGAGTTCGTCTCCGCTGTGCGCGACGACTCCAACGAGATGGAGATGTTCTACATCAACATCGAGAACGTGACCATCAACGACGAGTTCTACAACGGCGTGCTGGCCCACGAGTTCCAGCACATGATTCATTGGTACCAGGACCGCAATGAGGAGACTTGGCTCAACGAAGGATTTTCGGAACTGGCTGCCTATCTCAACGGGTTTGACGTCGGCGGGTTTGAGTGGGCCTTTGCCGTGGATCCGGATCTACAGCTCAACTCCTGGCCTGACTCACCCGGCACGGCTGCGCCCAACTATGGCGCGGCCTACCTCTTTGCTGCTTACTTCCTCGACCGCTTCGGCCCGGAAGCGACCCAGGCCCTGGTCGCCCACCCCGAGAACTCTTTTGCCAGCGTGGATGGAGTGTTGGACGATCTGGGTACGGAGCTGACCCACGAGGATCTCTTTGCCGATTGGACCGTGGCCAATCTGCTGGACGAGCCTTCCATCGCTGATGGGCGCTATGGCTATGAGGCGATAGACCCGGCCCCTTTCGATATTGGGATCACCTATGACGACAAAGATTACCCGGTCTCCAAGAAGACTACGGTGCACCAATACGGCACCGACTATATCCAATTGGAGGGGGAGCAGCCGCTGCTTTTTCGCTTCACCGGCTCGACCCAGGTTGGACTGGTGGATACCACTGCGCACAGCGGGCAGTATGCTTGGTGGTCGAACCGGGGCGATGATTCGGACATGACGCTTACCCGTGCTTTCGATCTCTCCGGTGTGAGTGAAGCTACGCTGACGTACTGGGCCTGGTACGATATCGAAGAGGACTGGGACTATGCCTACGTTGAGGCCAGCACCGATGGTGGGCAGACCTGGGATATCCTCATCACCCCGTCCGGCACCGATTCCGATCCCAACGGCAGCTCCTTCGGCTGGGCCTATACTGGCACGAGTGGTGGTGGACGTAAGCCGGAGTGGATGCAGGAGGAGGTAGATCTCTCCGTGTATGCTGGCCAGGAGGTTCTGGTTCGCTTCGAGTATGTCACCGATGATGCAGTCAACCGCCCGGGTTTCATCTTGGACGACGTGACCGTCGCTGAGGTAGGCTACACAAGCGACTTTGAGGCGGATGATGGGGGATGGGAACCCGCCGGTTTCGTACGCCACGCCAACGTGTTGCCCCAGCGTTGGTCGGTGCAGTTGATCCTCTTTGGGCCAGAGACGACGGTGCAGCGATTGGGGTTGGATGACGAACAGACGGGCGAGTGGGTGATCCCGCTGGATGGCTCCACCGGTCGCGCCGTAATCGCCATCTCTGCTTTGGCTCCTGTGACGACGGAGATAGCGTCGTACAGCTATGAGATCGAAGCACAATAGCTGCGATGTTGAGCCTGCCGTCGGCCTGCGACAATGCCCTCGTGTTCTATTGAGCCTTGGGTAGTTCCTGCCGAGACTTGTTTGGTTACCTTGTGAAGGAGAGGTGTCTTTGCCTGACATTCGAGTGCTCGTTGTGGACGACAGCCGCGAGATGCGGGAGTTTGTCGCCCAATGTATTCTAAAGCCCAACGGCTTCGAGGTCGTAGAGGCCACTGACGGTGCCGAAGCTGTGCAGAAGGCGCTTGAGGGTGGCGTCGATCTGATGCTGCTCGACCTCGAGATGCCCAAGATGAATGGTTTCGAGGTGCTCGATACCCTGTGCGCCGAGCAATCTAGCCTCCCCGTGATCCTGATGACCTCTCATGGTTCCGAGGCTATTGCCGTCGAAGTGTTCCGCAAGGGCGTGCGTGATTATGTGATCAAGCCCTTCACTGCCGACGAGATGCTGAAGGTCATTGGGCAGGCGCTGACCGAGGTGCGGTTGCAGCGCGAAAAGGAGGCTCTCACGGCCCGGTTGGTGCAGTCCAATCGGCAACTCGAGGAACGGCTGCGCGAGCTGCACACGTTCTACGAGATCGGCAAGTCGGTCACCGCGCTGATGGATCGCGCTCAACTGCTGGATCGGGTCGTGGACGCGGCGCTTTACCTTACCGGGGCCGAGGGAGGCGCAGTCTTTCTGCAGGACGAGGGCGCCGAGTCGCTGCGGGAGTACGTGCGCAAGCAGCACGTCTCTGGGGGGGAGCAGCGCACATCGAGCCGTACAGAGATTCAACTTGCGATGGATGCCATGCGCAAGGGTGATGCTACGGTGACGGCGGCGGCACTCTACGCGCCGCTAAAGGTTGGCGACAAATCCATTGGCGCGCTTGGGGTGAGCAACAAGGTCACGGCCCGCTCCTTCACCGAGCACGACCGGCGGTTGCTCGTGGCCCTGGCCGACTATGCTGCCATCGCGCTGGAAAACGCCCGCCTGTTGCGACAGGTCGAGGAGGCCAAGGAGCGGGAGAAGGGGCAGATACGTGGGTTGTTCGAGCGGTACGTAGCGCCCAGCGTGGTGGAAAAGCTGATGGATCGGCCGGAGATGGTCCAATTGGGTGGGGTGCTCCAACAGGCGACGGTGCTGTTTGCCGACATCCGTGGCTTTAGCGATTTCAGCGTCCGGGCCACACCCGAGGTGCTGGTAGAGGTGCTCAATTATCACATCGCCGTGGCGACCGAGGCGATCCTGTCCGAGGCAGGAACGATGGACAAGTTCCTGGGCGATGGAGTGCTTGCCTATTTCAACGCGCCGCTGCGGCAGGAAGATCACGTCTTGCGGGCGGTGCGGGCAGCGTGGCGGCTGTGCCGTTCGATCGAAGTGGCGCACAAGAAACTCCCCGCGTCCTCTCGGTTCCATTTTGGGGTGGGGGTGAGCACGGGCGAGGTGCTCGTGGGGAATATCGGTGCGCCGCAGATGATGAATTTCACCGTCATCGGCGACGCGGTGAACGTGGGACGGCGATTGCAGCAGCACGCCCGTGGCGGGCAGATCTTGATCTCCCATCAGGTCTATGAGCTGGTGCAGAACTATGCCGACGCGCAGCCGGCAGGATTGCTGGAGGTCAAGGGGCATCCACAGCCCGATCCGGTCTACGAGGTGGTGTCGGTGCAGTTGTGAGGCAGCCGGTTAGTCGGAACGCGCCCGTGATTCGTACTCAGCCTTCAGGATCGCGTACACTTTCAGATCTTCAAAGGCCCCCCATTTCTTAAAGTGCTGGCGATGGCATCCCTCGCACGCCATGCCGATTTTCTCCATCACGCGACCCGACGCGGGGTTGCGGGAAAAATGGGTGGCATAAATACGGTTCAGCCCCAACTCGGCAAATCCATAGTTCAAGACAGCTCTGGCTGCCTCGGTGCAGTAGCCGTTGCCCCAGTAGGGTTTGCCGATCCAATAGCCCATCCCAGCCCTCTCGTGATCTCCCTCGATCGTCAGCCCAATTGCCCCGATTAGCGTTTTGTCCTCGCGGAGCGTGATCGCAAAGACGACTCCCTCGCCTTCTTCGAATGCCTTTGGGTGTGTTCCGATCCATTCCTCAGCCATGCCATCTTCATACGGGTGGGGAATCGTCCCCGTCGTCGATGCAATGGCTTCGTCCCCGGCCAACTGCTGGACGATTGGCGCATCGGCCAGCGCAAAGGGCCTCAGCAGCAGCCGCTCGGTCGTGAGCTCAGGTTGTTTGGCCATGCGAGCCTCCTCTGGTGACACATCAAAAAAGCCTCCCGCTTGGGGAGGCTTTGTGTGAGCAGACAGGTCCATTCTAACGTCAGCGCACTCCCCAACGGTGATAGCTCCTATCGGCAAGGAGCCTGCCACAGGGGCGACTATTCGTAGCGTTGGCGAAAAGCTGGATTGTCATCTCGGGTTCCCTAACTTACGCATTCTACCATGGGTTGGGGGTGGTGGCAAGACTTTCAAGATTTGCTACCGGACACTTTTTCAAACAAGCGAGCGGAAGCACCCTGAGCTTGTCGAAGGGGCTTCCGCGAGCGTCCTTCGATAGGCTCAGGACGCTCGCTATAATTTCACTAGGCCACAAGTCCAGTCAAATTCCGAAAAGTGTCCGGTAGTGAATCTCAAGAGACGGTGGCTATCTGGCGTGTACCCTACAGAGAGGCCGTTGCCTTTGGGTCGGGCAGGCCCGACAGGGGAGCGAACGAAAAGTCGCGCAGCAGTGCCTGCAGTTTGGCGGCGGTGCTGTCCAGTTTGTGATAATGCGTGAAGCGATAGAGGGCAGGCAAGCCGTCGTCGGCCCTGGGATGGTCGGGGTCGAACTCCCAGGGGTGAAAGTAAAAGATGACGGGTTGGCCGATGGCGTTGAGGCGTGTCACGGCCCACCGGATAAGCCTGTAGGGCAGCAGGCGGGCGTAAAAGCCGCCGCCAAACGGCAAGTTGACGTTGCCGATGGTAACGGTCGAGATTGGATACTCGGTCAGTCTGGGGGGATAATCTGTGAATACGGGATGAGGGAAACGCTCTGCAGTGGGGATGCCGTAGCGCGGGTTGTGTGCCGGGACGATGCTGGAATCGCGGGCGATGCCAGCTTTGACCAGAATGGGCAGCGCCCACAGGTTGTGCCGGGTGATGGAGAAGAAAGGTGCTCGGTAGCTCTTGATCGGCTGAGCGGTAATAGCACACAGGGCTGTCAGTGCCTGCTGGAGATCGCGGAAAAAGCTGCCGGGTGACAGGCGATATACTGGCGTGTGCTGGTAGCCGTGGGTGGCGATCTCGTGTCCGGCGTCCACTATCAGGCCCAAAGTAGCACGCCACTCTTCGACCAGCGAGCCTAGAACGAAGAAGGTGGCTTTGACTTGGGCAGTCTCGAGGATTTCGAGGATGCGCAGCAGGCCGACGTGTAGACGGTGGGGTAGGCGGCTCTGTTCCAACGGAGAGAAGTTGAATCCGTGGAACCAATCCTCGACGTCGAAAGTCAGCCCGTTGCAGATGTCGTGGCCATTGCCGCCGCTGCTATCCTGCGAGTGAGTCATATACCTCCTCGATCCGCCGAGCCATCCGGTCGGCGCCATAGAGCTGCTCCACCTGCCGTCGCCCGGCCCGGCCCATGCGGCGGCGCAAGGCGGGCGCGTGGAGCAGGCGGTTGATGGCGCTGGCCAGTCCACTCACGTCGCCGGGCGGGACGAGCAAGCCCGTGCGATGGTCCACATTGACCGTGGAGAGGCCGGGGAGGTCGCTGCATATCACAGGCCGGGCGCAGGCATGCGCCTGAAGCATCACCAGGCCGAACGCCTCGCTCCGGTAGATCGAGGGCAGGATGGTCAGATCGCAGGCTCGGTAGTAAGCGACGAGGGTGGCGTCGTCCACAGGCCCGACGAGAACGACTTTGTACTCCAGGCCGAGGGTCTCAATGCTTTGGCTGACGTCATCGACCAGAGGACCATGCCCGACGATCAGCAGGGTGCCGTTTACGTTCTGCATGGCATCGATGGCCACGTCGAGCCCCTTGTAGTAGCACAGCCTGCCGACAAACAGGACGATGGGGCCGGGATGGGCGCGGCGGATGCGGGCAGCGAGGGATTCTGTCCCGGCGTTTGGCGTGAACTGCCGCAGCGGAATGCCGTAGGGCACGATCCGGCACTTGGTCCGGAAGGGAACGAGGTGCGGCGAGGTGTCCAGATAGTCCTGCGTGCCAACCAGCACCGCGCCAGCCCGTCTCATCATCGCCTGCTGCAGGGGCAGATAGAGCTTGAGCAGGGCGCGAGGCTTGACGATGTCGTTGTGATGTCCCAGAACGACAGGGGCTGACAGCCGTGCTGACAGGCAGGCCACGTAGGCCATCGGACAGGGATGGTGCAGATGGACGATGTCGGGACGCAGCCGCTTGATCCACCGTGGCATGCTCGGGCAGAATGGGGTGTAGTAGCGGCCATAAGTGGCGGCGCGGATCACCATGACGCCGTTCACGGTCTCGCGGCGGGTGACGGGACCATCTGCCGCGACCAGGACGATGTGTTCGTGGCGATCAGATGGTGCTTGCGCCAGTGTCAGGATGTGATCCTCGATCCCTCCGCGCTTTGGAAAAAAGTCCTGGTAGACGTGCAGTACGCGTCGCTTCATCGCGCCCTCCTTGCCCAAGCGGGGGAGATGCCTGGGTTTACGATACTTATACGTAGGACCTGCTGCGATAGTCTGGTCGCTGTATCTAGGAGCGTACCATCATTTGCGCCGGGATGCTCTACGGGAGGAGGGCGCACGCCTGGCGTCTGCTGGCCGGAAAGGCTACGGCTGCCTGACGCGCGCCCTACAAGGGGAGAGGGGAGAAAGACGGTTTATGGGCTTGTCTTCTGATTGTTTATCTTACTGGCCCGTTTCCTCATCCAGTGCCGGGCGATCCAGGCCACAGCGGCGCACAGGAGCACCGGCGGAGCCACCAGTGGCACCACGACGATGCCCAGCCAGATGGCGAGCTCGGCGAGAACTTGCAGGATGGATCCCAACGTGCCGCTGGCCTGTTCAGCGGTCTCGACGGGGTTCCACGGTGTGGGTGTGGGTGTAGGCGTGGGTGTGGGTGTAGGCGTGGGAGTCGGAGTGGGGGTTGGCGTCGGAGTGGGCGTGGCCTTGGGCAGTTCTGGCTGAATCTGAACGGTGATGGTGGAGTAGGCCGCACGGTCGAAGAGATAGTTCATACGGCCCTGCACCAGTTCGATCTCTTCCTCGACGACCTTGAGCTCTTCGTTGATCTGCAGTGCCTCCTCGACCGTCATTGCCCGATCGAGAAAGGAGCGAATGCGGTCGCGCGTGGCGATCAGGTTCCCCAACCGCGACTGGAGATCGACGTACTCGTCGGTGACGTCCTGGCCGGAGGCGGTCTCGTCGATGACCTGCACCGCCAGCCCACGCAGCCGCCGCATCGCCGATTCGAACTGGTCGGAGGGGACGCTGAGCGTGATGGTGGCGTACTTGTAGCTCTCTCCCAGCCACTCCTGGTACCAGACGCGGGAGCTGAGGATATAGCCTCCGGTGTCTGCGGCGATCTGCGCGGTGCGGTCGATGGCGCTGTCGGTGTCAGCGACCAGCAGCGCTAGCTCGGCGTTCTTGATGACGAGGCGGTTGGGGCGGTAGGGCAGGGTGAGGGAGTCGCCGCCGGTCCCCTTCTCGCCACCAGCCGCAGCGGAGGTTGGCAACAGGGTAGCTGCTGGGGCCTCTACTGGCTCCGCCACTGGCTCGGATGTGGGCACGGATGCCCTTTCTCTTTCAGAGCGCGGGGCCATTGTGGCCGCAGCCGGTTCCGCTGTCCCGGCCGGAGCCGCGCAGGCACATCCGGCGGTCAGGGCGGCGATCGCAACCAGCGCGATCAATGCGATGTGGGTCTTCCTGTGCATTTCTTTCCTCCTTTGGGTCTGGCAAGCGGCGCTCGGGTGGCCGCTTCTACTGGTTTACACGCGACCGTGGAGGAAAAAGTTCATTCGGGGGTCGTGGTCTGCCACGTTGCCGTAGCTCGTGGAGAGCATCCCGCTCGACGAGGTGGGCTGTCGGTTCTAGGAGACCCCGGAGGTTTATCAAGCGTCCGAGGCATTGGCGCTTCTCACGGGGCTTTGACCGTCACGTCTCTCGCCACTGCGTCGGACATGCCCTCGCCCACAGCGTTCACCTGCAGGGTGAAATCCCCGGCCCGCTCGGCGCGGATGGTGAGGGTGGCTGTGGCGACGCCCTCTGCCGGCAGGGTGACGTCCTGGGGCAGCGACTCGAACGTGTACCAACCGGCGGGTTCCGGCTCCAGCCGGATGGTCTGGGGTTGGGGCAGGTAGTTGTACAGGGTGACGGTGACGGTGATGGTCTCTCCTTGGGTGATGGTCGTTGGCAGATCGAGTTCGACGAAAAAGTCCTGGAAGACCACGATGTCGTAGGTGGCGACGCCCAGGTCGCCCTCTCGCGTGGAGGCCAGCGCCGTCAGCCGCCAGGTGGTGACGCTGTCGGCCAGCTCCAGATCGAGCCCAAAGCTGCCGTCCTCGT
>DAOUDX010000316.1:0-19106 GCA_034430835.1 Anaerolineae bacterium
AATTCAACAAACAATATCCCAACACTACCATCTTCATATAAAATTCAAGCCCGAACCCCATACTTATCCTCGAGGCCGCCGCGACGAAAGCATCGACAACTTTGTTGTAGAAAGCCTCGTGTTCCGCTTTCGAAAGCCCCTCGCCAACCATGACCAGATTCGCGTTGGCCAGACAGCGTTGGCCCGTGTTACCGTAAAACGACGTCATGCACGACGCTACCGTCCGGTCGATGTCGGCATCCGGCATGACCAGGGCAAAGTTCTTTGCGCCGGCCTGCGAGATGACCCGTTTGCCCGTCTCCCCACACCGCTTGTAGATGACGTCCCTTCCTACCGGGGTCGAACCAACGAAGCACACGCCCTTGATGTCCGAGTTGTCCAGCATCGCCGATACGACTGCTCTTCCCCCGTGGACCACGTTCCACACCCCCGGCGGAATCCCCGCTTCGTCTGCCAGCTCCACGATCTTGGCCTGGCTGATCGGGTCCTCGCTAGAGGGCTTGAGAACGATGCAGTTGCCTGTGGCGACGGCATAAGGCGCAAACCACAGCGGCACCATAAAGGGAAAGTTGAACGGGCCGATGATGCCGAAAACCCCCAAGGGCTGCCTGATGAGATACTCGTCTATGCCGCTGGCGATGTCCTCCAGATTGTACCCCATCATCAGGGAGGGTATCCCCGTCGCGACCTCGACGTTCTCTATGCCCCTGCGCGTCTCTCCCCGGGATTCGTCGATGGTCTTTCCATGCTCCATGGTCTGAATTCGGCTCAACTCCTCAAAGTTCTCCTCCAGCAGTTCCTTCAGCCGGAAGAGACACCTCGCTCGCGCCACTGGGGGTGTGGTTCGCCAATCAGGGTAAGCCTCCTTGGCTGCTTCCACTGCCTGATCGTGATCCTCCTTCGTCGAAATCGGGACCCTGGCGACGACCTTGCCGGTGGCGGGATTCACGACGTCCTTGAGCTCCCCCTTGGACGCGACCAACTCGCCGTCAATGAAATTCTTGAGCTCCAATGGCTCCTTGATCGGTTCCTCTAGAACAGTCATGCGAACACCTCCTTGATCTTTTTAAGAAGACTCAATCCTCCAACGTCTCGTAGTACGCATCCCCCAGGTCATTCGGGTTCAAGACCTCCCTGACTTTGTGCTGGTAGCGAAACATAGATGGCTGCGGTGCGGATAGATGAATCCTGTCGCGCTCTTTCTTGAGCGTCGTCTTACCGTCGGGCCCTCGGTTTTGGGAGTTCCACTTCTCCATGCCCACGCCCCACCCTTTTTCCAGTCCAAACTCGGTGCAAGCATCGAAGAACTCAAGGGTGCCTTCGACCGATTCCTTGTCATACGAATCAAAGCAGGTGAAATTCTCCCACAGGCACGTACCTCCCCCACCCTGTCCACCTATCGGTCCCATCATACAGTCCCCACCGGCCTCCACGATGGCACCCCGCTTCTCCCATTCCTTCTTGAACTGAGCCGCTTCCTCGGCGTTGGATGCCCCAAAGTCGGCAGCACCGAGCAAGCCAAAACACCCGTCGTATCCTCCACCGAAAACGAGGTTCAGGTTCTTGTGGCCCAGCCTGATCAGGTAGAGGAGCATCCACCTGTTTATCTCAGGCTCATTCATGGCTTCCACTTTCCAGCCGCCGGTCCTGGCCAGTATCTCGTCGAAAGCCTTCTCCTGCCACTCGATGTCTCGTGGGGTCATACCGACCAGCACGATCTGAAAGTCGCGTTTGGATTCCTCCGTGATCCTTTGTACCTCTGGATCCTCAAGAAGCTCCTCCAGGTCTCCCAGCGTCTTGGTGGGGTCGGTGAGGATCTTGACCATGGCGTACTTGAGGTCCCGCCCGAACATGTTGTACTGCCGGTGAGCCAGATACCCGATGCCGGTATCCCAGATCATGTAGGCCGCATCCGCCCACGCCTTCCACGATGGGAAAGCCACGGTGTATGCCTTGAAATTGTCCGGGAGTGCTGCCTGATAAGCAGGCACGATCCCTTCCACGGGAAGGCTCTCCGGGCCGGGCCAGGCGAAAAGCTTGAGCGCGCATTTTGTGAACACGCCCATAGCGCCTTTGGCGCCGAGAAAACCCCTGAACACGCCTTTCATACTCGGCCCTGGGCCTTCGCCGCAGAACCAGCCGCAGCCGGAACCCAACGAACCTGTTCTGAATATGTCGCCCGTGGGCATGACCCACTCTGCCCCGAGCAGGTTGTCGTAATACCAACCACCGTACAGGTTGCTCGGCCCGGACCCAAAGTACGAGGTGGCGCTGGCCAACGGTGAGCAACTGCAGCCGGAGCCGGGGATATGCGTGTTCAGGCCCACCTTCATGGCCTCGGCTTGAAGCGTGGCCCCGATGACCCCCGGCTCGATCACGGCGAACATATTTCTCTCGTCTATCTCAAGAACTCGGTCCATCCGCCGCATGTCCAACTGGATGGTATCGTCCTCCGAGGGATACCCCTGCGCGGACCAGAAGGTGCTGGCGGCCTTGAACTTGATCCTGTACTTATTGCACAATTTGACGATGGCCTGGACTTCTTCTGTGCTCCCCGGCAGAAGGACCGCCGCCCCTCTCGGCGTAAAGGTATCGTAAAAGGGGCCGAGGTGAATCGCCGTGTGCGCCAGTGAGTATCTGTACGAATCGAGCACCGCCGGGTCGTCGGAGATACTCTCCGCGCCGACGATATCCTCCAAGGCATTGTACACGTTCTTTGGTAGTGTCATTTGCCCTCTCCCCCTGCTACATCGCCTTCTGCACCAGATCGACGATGTCGTAAACTTGCATCGGCTCTCCCAGCGCGCTGATGGCGTCTAAAAAGTTTCTCTCACACCACGGGCAGGCGCTCACCAGCGCCTCCGCGCCGGTGGCCCTGGCCTCGGCGATTCTTTCGCCGGCGGTCCACGTGGAGAACTCTGGATAGGCCTCGCGAACACCTCCCCCGGCCCCGCAGCACCAACTGTATTCCCGGTTCCGCTCCATCTCCACCAACTCCACGCCGGGGATGCTCCTGAGGATCTCCCTCGGCGGATCGTACACGCCCCAGGCCCCGTTGTACCTGGGCCTCCTCGGCTCGTAGACGACGATTTGCCCCTTGATTTTCTTCTCGACGCCGTCCCACGGTACGTACGATTCCCCCTGCCGGCCCAGGTGGCAGGGGTCGTGATAGGTGACGGTCATCGGAACTTTGGAACGGAACGTGATCTTTTCCTCCTCGATCAGGCGGGCGATGAATTCCACGGTGTGCAACACCTCGACCTGAGAACCCAGTTTGGGGTAGAGACGTTTGAAGGCATGGTAGCCGTCGGCACAAGAGGTCACGACCGTTTTCACACCGGCCTTGGCCCACGCTCGCATGTTGGCCTGGGCAAAGCGGGTGAACTCATCCCTGTAACCCATCGAGTACACCCTACCGCCGCAACACATCTCCTGTTCCCCCATGATCCCGACGGCGACGCCCGCGTTCTTCAGAAGCGTCACCGCGGCCCGGGCAGTCCCTTGCAGGTCCCTATCATAACTGAAGCGGCAGCCGGCGTGGAAAAGGACCTCGGCCTTTTCTGAGGACAAGCGCGCGACGTCCAGACCGTCCGCCCACTCTCCCCGCCGGGCCTTGGGTTGTAGCATGGTATTCTGTTCTTTGTTCAAGCTTTCTATGACCGCTTTGTGTGCATCGAGCCCCTGTCCATCCTGGACCAACCTGAACTTGAGTTCGCGCACCATCTCCAGGGGCTCCAGGTTGTAGCGACAGATCTTGCAGCTCACGTCGCACGAGCCGCAGGTCAGGCAGGTAAAGGCGATATTCCGAACCGTATCTGAATACCCACTTTGCCCTTTTATGAGCGAGCGGGCAACGGCATACCGGCCGCGGGCGGAGTAGCTATTGAAATTGTGGTACGAAATGCTGGGGCAGTTCTTGGCAAAGCGCCAGCTTTTCATCTGATCGAACGGAATCCACTTGCAGTAGGAACACTGACTGCATCGGTCCATTTCCGCTGCAAAATCTTCCAGTGCCATTTGCTATTCTCCCTTGCGCTTGCTCAGAAGCACAGCTTTCCCGGATTCATCACGTTATTGGGGTCGAATATCCCCTTGATTTTCCGCGTCACGATCGTGGTCTGCGCATCTGCGTTGTAGACCATGTTGGCCCATATCCCATACGGCCGCGAGAAGAACGCTTTCTGGTTGAACAGCCTGAGGCTGGCATCGCGGAACAGCGCCTGGGCTCTGGTCACCTCCGCCTCATTCTTCCGGTCGAACGGGAGGATGAATTCACAGTGGCAGCCGACGCCCTGGTGCGCCGGCTGGAGATAAACGCCGATGTCCAGGGCCGGATACTGGTGCGCGTTGGCCGCTGAAAGCATCGTCGTGACGTAGCCGGGCGTTTTATCGAGCGTGGTCAGGAAGAATACCTCCTGCGCCCCTCCCTTGTATCGCAGCTTCCAGTACGGCTCTGCGGAAGGTTTCAGGAGCAATTCCAGCAAATCGCCGCCACGGCAGCCCGGAACCGCCGGCACCATCTTTAATCCAAACTCCTGGGCGATGTCCCGAATGTCATTCTCTCGAGCTTCCACTTTTTCTCTGGGCAAAATGTGGCCACCTGTGATCCCCACGACGACTGCCCAAGAGGGAAGCACGTCTCTCAAGGACTCAACCTCGTCCGGCCCGTTGGAAAGGATGGTTGCCAGACAGGTGTTGTTCACGATGAAAAGCTCATCGCCCAATCTGAACTTGAGGAGTCTGTACGTGAAATCGAGGAGGTCGTCGAGCTTTTCTGCCGGAACGAAGAGCAGTTTATGGAACTCGGGAAACACCTCGCATTTCACCGACGCCCACGTGACGATCCCCATGCTTCCCTGCGCTGCCGAGACGAACTTGTAGTAATCCAGTTGCCCCGGCCCAGGTCCTTGCAGGGGCACCTTTCCCTCCTCCCAATCCTCGTCTTTTTCGCCGCGAAACGTGCCACTCCCGCTGTAGAACTTGTCCCCATTGCCCCACACGATCTCCAGGCTGCGCAGTGGCTCAAGCAGATTCCACTGATACCTGGGGGACATCACTGGCTCCCTTTCCAAGAGGCTTGCGACCACCGATTTATTGCTTCGAGGCAGAAGCGGCATCACAATTCGCAAGCCTTCTTTCTCAAGTTCGGGCTGAAGCTCGGTGTACGTGACCCCCGGCTCGATGAGTGCCAGCCTGTTCCTGCGGTCGATCTTCAGGATGCGCTTCATCCCGCTCAGGTCAACGATGACCGCTTCTGGCGCAGTGGGAAGGGTATCGCCTCGGAAGTGCGGCCCGCCTGAGCTCATCGGCACCAGTGGTGTGCGGGTCTCGTTGGCCCAAAGGACGATCTTTTGCACCTCGTCCGTGTTCCTCGGCTTGACCATGAAGCGGGGTTTCAACGGCGGAATCAGATCATGATCCAATGAGAATGATTCCCCTATTTCAGGACTATCGAAGACACCCACTTTTCCGACTATCTCTATCAGCTGTGCTTTCTTTTCATCCATGAAAAACTCCCCCGCATACAACATGCACATTAAACCGAATGCGTTCAATGAACACATTCAGTATAGCTAGATTCGTTCGGTTTGTCAACAAGAATTCAGATTCAGCTATGGATGTCTTTAGGCTGGACATCGCGGGACCCGATACCCGCAAGGCGGCGTCAACGCCCAATCTAGTGGGGCAAATGCATTGATATCGGATAGGAAATCACCCTTTGAGTGAATGCTCGAAATCACAGCCGGGTTTAGGACGTTTTGGAGGAGCTTGACGCCACGTTAGCTACACTGATTTCCGTGCAGCGCAAGCCTTCAATCCCGAACGTGGAAAATGGGTTATCACAACCAAGCTCAGACGGGCCAAGATAACAACGTGCTGATCGATGCCACAGCCCGGATCGAGCCCTTGGCAAGGGCAGTACGCAGGCAGCGCATCGGGTTCAGCCTAAATCGCCTCCCAGCCATGTAGTTGTCTGGGGATTGTTACAGAGGACTGATAGGGACTCTATCGCCTCAAACCGGCGATTTGTCTGAGCAGGGTCATCACGCCCAGACCAAGCGTCAGCGCTTTGGCTGGCTGAACAGTGGGCAACCGCTCGTTGCCCTCCTCATCCACTTCGACTCCTGACTGAAGGTAGAGGTAAGCCGCCCCCACACCCAACAGCGCTCCCACGACACCGCCGATGATCATGACACGCGTTCTCAGGTTCATTGATTGTCGCCTCCAGTTTTCGCAATACCACCAAGCCATCTCCGAATTGTCGCCGAGATGGAGTTGATGAAAAGAATGGGTCGAACGACGATCGCCATCGCCATTTCCACGTAAGCTTGGGCCAGAGTCACGTATGCCTGCGCCAGCTTGAGCCAACTGGGCAGGTTCTCGTGCCGCCCAAGCCACCCCAGGCCGTAGATCAGGGCTCCAAACACGGCGAGGGGCACCAGCATCAGAAAAAACGCCTCAATGGCGAGAAAGACGATGGCAAGATCGCGCAAAACTGCCATGATGTTTCTGCCCTCCTGGTGAATCGTCTCCAGTATACCCTGGCCTGCTCCATCCGTCAACCGGCGCAGCGCGTCGTCAATGAACGACGCGGGCAATGTCCTTCAACACCGCTACCAACTCATTGCGCCAACCGCGCTCCATCGGCAGCCAGATGCCACGGCGGCTGACACTGGCACGCCCCCTGAGTGCAAACTGGATCCTCTCGCGGTCTGCATAGTCCGTCTCCGACAGCAACGCCAGGCGGCTGTTCTCGATGCCAATAGTACTCACACCTGCATCGCGCGCCAGCGCCTTTAGCCGCAACTGGTACATCAGGTTTTGCGCATCGGACGGCAGCGGCCCAAAGCGGTCGGCCAACTCCTGCTCCATCGCGTCGATCTGCTCCATCGAACCCAACTCCGCCATGCGGCGATACATCTGCAAGCGCAAGCGCACGTCGGGGACATAGTGCTCCGGCAGGCGCGCGGGAATGGGCAGGTCAATGCGGATGCTACCCAGCGGCTCGGGCGGCGGAGGCACCCCCTCGCGCTGCGCTTTGAGTTCCCGCACCGCCCGCGTCAGCAGCCGGGTGTACAGATCGAAACCGACCGCGGCGATCTGGCCCGACTGGCGGGTACCCAGGATGTCGCCCGCGCCCCGGATCTCCAGATCCCGCATAGCGATGGTGTACCCTGCGCCCAGCTCGGCGGTCTCACGCATCGTCTCCAACCGTTGGCGCGCCTCGGGCGTCAGGCGAGTTAGGCGGTTGTGAAAAAAGTAAGCATAGGCACGCTGCGCGCCCCGGCCCACACGTCCCCGCAACTGATACAACTGCGCCAATCCGAATCGATCGGCCCGCTCAACGATGAGGGTGTTGGCATTGGGAATGTCGAGACCGCTCTCAATGATGCTGGTGCACACCAGCACATCGATCTCCCCGGCGACGAAGCGCAACATCACCCGCTCCAGATCCGCCTCTCGCATCTGCCCATGCCCAACGGCAAAAGATATCTCCGGGACCAGTTTCTCCAGACGGCGACGCACCACCTCGATGGTCTGTACGCGATTGTGGACGTAAAAGACCTGCCCACCCCGTTCCAACTCGCGCAGGATGGCCCGGCGCACCAACTGTGCATCATACTCTCCCACGTAGGTGGCGACCGGCAGCCGCTCCTCGGGCGGGGTCTCGATAGTGCTGACGTCGCGCACGCCGGTAAGCGCGAGGTAGAGCGTGCGCGGGATGGGAGTAGCCGTGAGGGTCAGCACGTCCACCTCAGTGCGCATGCACTTGAGCTGCTCCTTATGCGTGACACCGAAACGTTGCTCTTCGTCGATCACCAACAGTCCCAGGTCAGCGAATTGCACATCCTTCTGAAGCAGCCGATGCGTGCCGATCACAATATCTACCTGGCCAACGGCCAATCTTTCCAGAATTCGCTTCTGCTCGGCCCGGGAGCGGAAGCGGGACAACATCTCCACCTCGACGGGGAAGGACGCCAACCGCCGACGGAAGGTGGCATAGTGCTGCTGAGCCAGGACGGTCGTCGGCACCAAGATGGCAACCTGCTTGCCGTCCATCACTGCCTTGAAGGCCGCCCGCAGCGCCACCTCGGTCTTGCCATAGCCCACATCGCCGCAGATGAGGCGATCCATCGGTTTGGGTTTCTCCATATCGACCTTGACGTCGACGATGGCGTGCAGTTGGTCCTCAGTCTCGTAATAAGGAAAGGAGGCCTCCAGCTCTGTCTGCCACTCCGTGTCGGGGCCAAAAGCATGGCCCTCGGCCAGCTCGCGGGCAGCGTAGAGATCCAACAACTCGCGGGCGACGTCCTCGGCGGCCCGCTTGGCCCGGGCCTTGACCGCCTGCCACTCCGCCCTGCCCAACCGATTGAGGCGCGGCGGGCGATCGTCGGCGCCGACATAGCGACTGAGCCGATCCGCCTGATGGATCGGGACGTAGAGACGGTCACCCTCTTCGTACTCGACCAGAAGGTACTCACGTTCCGTCCCCTCCAAGGCCCGGATGACCAAGCCGCGGAAGATGCCAATGCCGTACTCGACGTGAACGACAAAGTCGCCGGGCATGAGATCGGCAAAGTACGCCTCGGGGGCGACCTTGCGACGCCGAATGGGGCGTCGCGGCTCCGGGCGACGCCAGCCAAATATCTCCGCATCCGTCACGAGGTGCAGAGCAGCGAAAGGCTGGCCAAGGTCAATGCCGCGCATCACCCAGCCCTCCTCCAGCGAACCCTGGACGAAGGTCAAGCTCGCCTGCGTCGGCTGATGCAACCCCTCGACTGGCAGACCGCTATCGTAGCCATACTCCGCGCCCCACAGCTCGGCCAAGCGCCGGGCCTGCTGGCTGACGACAACCACCTGCCCACCCTGCGACTGTGTGGTGTAGATGTGTCCCAGCAAGATCTTGAGTTGTCCGCCGAAATGGGAGCCAGGCACGAAACAATCGCCCAAGTGAGAACCCGTCTCCTCCTCCCCATGGCCCAGTGCAAGGACGGACCGATCGGCCAACTGCTCCGACCACTCACCCCACGTCACGTAAGGCAGCGGATACTCGGGCGGAAGCACCTCGCCTTCCTCAGCAGCAGTTCGCAGGTCCACGGCCTCCTCCTCCAAACTGCCCCAGACATCCGCGATTTCCTGCGGGTCGTCCAGGACGACGAGTGTTCGGGGCGGGAGGTAATCCAGCAACGTGGCTGGATGCGTGTAAAAATAGGGCAGGTAGAACTCGATGCCGGGGAAAGGCGCAGCGGACGCCAGTCCCTCGTAGTGGGCCTCTAGCTCGGCACGTTCATCGGCCGGCTGGTGCTGGGCCAGTTGTGCGGCGACTTGGGCAGCGACACATGGACCGTGGCGGGGCAGCGCCTCGCGGGCCGGAGTGACCGTGATGCTTTCCACCCGATCCTGGGAGCGCTGCGTGGCGGGATCGAAGCGGCGCAACGAATCGATCTGGTTACCGAAAAGCTCGATGCGCACGGGCAGTGGATCGGCCGGCGGAAAGATGTCGAGAATGCCCCCCCGGTGACTGAACTGGCCCGTGGTCTCGACAACGCTGACCGGCTCGTAGCCCAATCCCAGCCACTGACGCAGGGTACGCCCCGGATCGAGCGTCTGTCCCACGCGGAACTCGCGGATGGAGGTGCGGAACTGGTGTAGGGGCAACGTGCGCTGCATCAGTGCACGGGCCGAGGTAACGACGATCCCCCCTCCGGGATCCCCCGATGGAACGGAGTCCCGCAGCGCGTGCAGCATCGTGAGGACGCGCAGACGCCCAGAGATGATCTCGTCAGCCCAGGGGACACGCTCGTAGAAGAGCGTCAGCGGCTCAGGGAAGCGAATGATATGCTCCGGTGCAGGAGACCAGTCACGCAGGGACTGGGTCAGCCCTTTGGCCCGATCCACCGAACCGGCGACGACCAGCATCGGGCGACCCAGGTCGTGGGCGAGCGCAGCCAAGAGCGCGGGCCGAGCGGCTCGCAGCAATCCCAGGGGAGGCAACACCCCATCGTCTGCCAGCTCCGCCTGCAAGCGCCGGTAAGCCTCAAGGGTTTCGAACGCTGCCAAGAGTCCTGCGACGTTCACACCCGGCCCTATTCCTCTGGGCAGCTCGCCCCCCCATTGTGGCGGCTCATCGCCATCTCGATCCCTTCTGCCAGCCACGTCTCAATGGCAGCCACAGCCCGCTCCAGCATCTGCTCCACCAAAGGCTGCTCGTCCGCCGAGAAATCCTGCAAAACGTAAGCCGCTGGATCCATCCGTCCCGGCGGGCGGCC
Organism: Anaerolineae bacterium; assembly: GCA_034430835.1. Taxonomy (GTDB): domain Bacteria; phylum Chloroflexota; class Anaerolineae; order B4-G1; family B4-G1; genus JAFGED01. The sequence continues at coordinate 10,272 of DAOUDX010000316.1, forward strand.
TATACCGAGGCGCAGACGGGCAAAATCCTGACCGCCCAACTGCTCAATGATAGAGCGCATCCCCTTGTGCCCGCCGCTGCCTCCCTCCGATCGCACGCGCACCGTGCCCAGCGGCAGATCCAGCTCATCGTAGACGATCAACATCCGCTCCGGCGAGATCTGATAGAAACGTGCCAACGGCACGACAGCCTGACCACTCTCATTCATGAATGTCTGCGGCTGCGCCAGGATTACCCGCCGGCCGAGGATGATGCCCAGAGCGACACGCACCTTTTTCTGCTCCTTGTCAAGAACCAGATGATGGGCTGCAGCCAATCGCTCGAGACAGTGGAAACCGACGTTGTGCCGGTTCGCCGCGTATTGGCAACCGGGATTGCCCAAGCCAACGATAAGGCTGCGCTCTGAGCCAGTCGAAGAGTAGAGAGCCAACACCATACCCTTTCAAACAACACGCAACACGTGTCTGTGTTGCGTATCGCGCATCTCGTGACTATGCCACCTCAGCAGGCTTATTGCCTCCGAGATGCCCCTCCGCGCAAATACCACCGGATGCTGGCCTTTGCCATGATGTAAAGCCCCCACAATAGGAACAGCATCGCCGCGATCAGCCCACCTGTGCAAAAGGCATCACGCAGCATCGGTGTATTCAGACCGAAACCGTCACTGCCAGTCTCTTCCGTCGGCGTGGGCGTCAATGCCTCTTGGCCGGGCTGAGGTGTCGGAGAGGGACGCGGCGTCGGCGTCGCGGGTTGTACGACGGCGACACTGGTAGGTGGCGGTCCGGCAGCAACGGTGGGCAACACCTGTGGCGTAGGCTCAGAGGTGGGGAGCAAAGAGTTATCTATGATCACGTGCTCGACAAAGTGGACGTGGGGGTTGCTAGGATCGGCCACTCCCCAAACCGCGACCGCCAACACGTACGGGCCGTCAGGAAGACTCGTCGTATCCCACGTGCACAGCACGCCGTTCTCGACCGGGTTGGTGACGAACGGAACGATATCCACCCACGCTGTATCGGCCACCACCTTCGTCCCAGGGGCATAGCGCACCTGATAATGGTCGAGACTGGCATGGGTAGCATATCCTCTGATCTCGACGATCCCGCCCACCGTCATACCCGGCTCGGGGTAAGTGATCACCGCCCGCCACTGGGACAACGGCGCAGCCCAACCCGGCGAGGCTATCGCAGACAGCACGATCACCAGGATCACCCCAACCCCGGCGTTCAAAATGCGCTTACACATAGACTCCCCTCACAACAAGTTTGAGCAAGTGGGGAGTGTAACATGAAAGAGCGAGAATGACAAGAGACAGGGACGCAGGAAGCGGTTCCTGGCTAACCGTCAAGAGCTGACTGCCAACTGCCAACTTCTAGCAGCCGTGCTTCGGTTGACCAGCCGCCGTTATCTGCTATACTTTTCGCACGCCGCCTCGCAGCGACGATGTCACGCAGAGGCGCAACCAGAGGGGCACGGTGGTGTTTTCTTAAACGAGAAGCCGCCGCTCTCCTCTCCTTGGGCACCAGAGGAGTGTATGGAAGCAGAGAGCGACTCGGCCCTCATCGCTCGTGCAAAGCAAGATCCAGAGGCGTTCAGCCTCCTGTACGAGCGATACGTCCGGAATATCTATAGCTACGTTTACTACCGCACCGGCAACCACCAGGATGCAGAGGACCTGGTAGCACGCACCTTTTACCGGGCGTTGAAGCACTTTTCGCGCTACGTCGATCGGGGAGCGCCGTTCTCGGCGTACCTCTATCGCATCGCGCATAACATGGTGGCGAACTGGCACCGCGACCGCAGCCGCCGCCAGATCGTTCCGTTGGATGAAACAATGCTGTCGGGCGTCAAACGGGAGCAGCCAGCGGCCGTCGCCGAAGAGAAAGACGCTCAGGGAGTATTGCTCGAAGCAGTTCGTCACTTGCCCGAAGATCGGCAGCAGTTATTGATTCTCAAGTTCGTCGATCAGTTGAGCAACGCCGAGATTGGGGCGATCATGGGACGGACCGAGGGCGCGATCAAGTCGCTCTACCACCGGACGCTGGTGGCCTTGCGCCAGGGTCTGATGGGGGAGGATATTAAGGGTTCATATCACGAGGAAGGCGAACGATGACTGCAGGCAGTGATGAGAAATGCACAAGCGAGGTCTTGGCGGCCCACGCCGATGCATTGATCGGTCGGCCGGAGGCCACGCAGCGGATCGACGTGACAGATGAAGAGCGTGTCCAGATGGCTCCGCTGTTCGAGCTGGCCGGACAATTGAAGCAGAGCATGGAGCCGGTGCAGCCAGCGGCAGCCTTTGTGCACAGTCTGGGTAAAGAACTGGCCCGCACCGCCAGGCATCAGTTGACTGCGACGAGGCGCATGCGACGGGGCGTTCTGATCGGCGCTGCGACGGTGGGCTCGCTCGTCTCGATCGCATCGGTGGTGGGGGCGATCATATTCGTGGTATCCCGCCAGCGTGCACGGTCGCACGCCCAGACTCTCTGACCGCCCGAACAGAATACGCGAGACCCCGGCAAGTGCCGGGGTCTTTTTTGATCGCCCGCGTCGAACATAGCACGCCACGCTACCGCATGGTAAGCGGCAGGTAGACTCGCGTCACTGGCCACAGGGCCATCTCCGAATAGGTCTCGGTATACGCCATCTCATACCACGGCCCGGTGAATGATAGAGCGCACAAGTGGTCGTCGCCGATCATCCACACAGTGTACGTCTGCTCGGCGTAGATGGTCGCGGTGAACGCGCCACTCGTCGTCGGTGAGATAACGTCCTGGCCGGACTCGTCGAGCAGGCGCAGCGTCACTCTCGCCAGCGCGGCCTCGGTCGCATCGAACACGCCGTCCCGATCGTCGTCCCCGAAGAAGGTGCCGACGCTAAAGTAGAGCACCCTGGACATATCAACGGTCGTATGGGCTTGGGGCTGCCCAGGCCAGGCCTCCCGGTTGCCGACGTTGTCGATGGCGCGGCAGCGGAAGTAGTACGTGTGGCCATGCGCGCCGGTGAACTGGCCGGAGGTCGAGGGGGTCAACGCCAGCCAATCCTCCCACTCGCCACCCACTCCATCGTGCACCTGTACGTCGTAGGCCCAAACACCCGACTCACTGTCCCAGCCACTCCAGGTGGCGGTGAAGGTAGTCGAGTAGACCGTCTCCGGCAAGGAATCGACGGTGGAGGTAGGCGGCTCATCCAACGTCTCTGACTGGATCACGATGAGGGGATCCCCGCCGATGATGTAGTCGGTGGGACTGGATACAAGGCTAGCGGTGGCTACCGGCAAGGTAAGCGTATAGACTCCACCAGTCGCAGCGACCGTGCTGGTGATACCCCAACGGTCCACGATGGTGGCCGTGCCCATCGCGGCCGGCAGCGTGTAGAGCGTGACAGTGGGGCTGTCGTTCCACACGACGTCCACCCTGCCGATCGGCGTATCCCATAGCGTGACTCGCGTGAAGGGATTCGCTGGCGTGCGGGTGACGAATGTGGGAGAGACGAGATAGGTGGCGGCGACCTGGTAGGCGACGTAGGCTGGACGCAAGGAACGGTTGTTGCGGATCAGGCCAAAGTACTCGGTCATATCGGCGTCGTGGGTGCGGAAGAAAAAGTAACGCTCAACGCCGGACGCCCAGGCGTTGGCGTAGGACTGGATCAGGTAAGCGGCGGCTTCGTCCTGCGTGGCAGCATAGTCGTACTTGCTGGGATTTGGATCCACTGACCCATCGTTCCAAACTGGCACGCCGGTCTCAGTCAGCCAGATGGGGTGGTCGCCCACGTTGAAGGTGGTCATCCCGGCGCGAATCTCGTTCACTATGTCATAGGTCGTGGACGAACGGCTGTAAAGATGGACCGACATCACATCGAAAAAGTAGTTGTTTGCCGGCCCAGCCGGATCTGAGCGAAGTCGGTTCAGCACCCACCGGTAGTAGTAAGGATTCGCCCAGTAGTGCAGCCCGCCGAAGAGCACAGTGCAGTCGGGGCAGGCCGCCTTGGTCGCCCGGTAGCCCACCTTGAGGAGTTGCGCGTAGTCGCCGAAGGTGCCCGTCCAAAAGTAATTCCACTCCGGCTCGTTCCACATCTCCCAGTGCTTCACCCGATCGCCGTAGCGGGAGACGACGGTGTAGACGTAATTGCCCCAATGATTGTTGGGATCGTTCCACGCCAGGTACAGCCCCTGCGGAGGCGAAGATGCCGCAGCAGCGGCCGCCGACTGGTCGGTCAGCGACTCGCGGGTCTCGGGCGCGTACCAGCCAAAGGGACGTTGGTCGAAGGAACGCCCGTCCAGGCCGGTCACGCCCTGCGTGGCGGCCCAGTCCGGCGTCCAGAGCAGGATGCCGACCATATTGATCCCTGCCCCATGCAGATCGTTCACCAGCGTATCGTGCGGGCCAAAGTTCCACTTGTTGTTTTCGTACTCAATAACAGGCCAACTGAAATCGAAGCGATCCCAGCGGGAGCCGGCGTCGTAGGCCATCTGGACGTAGGGACGCTCGGTCCCACCGGGCGGGTCGTGGTAAAAGGAGTAGCAGGCGCCCGCCCGCCCATCCGCTTCTGTGATGGGCGGCAGCAGCGTGACGCCGACCAGATCCGCCTCGGATGGCAAAGCCACCAGCAGCAGGGATGCCAGCGCCAAGCCAAACGCCAGAATGACAAGAAGAAGGGTCATTCGTCTCGCGTGCATCATGCCGTCCTCGCACTTCATAGTATAAGCAAGACCGGTGGAAGTGTCAATGAGACGTTGGTAGGCCGGTGTGTTTCGGTTTCTTGGAGAATCCGACGTAACTGCTTCGACAGTGTTATACCAATTGTCATCTCAAACACCGTGTTTGCTCTTGGCCGCATCGGCCTGAAAGAGCCGGTGCTAGAGGGTTTCCTTGCGGAAAAGAGGTATTCCAGCGCCGCCTGTTCACGGCGGCGCAGTCAGCGAAACACGGCCTTTAGCAGGGCAATGGGTATTACATTTCGTCGCGAGGCAATTCTGGATCGCTCAACTCGTCATTCCGAGCCGCCCCTTTTCAATTTTCCAATTCTGTGGCGGGACACGATGCGATGGCTGCGTACTCGGATACCGAGCCGACGCCGCGTTCCTTTTTCGCGACCCCGGCCAGCCGGCTGTTCTCGTTTACGACCTCAGAGGGGAGCGTCATGCACTTGCGGCTCAACCGTGAGATCGTCCCCGCAGTAGAAGGGAGCGTCGCGTCGCTTCGCTTATGGCTCGACCGTGCTAGCGCGAATGGGAGAGCGTCAAAGCAACATATACGAGGCTTCGGTGGGGGAGTCAATGGGTTGGGGGCGCGAGTTTGTGAGGAAAGATTCCATTCAGACAAGGTAGCTGTTAGTCTTTGGAAATATGGTGAGGAATGTAGATACCCGACGACGTGAGCGTATCCTTGGCGAGTTTGCATTGCTGTGCGCGCTATGCTACAATCATCGGTGACGGCGAGAGCCTCCCCGAGTACCTGCCTCGGGGCCAGATAATTGTCTGTTTCCTTCAAAGCCCGCTCACGAAAAGCATCTATACCGTGTCGGCTTGCCGTCATTGGAGGGACTGATATGGCGAAAGACAAGAAGTCCGGAAAATTCAGGTTCTCAGTTGATAGCAGTCTATTGTTTCAGCTCGGCGAGCAACTGGTTGCTAAGCCATCTATCGCACTTGCCGAATTGGTGAAAAACGCTTACGACGCGGATGCCACAAGAGTTAGGGTGACATTCGAGAATGTAGGTCAACCAGGTGGTATTATCGTCGTAGAGGACAATGGGCACGGGATGACTTTCGAGGAAATGAGAGATAGCTGGATGCGGATAGCTACTACTGAAAAGAGAGACAACCCCGTGTCAAGAATCTACTGCCGACCTCTTACGGGTGCAAAGGGAATAGGAAGGTTCGCGGCAAGAAGGCTGGGCAACAAACTGACCATCCAATCAATCGCGGCAAGGGAGGATGGCGTCAAGGAAAGTGTGGTGGCAGAGTTCAACTGGTCAGAGAAGTTTTTGCCAGGCGAAGATCTGGTCAAGGTGCCTGTATCCTACGTTAGACAGGAGGTAACACCGGACACTCAAACCGGAGTCTCGCTCTTCATCGGGGAAGCGCGCGATGCATGGACAAAGAGTGAAATAGCTGCTCTTCGGCGTGACCTCTTGAGCTTGCAGAGCCCTTTTCCTGGCCTCATCGTGAAATCAGAGGGCACTAAAAGTGCTGCGCGTTTGCCTGATCCAGGCTTTGATATCGTGCTAGACATTGAGGGTTCAAAAGAACTCGAGAAGCTATCGGGTGGGCTGGGAAAAGCCTTTCTGGAGGCAGCCTGGGCCAGATTGGATGGAAAAATCGACAAAAAAGGCGAAGCTCACTATGACATTGATGTTTCAGCGACCGGGGAACAGGATAGCCTGGTAGATGACCACAATGACTATAGTGGTTTAGAGAACGCTCGTCTCCGAGTGTATTTCTTCGTATACAGTTCCGAGTATCTCGAGGGTTTCGATTTTGGAGTTCGAGAGGCTTCCCGGAAGGGGCGTGAGGAGGGTGGAGTCAGACTCTATCTAGATGGATTCAGGGTGTTCCCTTATGGAGATCCGAGCGATGATTGGTTGCGACTTGACGAGTTTGCAGTAAGAAATGTGGACATGGCAAAGGTTATCGCACCTCCTGAAAGAGTCATGGATTTTGCCAGAACGATACCTGGGCGTCCCTACTTGTCGATTCCAAGAAATCGGCAGCTATTCGGTGCCGTAGCTATATCCCAAACACAGCATTCCGATATTGAGATTAACATCAGCCGAGAACGTCTTATCGAAACGATGACTGTGGAGCAGTTACGCCAGTTTGTGCAAAATGGCCTCTATTGGATGACTCTAAAATACGCAGCCTTCCTAGCTGAAGAGAAGGAAAAGCGTCACAGGGAAAGGCCCAAGAGATCGGTCCCCGATATTATCGAGGATGTGAAGACCACAGTAGCTACACAGACTGCCATACCGGAGGATAAGCGCCAATACATCATATTCAATCTCGATAAGGCTATTGAACAGGCGAAGGAGGAGGAAGAATATCAAATCAGCGAAATCTCAATGTTGCGGATTCTGGCTTCTGCCGGAACGACCATTTCACTGATGAATCATCAGCTGCAGGCTCTTGTTGGGGCCGTCTTGCAGACAGAACAAGACCTGCTGCGCTTGAGGTTGGAAATACCAGAGGCATTGTACGACCAGTATGATGACATAACAGCTCAAGTTTCGGAATGGTACGAGATGGTAGAACAGCAGGTCTCTCAACTTCGCTTTATGCTCTCGCCTGATAGCAGGCAACGTCGCAAACAGCACGCACTTCGTGAGGTCGTTGAGAACGTGACAAAGCCGATGTCGTATTATATGAAGAAGTATGGGGTGGAATTCAAGAATAATGTCCCCTCAGCTTTGCGAACGCCTCTTATCTATCAAGCAGAGCTCTATTCTGTCTTGATCAACATCTTTTCGAATGCGCTTAAGGCCGTCTACGGGCAGCCGACAAGACGCGTTGCGGCAGAAGCAGAGAAGTCCGATAGCACCTTGTTCATTAGAATGATGGACACCGGAGTTGGTTTGCCGGTTGAGCGTAGAGAAATCTCCTTCAAACCGTTTGTGACCACAAGTTTACCTAACCCTGTCCTCGGAGTAGGCACCGGATTAGGCTTGAAGGTAGTGAGAGACATCCTCGAGCTTTACGGTGGGACGGCTCATTTCATCGATGTAGAAGAACCCTGGAAAACCTGCATTGAAGTTGTACTACCTGAAGGGGGTACAGAAGATGACAACTAGAGTGTTGTATTACGACGATGAGATTGACAGGCCTGGTCGAGATGCACAAAAGATACGGGAATTGCTTCACGTAGAGGGCGAGTTTGAATGCGAGCTAAGCCTCCCCCCAAAAATGTTCTCCGATTTGCCTGTAGATTTGCCCGACGCTCTTTTGGTCGATCTTGAATTGAGTACGGTGCCTGTTGGTGAAGAGCCAGTCGGTTACTTTGGGAGTACTCTTGCTTCTGAAATGCGGATGCGTCACCCATCCTGTCCTATGGTCTTGGTCACGAGACCGCACATAATCGCCGGGAAGTCATCACTACTCGAAGAAAGTATGGATGTGGATCTCATAGTGCTCAAGGAGGAGATTCACCGTGACCCAGATGGAGTTCGTGCAAGAATCACGGCCTTGATCGAAGGATTCCAAGCATTGGAAAAGATCACAGGGCAAGAATGGTCAAGGGTCTTGGAGCTAATGGGAGCTGATGAAGATGAATCAAATCTGTTGAGAGAAGCGGCTCCACCTATTGAGAGTAAGGAATGGAACATTCCTCAAGTAGCGAGGTGGATACGCAATGTAGTTATGGGGTTCCCAGGGATACTGTATGATGACCTAACTGCAGCCACGAGACTTGGAATCGACCTGGATGCCTTTAACACTCTTGATGTACAAAGGCTGATGGAGCCAGCCAAGTACACAGGTGTATTCAGCACGTACAAGAAGCGGTGGTGGCGTAATCGGCTTTTCGGTATTGTTCAATCACTGATGCTGAAACACGAAGTGAGAGGGCCGGTGTTCAAGTTCAACGAGGCGTTCAGCGCAGAGTTTGGGGAAAAGCTGGACCCGGCTATCTGCATTTATGATGGAACGCCAGTCGCTGATTGGGTATGTTACATTTTGGAAAAGCCCGTCAAGCAAAGGAACTCAATTCCGTATTACCCTGACAGTCGCCCACCAGTTATGGATCAGGCCCGTGTATCATTCAAGGCCATTCAAGAGTCGAACGAGTTTGATGAGAGCCTGGTTGATTCGGATAGTTATGTCGTGGTCAAGAATTTATGGGAG
>DAOUDX010000317.1:0-13496 GCA_034430835.1 Anaerolineae bacterium
CTCCCCTTCGGCCTTCAAGCCCACGTCCCCTCGCAGCACTCTCCTTAACACGATCTTAACCCAACGTTAAACCCCCCTGAAACGTGATGGGGTATCATAGCGCCAGCCTATCAGGAGGAATGAGACGGGTGGATATCTGCTGCCCCAACGAGCCCAAACCGTTGCGCCGCTTCGTTGACCGGAGCGCCAGGACGCTGCTGTTCGGCAGCGCTCTGCTCTCGGTCGTCATCGTCTTTCTCATCTTCTACTTCACCTTCCAGGAAGCCCTGCCTGCCTTTCGGGATATTGGGTTGGTCAGGCTGCTGACCGGCACCGTCTGGCGGCCGGGGCAGGAGCAGTATGGCATCCTGGCGATGATCGCCGGCTCGGCGCTGGTCACGCTGATGGCCATCGGCCTGGGCGTGCCCCTGGCGCTGGGCGGCGCGATCTTTTTGGCCGAGATAGCGCCGGATTGGGTGCGCGCCATCGTCCGCCCGGCCGTGGAGCTTTTGGCCGGGATCCCGTCGGTGGTCTATGGCCTGTTCGGCATGGTGGTGCTTGTACCGCTGATCGGCAAGATCCCCGCGCCGGGGAACGCCGGATTCGGCCTGCTTTCGGCCTCCATCGTCCTGGCGGTGATGGTGCTGCCGACCATCACCAACATCGCCGAGGACGCGATCCGGGCGGTGCCCAGGCAGTACAAAGAGGGCTCCCTGGCACTGGGCGCTGCACACTGGCAGACCATCGTCAACGTCATCCTGCCCGCGGCCCGCTCCGGCATCGTCGCCGCCATCATCCTGGGGGTGGGGCGCGCGCTGGGCGAGACCATGGCGATGATCATGGTCATCGGTAACTCGGTTATTATTCCCAGGCCGCTGGGCGACAACCCCTTGACCATCGTCTTGAGCCAGGCGCGGACGCTGACCGGCAACATTGCCGTGGAGATCGCCTACGCCACCGGCCTGCACGAGAGCGCCATCTTTGCCACGGGCGTGGTGCTGTTCGTGCTGATCATGCTGGTCAACAGTGCTGCACGTCTGCTGATGCGTGGGAGGACGAAATGAACGAAGAGCAGGTCACGACGCGCCAAGGGGTGTTTATCGGGAGAGGGGAGCAGGTTATGGAAGGGTGCTTGATCGACCCAAAGGAGCAGGCGAACCTTGCCCGCCGTCACCTGATCGAGAAGGCGGCTTTTGGGTTCCTGTGGCTGACCGCCCTGGTCACCGTCCTGGCGCTCCTGGTCGTCGTCGCCTACGTTTGCGTGGAGGGGGCCAAGGTGATCGACCTGGAATTTCTGTTGACCCCGCCGCGCGGCGGCCTTTCGGGCGAGGGAGGCATCTCCACCACCGTCGTCACGACGGTCTACGTGGTGTTCCTCACCCTCGGCATCGCCGCGCCGCTGGGGATCGGGGCGGCGGTCTACCTGGTGGAGTATGCCGGGGAGATGCAGGGAGCTGCCGGTTGGGCCCCGCGCGTGGTTGGCTTGATCCGCTTCGGCGTGGAGATCCTGGCCGGCGTGCCCTCGATCATCTTTGGCCTGTTCGGCTATGCGCTCTTTGTCTCGGCGAAGGGCTTGGGCTTTGGCTTTTCCCTGCTTTCGGCCTCCCTGGCCTGCGCCTGCCTGCTGCTGCCCGTCATCATCCGCGCCACCGAGGAGGCCCTGCGCGCCGTCCCACGCATCTACCGGGAGGGGAGCCTGGCGCTGGGCACGACCCAGTGGCAAACGGTGTGGGGCGTCGTCCTGCCGGCGGCCCTGCCGGGGATCATCACCGGCATCGTCCTCAGTGTGGGCCGCGTGGTGAGCGAGACGGCGGTGTTCTACGTCACGCTGGGCGGGACATACCGCTTGCCCAAGTCGCTCCTGCAGGGCGGGCGGACGATGGCGATGCACCTATACTACCTGGCGACCGATACCACGGCCTTCGAGAAGGCGATGGGTACCGGCGCGGTCCTGATCGTGACCATCGTGCTGATCAATCTGATTATCAGTTTCGTCTCGCGTCGCTTGACAGCGAGGTTCAGAGGGGGATAATATGGCGGAAAGAGCGAACGGTGTAAAGCTGGAAGTCCGCGGTTACAATTTGTTCTACGGGGACTTTCAGGCGCTGCGCGACGTGACCATTCAGGTCCCGGCCAATCAGATCACGGCCATCATCGGCCCTTCCGGCTGCGGCAAGAGTACCTTCCTGCGCACTTTCAATCGGATGAACGATCTGATTCCCAACGTGCGCGTCGAGGGAGAGGTCTGGATGGACGGGCGCGACGTATTCTGTATGGACGTCGTGGAGCTGCGGCGGTACGTGGGGATGGTCTTCCAGAGGCCCAATCCCTTTCCCAAATCGATCTTTGACAACGTGGCCTACGGCCCGCGGGCTGGTGGCCTGCGCGATCGGGCACGCTTAGGTGAGATCGTGGAGCGCAGCCTGCGCGACGCAGTGCTGTGGGACGAGGTCAAGGACGACCTGGGCAAGTCGGCCTTGGCCCTCTCCGGTGGGCAGCAGCAGCGGCTGTGCATCGCCCGCGCGCTGGCTGTGGAACCGCAGATCATTTTGATGGACGAGCCGGCCTCGGCGCTGGACCCCATCGCCACGCTGCGCATTGAGGAGCTGATTCAGACACTGAAGGCAAAGTACACCATCGTCATCGTCACGCACAACATGCAGCAGGCGGCCCGTGCCTCCGACTACACCGCCTTCCTCATGATGGCCGAGGACCGCGCGGGGTACTTGGTCGAGTTCGGGCCGACCCAGCAGATCTTTACCACGCCGCAGAACAAGCAGACTGAGGATTACATCACCGGGAGGTTCGGATGAGCAGGCAGCGCGTGCTCTTTCTGTGCACCGGCAACTCGGCCCGTAGCCAGATGGCCGAAGGGCTGGTCAATCACTACCTGAGCGACCGGTGGGAAGCCCACTCGGCGGGCACGAAGCCGGCGGCGGCCGTGCATCCGCTGGCAGTGCAGGCGCTGGCCGACCTGGGGATCGATACCTTGGTGCAGCGCTCCAAGTCCACGAACGAGTTCCGCGAAGTCGATTTCGACGCCGTGGTCACCGTGTGCGACCACGCGGCCAAGAACTGCCCGATGTGGCTGGGAAGTGGGTGCCGGAAGCACCTGGGCTTTCCCGACCCCGCCGCCGCTACCGGCAGTGAAGACGAAAAACTGGAAACGTTCCGCCGGGTACGGGATGGGCTCAAGCGGGAAGTGTTTGCATATCTGGAAAGGTTCGAGGACACAGGATCGGAGGAGGTCAAGTTCTATGCCCCGTGAAAGTTTTGATAAGGAATTGCAGCGTTTAGAGGATGAAATCCTGGCGTTGGGTAGTATGGTCGAGAACGCCATCGTCGAGTCGGTAGATGCTCTCAAGAAGCGAGATATGGAGGAATCCCGGCGCTTGATCGCATACGATCAGCACATCAACGAGAAGCGCTTTGAGATCGAAGCCGAGGCGCTGGCCGTCATCGCTATGCAGCAGCCGGTGGCGGTCGATCTACGGATGCTGGCCGCCGTGCTCGACATCGCAGGTGAGTTGGAACGCATCGGCGACTATGCCAAGGGCATCGCCAAGATCAACCTGAGGATCGGGGAGGGGCCGCTGCTCAAGCCGCTCGTCGACATTCCCCTGATGGCGGAAAAGGCTTGCGACTTGCTTCACCGCGCACTTGAGGCATTTGTTAATCGTGACGTCGATCTGGCCCGCGCTTTGCCAGAGGAGGACGACTATGTAGACAACCTGTACAACCAAGTTTATCGTGAGCTGATGACCTACGTGATCGCCGATCCGGCTGCAATAGAGCAAGCCAATTATCTATTATGGGCGGCCCACAATCTGGAGCGTGCTTCCGACCGGGTGACCAATATCTGCGAGCGCGTGATCTTTACCGTCACCGGAGAACTTGTAGAGATGGACGTGGAGGACGCGGGTATTGAGGAGATACCCGCGTGACGCGCTTGTTTCGTCGGGACCGAGCGCCATCTGTTGACACAGGTGGCGCTTTTTCTTGAGACTTTGGCGAGATGTATGCGTATTCAAGCTGTGTTGCCCCTTGGGGTAGGAGACAGGAAGGGAGGGTTTCTGGCGCAAAATGGAACCATTCGGTAAAATAAGGCCATGGTAGTTAAAAGACTCTCCGCCTGGGTGGCGCTCTCGCGGCCACCGTTTCATTCCGTGGGTGTGCTGCCATTTGTCCTGGGCGGGGTGCTGGCCTGGCGGCAGGCAGGCGCTTTCCGCTGGGATGTCCTCGGTTGGGGTACGCTGGGCGTGGTGCTCGTCATGCTGGCGACCTACTATGCCGGCGAGTACTGGGATTACAAAGAGGACGCCATCTCCTCTCGCCAACCCAGCCGCTTTGCCGGCGGCTCGCGCGTGATCCAGCGTGGCCTCCTGCCCCGGCGCGCCGCGCTGTGGGCCTCGCTGACCTCTGTGCTGTTGGCCCTCGGCGTGGGGCTGATCCTGTGGATCGGCTACCGGACAGGGCCGTGGACAATGATCCTCGGCATCGTCGGCATCCTGGGCGGCTTTTTCTACTCGACCCGCCCGGTGCGCTGGGTGAGCACGGGGGTGGGCGAGCTGTGGATCGCCTTCTGCTACGGCTGGCTGCCAGTGGCGGCGGGCTACTACCTGCAAGTGGGCAAGATCGCGCCCCTCGTCCACTGGCTGGCGGTGCCCATCGGCCTGACCATCTTTAACGTGATTCTGCTCAACGAGTTCCCCGACTACCCGGCCGACGTAGCGGCGGGCAAGAAGAACTTGGCGGCGCGGTTGGGGCGCGAGCGGGTCGCTTGGCTCTACGGCCTCGTCAGCCTGGGGAGTTGGATAGGGATGGGTCTGTCTCTGATGAGCGGTGTGCCTCTGCAAGCGCTGTGGGTCTATGTGCCGGTTCTGGCCGTGTCGCTGATCCTGACGGTGTTGATCGTGCGCGGGCGCTGGCAAGAGCGAGCCACGTTGGAGAAGCTGTGCGGGGCCAACATCGGGGTGAACCTGGGCACGACGTTGGCCTACATCCTTGCCTTTGTGTGCTAGACTATGGAGAAGTGGTTACAAGAGTGGGATGAGCCGCCGGTACGCAAGGTGACACCCTTTTGGTGGCCGCCCTCACTGATTCTGCGCCAGGCGGCCAGTGCGATAACCATGGGCTCGCTCGTCGGCTGGCGGCGCTTGCCGGATTGGTTCCTCAGGTACGGTTTCAAGTGCCTGCCCGGCGCGGCGGGGTCGTGGGGCCAGGGCTGCATCGGCTTCCCGGCCCACCCGGTCATCGAGATCACGGCGGCCTGCAACCTGCGCTGCATCCACTGCCACACCTCCGGCGGAGGGCGCGCCGACGATGAATTGACCACCGAGGAAGTCAAACGGCTGCTCGGTCAATTAGCCGAGATCGACGAGTTCCGTATGGTGGCCTTCACTGGCGGGGAGCCGCTGGTGCGCGACGATCTGTTCGAGTTGCTGGCCTATGCCAAGGCGCTGGGATTCACGAACACCCTGGCGACCAACGGCACGCTCATCGACGACGACGTGGCCCGCCGGTTGCGCGATTGCGGCGTGGCCATCGGCGCGGTGAGTCTTGATGGATTCGACGCCGAGACCCACGACTACGTGCGGAATCAGCCCGGCGCTTTCGAGGAGGCCTTGCAGGGCGTGCGCGCCCTGAGTCGGGCCGGGATTCCATTGCATATCAACATCACGGCGATGGATTACAACATAGATCAGTTGGAGCCGCTGATGGCCCTGGTGGACGAGTTGGAGACGGCGATCCTCATTATGTACCAACTGGTGCCGGTGGGACGGGGACGCGGCATTGAGGAGGCCGCCCTCGACCTTGGAGCCAACGAGCGGCTGATCCGGTTCATGGCGCGAGCGCAGCGCGAGCTGCGCGCGATCATGGAACCGGTGGCCGGGCCGCAGTACTGGCCCTTCCTGCTGCAAGGGGCCGGCATCGACGGCGGCCCGCTCCTGCGGCTGGCGGAGACGGTCTTTCACGGCTGCTCTGCCGGACGCGGCTTCGTCTACATCAAGCCGAACGGCGAGGTGTGGCCGTGCCCCTTCGTCGAGGTAAGCTGCGGCAACGTGCGCGAGATACCTTTCAAGACAATCTGGGAGACGGCCCCGATCTTTCAAGACCTACGGGCGCGGGAGGAGCGACTGCGAGGGCAGTGCGGCGAGTGCCAGTACCGCAAGCTGTGCGGCGGCTGTCGCGGGCGTGCCTGGGCAATGACGGGCGACTATCTGGCGGAAGACCCATCCTGCTTCATTCACCCGCCCAACGGAAACGGGCCCGGACAATGCAACTGATTCCCCTCCTGGAACCCATCCGCTCAGACCTGGAGCAGGTAGCGCGCGTGCTGCGCGCAGCACTGGCCCAACTCGAGGGACCGTTGGGCGGGGAATTGCGCGAGTCGATGGGAGGCGGCAAGCATCTACGGCCCGCGCTGGTGATCCTCGTCGGGCACTTGTTTTCCGCGCCTGTCGAGCCTTTTCAAAAGCTGGCGGCGGCAGTGGAGGTACTGCACACCGCCACGCTGATCCACGACGACCTGGTGGACGGGGCCGGCCTGCGGCGAGGCCGCGAGACACTCCACACGACATGGCCGGTAGACGTGACCATCCTGGCGGGCGATGTGCTCTTGGCCCAGACGGCGGCGCTGGTCGCGGCGCTAGAGAGCCCACGCATCCTCGGTGTGTTCGCCGACACGCTGTGCACGATGTCCGCCGGAGAGATTCGGCAGCTATTGACCAGCGGCGAAGGGCACTGCAGCCGGGAGGGCTACTACCGCCGTATCGAGGCTAAAACCGCCTCTCTGTGTGCTGCCGCGACGGAGATGGCGGGCATTCTCGCCGAGGTCGATGGGACGCAGATCGATGCTCTGCGCCGCTTTGGCTGGGAGTTGGGCGTCGCCTTCCAGATCGTGGATGACGTACTGGATTTCGTCGGCGATGAGGCGCAGTTGGGCAAGCCTGCCGGCAGTGACCTGCGGCAGGGGTTGGTGACCCTGCCTGTCATCTGCTACCTGGAGCGGGCCGGGAGCGACACGGCTGTGGAGGCCGTGCTCGCGGGCCAGCGGGACGAGGCGCACGTACAGGCGGCCCTCGAAGCCATCGGTGCGTCGGGTGCGGTCGAGACAGCGCTGGATGAGGCGCGCGCCCATGCCCGCCAGGCCCGGGGGGCGCTGGTGGCCCTCCCCGATGGCGATGCACGCCAGATGCTGCTGGCGCTGGTAGAATTCGTGGTGGAAAGGGGGTACTGAAAGGATCTCTATGGAAAAATCGATTGCTATCATCGGTGCGGGCGTCGCCGGCCTTGCGGCGGGCTGCTATACCCAGATGAACGGCTACCGCACGCACATATTTGAGATGCACAACAAACCCGGCGGCCTGTGCACCGCGTGGCAGCGCAAGGGGTACACCTTCGATAGCTGCATCCACCACCTGGCAGGCTCCGGTCCGACGTCCAGCCTGCATCGCATCTGGCAGGAGCTGGGCGCGCTGCGGGGGAGAGAGGTGCTCTTCCGCGAGTCGTTCGCGCAGATCGAGGATGCTGAGGGTCGAGCCTTCACCGTGTACGTCGATCCCGACCGACTAGAGGCGCACATGAAAGAGCTTTCGCCCGCCGACGCCAAGGCGATCGAAGCATACGCCAACGCGGTGCGCCGCTTTGCCCGCTTCGAATTCTTCCTCGTTCTGACGGCCAAGCCGTGGGAGATGGTGGGGATGCTGCCGCATCTCCCGCTGATGATCAAGTGGGGCAAAGTCACGCTGGAAGAGTATGCCCAGCGCTTCACCGACCCGTTCTTGCAGCGGGCGTTCCCCTGGATTCAGTACGACATCCCCGGCGTCCCCGCAATGGCCAATCTGGCCTTCCTGGCGGAGTGCCACAAGCGGCGCTTGGGCTGGCCGGTCGGCGGGTCGCTCGCGTTTGCCCAGGCCATCGCCGATCGGTACGCTGAGCTGGGTGGCGAGCTGCACTACAGGTCGCGCGTGGAAAAGATCCTGGTGGAGGATGATCGCGCGGTCGGTGTCCGTTTGGCTGATGGTGCCGAGCATCGCGCCGATATCATAGTCTCCGCCGCCGATGGCCACGCGGCCATCTTCGATATGCTAGAGGGGAAATACATAGACGAGAAGCTCCGCCGCTACTACGACGCGGTACCAGAATCGCAGGTGATGAACTGCTATGTGTTTCTCGGTGTCGCCCGCGACCTCTCTCGCGAGCCGCACATGCTCACCCTGCTGCTTGAACAGCCGATGGAGGTTATGGGGAGGACGTTCGAGCGGTTGGACGTGGAGCTTTACGGCGTCGAGACGGGGCTGGCTCCAGAAGGCAAGACGGCGGTCAAGGTGAATTTGGAATCCAGCTATGCCTTCTGGAAGGATCTTGACGCCGACCGCGCCCGATACCATGAGGAGAAGGAGCGCGTTGCCGAGGCAGTGGTCAAGCGATTGGAGCAGCGTTTCCCTGGTTTGAAAGAGGGCATCGAGGTAGTGGATGTGGCCACGCCGGTGACCATCGAACGGTACACCGGCAACTATCACGGGTTCCAGGCATGGGGCGTGCCCGGTGCAGGGCTATTGGACATGACGAAGGGGCTATGCAAGGCCCTCCCTGGTCTCGATAGCTTTTACATGGTCGGGCAGTGGGCGCTGGCGAACATTGGCATCTCTACAGTCGCTGTCGCGGCGCGCAAGCTGACCGAGGAGATCTGCAAGCGAGATGGAAAACGCTTCGTAACCGAGGTGTAGAACTCTTTTTTGAGGAGCAAGAGATGAGCGACAGAATTCTGGTGACGTACGGCACATGGGCTGGATCGACCCGTGGGGTAGCCGAGACCATCGGTGAGGCACTGAGGGACGAGAACACGGGAGTGGACGTGGTGCGGGCCAGGGAGGTAGCCGACGTCAGCCCGTATCGTGCAGTGGTGGTGGGTACGCTGATTCGCGCAGGGAAAATGCACAGGAATGTGCTCAAGTTTGTGAAAAAACACCGGCAGGCGCTGAGCCGGGCCCCGGTGGCCTATTTCGTCGTTTGCCTGAATATGACCGAGGACACCCCGGAGAATCGCCAGGAGACGCTGAGTTGGCTAATCCCCCTGCTCGAAAAGATTCCTGAGGTGCAGCCGGTGGACATCGGCCTCTTCGCCGGAGCGGTCTTGACCGAGGGGGAGGACTTTGAGAAGCAGTTCTTCTTCTGGAAGTTCATCATGAGGGCCATGGCGAAGCAGTCAGGAGACCAGCGGGACTGGGAGGCGATCCGGGCCTGGGCGAGCGAACTGCGATCAAAGCTGCTGGGAGCGGGGTGACGGTCGAGGGCTCAACCGCGTTTTCACCTTTGAGACCTGTTGTAGCGATCAGCCTCGTGCTGCTGCGATGACACCCTGGCGGGTTGTGGTTGCACACGTAGCACGATTCGCCGCTCTCGCCCTTCGATGAGCCTTTGGATATTGGGCCGCAGCGCCCATAACGTCAGCACTGTGGTGCCAAATCCGTGGATCAGGTGCTCCCAGGGACCGGCTCCCAGCAAGGCTCTTATCAGGTAAATGATGGGTATCCCCAGAGCGACGGTTATCGAGCCCACCGACGCATGGCTCGTGAGCGCGATGGCTCCTATTCCAACGGGGGCGAGTATGGGAAAGACCCAAGGCCACAGGGCAACCGCCCCTCCACCGGAGGTCATCGTCCCGGCTCCACCCTTGAAGCTGACAAAGATCGGGTAATTGTGACCGATCACCGCCATCAACCCAGCCAACGCCTCGACCAGCGGCGATTCCACGCCTTGTGTTCTCAGAACGGCGCGCGCCAGCAGCACGGGCAGAAAGCCTTTGGCCATGTCGCCTACCACGGTCAGCAGCGCCGCCCATGGGCCGGCGGCCCGCAGCGTGTTGGTGCCGCCGGTGCGGCCGCTACCGATCTCGCGCACATCCTTTCCCGTTATCACCCGCACGAGAAGCAGCCCCACCGGGATCGACCCCAGCAGGTAACTCCCCGCAGTCATCACTGCAACCAAGAGGATTACCACATCCGCCTCCTTCGACTGGCTTTGGAGATTAAAACACACCAACCCTCTATTTGGTTGCGCGGCCATGTGCGATTGCTTATGCTGTCCCCTATCTACCTCGCACATTCACGAGCACGACGCCCAAGAGCGCGACGGCCCCGCCCGCCAGGGAGAGGCCGGTAGGCATTTCTCTCAACCAGATCCAGGCGATCAGTGTGGCCAGGACAGGCGAAAGGTAGAGAAAACTGCCCGCTATCGAGGCCGGCATCCGCGAAAGGACGTGCGTCCATGCCACATAGGCCAATGCCGCCGGAAAGATCCCCAGGTACACCGCAGCCAGGGTGGCGCCAAGCGGAGCTGCACGCGCTTCCTGGACCAAGCCCGGTAGAAAGACCAGCATAAGGAGCGTCCCTGTCCAGATCGAGTAAGCGGTGAGCTGGAGCGCGCTGTACTTTTTCAGGTAACGCTTTTGTAGGATAAAGTACAGGCTGGTGCAGAAAGCCGCCAAGAGGATCAGCAGAGCGCCCCAATCGAACTGCACGCCTTCTCGCTCGCCCAGGAAGGCGGTGGCCAGGAGCGCGGTGAAGGTCGGCGCCGAAGCAATCAGCAGGCTCGCCGCCCCTGCCGTCACAGTGACCTCGCCGTAGTTGAGCGCCACGTGGTAGACGGTGATGCCCAGGAATCCCATCAGCAGCATAGCGGGCAGGTCGCGCACTTTGGGCAGCCGCAGTCGTGTTGCGAGCGCGTACGCCCCCAGTACCGCCGACGCGACCAGAAAGCGCAAGAGCGCCAGATGGCCGGGGGCGTAAGCTTCGAGTCCAGCCCGAATCCCGGCAAACGCTGAAGCCCACAGCAAAAGTGTCACGCTGGCCGCAGCCAGCGTGCGAGTATCTATGCACCTACTCTTCAACTCTTTCCACCGTTCAGGAGCTCGCGATCATTGTCTTGATCTTGTGCCGGTCAGGAACACCCAGATCTCGCCCGACCAGATTACCCTGGTCGTCGAAAACGAGAAAAGTCGGCACACCTCGCACGTCATAGCGACGCGCCACTTCCTGGCCCACTTCGTCAAAGATGCTCAACCGTGCCACCCGCGCTTGCCCCTCCAGTTCCCGCTCCAGCCTGTCCGCGGCAGGCTTTGCCAGCAGGCATGGTACTCAGGTGTTGCTGAACGCCTCGACCACGACCGGTTCGCCCTGACCGAAAATCGCGTCTACGCCACCCACCTTCGTCGCACGATTACGGAACAGCATAAAAAAAGCCACCAGGCCGGCCAGAAGAACCAGCGTTAACCAGTTTGCTTGCAGAAAATCGATCACAACAATGCCTCCAACCGCTGTCGCAGGATGTGTGCCGGTTGCGCGCCGAGCACGCGATCCACCTCCTGCCCATTGCGGAAAAAGATCAGCGTCGGGATGCTCTGCACGCCAAATCGCCCTGCAGTGGCGGGATTGGCATCCACATCCAGCTTGGACACCAGCGCCCGCCCGGCGAACTCTTGCGCCAGCGCCTCCACCGTCGGCGCGACCATGCGGCATGGCCCGCACCAGGCTGCCCAGAAATCGACCAGCACCGGCACGCCAGCTCCCAGCACCACGCGCTCAAAGTCGGCGTCGGTCACGACGAGGGGGTGTCCATCGTCCTTGGGTTTCTCCTTTCGGGGCCGTTTCTTGGTCACCGGTTTCGGCCCGCGCTCCAGCAAATACTCCATCCACGGGCGCAGCATCTCGGCGGTGGGCAGGCCTCTGGCACGCGCGACCATTTTCCCCTGGCGGAAGAACAAGAACTGTGGCAGCGTATCGACCTTGTAGTTCGCCTGTGCCTGTGGCGCGTCAGCCACATCCAGCTTGACCACCAGTGCCTCTTCCGCATACTCGCTGGCAACCTGCTCTAGCACGGTGTTGAGCTGACGGCGCGGCACTTCTCCCAACGCCCAGAATACCACCGCAGCTGGCAGGGGGGCCTCCAGCACCACGCGCTCGAAGCTGGCGTCGTTGGCGTTGATCGGTGTGTCGTACTGTACCATCTCGGCCTCCATTCTCCCGAGAACAGCCTGAGCATATACGACTATACCGCTTTTGGGAAAAGTTGGCAAGCGGAAACACAAAAGATAAAGAGCACTCTTTCACACCCTGTGCCAACGGTTCACCGTCTTGCGACAGGCTGCCAGTAACCCCGCTGGACCGTCTTAACCTCAGAGACGGATACGATGGCTCGCCTGTCGATCTCCTCAGCGATCTAGATCACGGTCGGCACACTCTTGCGGGGCACGATGGCCTCCAGGATCCCCACCAAGTTCTCGCGCCCTTGCCCGTACATCTGGGTGACCCCGAAACCAGCCTGCCGCAACGCCTCCGCCACAGCCTCGCCCTGTTCGATGGAAATGATCCAGACCTCAGCGAACCCCAGCGCAATCCGGCTTTCGAGGATCATTCCCACCCACGTGCCCACACCGAAGCCGACGACGTAACCGGCGATGTTCCACACATTGCCCATGTTCGCCACGACTTGGCCGACGGCCAGGACGTAAAGCAAGGAGTTGAAGCTGCCTGCGAGAATGGCAGGCAGCCGGCGTCCCTGCACAGTGAGGATCACTCCCAGAGTGTGAATAGAGATCCCCACGACCCGCAACGAGAAGATGAGCAACGCTTGCAGAATAACGTCCATATCTTCCCCTCCTGCCTGGGTCAGATTGGCGATTCGACCCTACAGCCCCAACAACATTTCCTCCTGGCGTGCGGACTGGGGTTCGTGTCGGTTAAGCCTGGGAACTATACTCGAACCAACGCAGACTGGCAAGTATCCCTTCAGCCGTTTGTCCGATTGGGCAGAGGTTGGTATAATGTGAGCTAGACCCAAAACGGTTTGTACAAGACCTGAGTGCCGTTCAACTAAACTGTATTGCAGTTGAACTATAGGACAAGAGCTACGTGCCACAAGGGAGTGCAGAATGAAATATCTAGACCTGATCAAGGGTACCAAGCACCTGCTATGGTTGCGCGTCGGGATGGCATTGACCGTCATAGGCGGATTGCTGATCCTGGCAGCGCCGCAAGCGCCAGCCGTGGCGACCGACCAGACCATGCGCGACACGGCCGAGATCTGCGGCGGGCGGTGCGCCCACGAGACGATCACCTTCGAAACCGGCGACCTGCGCATCGACCGAATCGACGTGGTCTTCCTGATAGACGCCAGCGGCAGCATGCGCGACGAGATCGACACGGTGCAGGGCCAGTCTGTGGAGATTATGGATTCGCTGCGCGCGCTGGTGCCGGACTCGGCCTTCGGCGTGGCGTCTTTCGTGGACTATAACGGGTTCGTGGATTCCAGGTACGGGGAGCAGTACGGCTCCGAGGATGACTACCCCTATCGCCTGGAGCAAGACATCACCGAAGATACGGGGGACGTTCGCGACGCACTCGATCGTATCACGCTGGAGTACGGCAACGACGAGCCGGAAGGTTACAGCCGTGCCCTGTGGGAGATGCTGGACCTGAACTGGCGAGAGGATTCGAAGCGCATCGTCATCTTGT
>DAOUDX010000318.1:0-12231 GCA_034430835.1 Anaerolineae bacterium
TGAAGCGCTGCTCACCGGAAGGGCGGTGCGCGTGGACTATGGCCAACGTCCCGGAACTGGCGCCGCCGAGGCATTGGTACCGGTATTCATCAACAGGCAAGCCACGGGTGTGATCCGCCTCACCGATCCCCTCTCCAGCGTTTACGCGCGCTTCCCAAGAACGCGCACGTTCATCGTTTGGGTGATGGCCGCCGGGTTGGTGGTGGGCGTCGGGATGGGCTGGTTGCTGGCCCTCGGCCTGGAACGCCCCTTGCGGCGGGCCACCGGTGCCATCACCTTGATGGCCGAGGGGCAGCCGCTGGCGCTTCTGCCGGAGCAAGGCCCGCGAGAGGTGCGCCTCTTGCTGCGCGCCTTCAACACGCTGGCGGAGCGGCTACAGGATATGGAAAAAGCTCGCCGGCGGCTGTTGGCCAACCTGGTACACGAGTTGGGCCGCCCCTTGGGCGCTCTGCTTTCGGCGGTCCAGGCGCTGAGCGGCGGCGCCGACCGAGACGCCACCCTGCGGCGGGAACTGGTCGGAGGTATGGAGGCCGAGATCAAACGGATGCAGCGCCTCGTCGATGAGCTGACTCATCTCTACGACCGGGCATTGGGGCCGTTGGAGCTCGACCTCCGGCCAACAGCCCTATCGTCGTGGCTGGCGCAGATCGTGGCTCCCTGGCGTAAAGCCGCACAGAACAAAGGGCTGCGCTGGCGAACCGATCTCGCGGAGGACCTCCCGACGGTCGAGATCGATCCCGACCGGTTAGCCCAGGCACTGGAGAACGTGGTGAGCAATGCAGTCAAGTTCACGCCACCGGGCGGCGAGGTCGTCGTGAGCGCCGGGGTTGAGGCCGGTGAGGTGTGGATCCGCGTGCGCGACTCTGGCCCCGGCATCCCGCCGGAAGAACAGGCGCGGGTGTTTACGCCTTTTTATCGTGGTTCGGTGGGATGCCGCTTCCCGCAGGGGATGGGGCTGGGGCTCAGCATCGCCCGCGACTTGATCGACGCCCACGGTGGGCGAATCGCGTTGGAGAGCGTTCCTGGTCAAGGGAGCGCCTTCACGGTCCACCTGCCTTTCTTAAACTCCCCTTAAGGTCCTCTTTAGCCTCCCTTAAAGACACGCCAGCAGATCCATGGTATCCTCACTGGCGAGCGTGGGCAGTCTCGGCAAGATGCCCTCGCATACTAATCTGTGTGGAGGTTGAAATGAAGACAAAGGAGAAGAAATCGGTTTTGTGGCTGGCGCTGGTTGTGGCGTTGGCACTGGTCACGTTGACCGGCTGTGGCGCGGTGAACCTGCCCCTGGCTCAGTTGCAGACACCCCCCGAGGTCGCGGCGACCCCGACACCGGCCCCTGATGCTGCACCGCCCGCTACCTCTGACGTACTGGCGGCCCTGGAGGGAACGCTGGAACAGGTTTACCAGGACGTGAGTCCATCGGTGGTCTACGTCGAGGTGTTGCAGAAGCAGGCAGCAGGATCAAGCCTGCCCGGCGGGCCTTTTGGGACGCCTCAGCAATCCCCGGAGGAGATGCCGTACCAGCGCGGTTCGGGGTCTGGATTCGTGTGGGATAAGGCGGGCCACATCGTGACCAACAATCACGTGGTCGAGGGAGCCGACAGGATCGAGGTCACCTTTGCCGATGGCACCATCGCGCCGGCGACGCTGGTCGGCGCCAACCGGGATAGCGACCTGGCAGTGATCAAGGTGGACGTGCCTGCAGAGGAATTACATCCGGTGCGCATGGGCGATTCGACCCAGGTCAAGGTGGGTGAGATCGCCATCGCCATCGGCAATCCCTTTGGCCTGGAGAACACCATGACCGTCGGGTTCATCAGCGCGCTGGGGCGTACCCTGCCGGTGGAGTCCGATGGGAGCGCAGGGCCTACCTACCGCATTCCCGACATCATCCAGACCGACGCCCCGATCAACCCCGGCAACTCCGGCGGCGTGCTGGTGAACGACCAGGGCGAAGTGATCGGCGTGACCGCCGCCATCGCCTCGCCGGTGCGAGCGTCGGCCGGCGTGGGGTTCGTGATCCCCTCGGCCATCGTCCAAAAGGTCGTTCCGGTGCTGATCGAGGATGGGCGCTACGCGGTGCCGTGGCTGGGCATCAGCGGTGGATCGCTCGACCCCGACCTGGCTCAAGGGATGGGACTGGATGCCGATCAGCGCGGCGCGCTGGTGGTTGACGTAGTACCCGGCGGCCCGGCCGATGCGGCAGGCCTGCGTGGCAGCGAGCGTCAAATCACCGTGGATGGCGCAGACCTGCGCGTGGGTGGCGATGTGATCGTCGCCATCGGTGGGCAAACCGTCGAGACCTTTGACGACCTGATCGCCTATCTTTTCAGCTCGACTGAGGTAGGGCAGCAGGTGTCGTTGACCGTGCTGCGTGATGGACGCCAGCAGCAGGTCGAGGTCACTTTGGGCGAGCGACCGGCGCAGGAGCCGGAGCCCAGCCCGGTTGCCAGAGAGGTAAGCGAGCGGGTTTGGCTGGGCATCAGCGGCGTGACTCTCTCGCCGGAGATCGCTCAGGCGATGGAGCTGCCGCAAGACCAGGAGGGCGTCTTGATCGTCGAGGTGGTAAGCGACAGCCCGGCCGATGCGGCGGGGTTGCGTGGCGGCGACAAGTCCGTGACGATCAATGGGCAGCAGTTGCTGGTCGGTGGCGACGTCATTACCGCTTGGGATGGCAAGACTATCACGCAGATGGAAGAGCTACAGGCCCTTGTCAGCGGAAGCCATCCGGGGCAACAGGTTACCATCACAGTCCTGCGCGATGGTGTTCAGGTGGACGTACAGGTAACCCTGGAAGCCCGCTCAACGCCGTAACGGCACAGATGGCCCAAGAAATAGAACGCCCCGGTACGTCCGGGGCGTTTCCGCTTGAATGGACGAATACAATTTCTGGGACGTGGCGAGCTGGCAGTGATGCTCCAAATTGTTGCATGCAAATAGATATTGTTGTATACTGAAAAACGGGTGTCCCGCGAAGCCACAGGAAGGCCGCAACAATCAAACCTGCGCGAGAAAGGAGATAATCATGAAAGGGAACGAAAAAGTCATCGAGAGGTTGAACGCCCGCTTGGCCGACGAACTGACGGCCATCAGCCAGTACATGGTACATTCCGAGATGTGCGCCAATTGGGGGTACGAAAAGCTCCACGAGGCAGTCGAGAAGCGAGCCATCGACGAGATGAAGCACGCCGAGAAGCTGATCGCGCGCATCCTCTTCCTCGAAGGGCTGCCCCTCGTCAGCGAGTTGAACCAGATGAACATCGGCGCTGACGTGGAGGCGCAACTCAAGAGCGACTGGCAGGCCGAGCGCGACGCCATCCAGGAGTACAATGCAGACATCCGCCTGGCCGTCGAATATGGTGACAATGGCACTTGCGAGTTGTTCAAATCGACCCTCACCAACGAGGAAGCCCACATCGACTGGATCGAGGCGCAGCTTGACCAGATCAAGCAGATGGGCATCCAGAACTATTTGGTCGAGCAGATAGACTGATTCAGCTTCTCACTCCTACACAACACTCCTACTACACAATACTCCTACACGCTCCTACAAGTGAATAGTTGCCAGAGGCAGTAGTATCGCAACAGGAGGTGCGAGATGAAAAAGCTCATTATCCTGGTGTTAGTCCTAGCGGCTTTCCTGGCTGTGCTCACCTTTTACATCGTGCCCCAGCAAGGAGGATTGATCTCGTCGACCGAGTTAAAGGCCGACGACCTGCAAAAGGCGGACCAACAGTACGAAGAGGATCTGCCCATCCAAGAGGTCGGTATGGGGCGTTCTGGACGCTCCATCATCATCGCCCTGGTGATGCTTTCCCACGTGCTCTATGCCAACCTGCACCTGGGCGGTTCCTGGGTGGCGGCGATCAGCGAGTCCTCGTTTCTCAAGAACGGCAAGGAGCGCTACCGCCGCCTGGCGCGCTCCGTCACGTTGTTCAACGTGATGCTCTTTAGCGCCGGAGCGACCTTTGCCGTGGCCGGGGTGCTGTTCTTCGTCTCCCTGTATCCGACGTTTGCCAAGGAGCTCTTTCACATCTACTGGTGGCCGTTTCTGCTCGAGGCCATCACCTTTGCACTGGAGATCTTCTTCCTCTACACCTACTGGTTCTCCTGGGACAAGATCCGTCCCGGCTGGCACCAGTTCCTGGGATATGGATACGCGGTGGACGTCTTCTTGCAGACGCTGCTGATCAACATGGTCGCCGGCGGCATGCTAACGCCGGGCGGCGATACCATCACCTGGGGCCAGTCCGGGCTGATGCCGATGGCCTGGAGCGACGCCATCACCTGGTGGATCAACGGCACGGTCTTTCGCCTGCAGTTCCATCGTCTGGCGGCAGCTATCTCCTATTTCGGATTCCTGCTGGCCATGCTGGCCATGTTCCATTACATGGATCGCAAAGACGCCGCCTCGAAGCAGTACTGGGACTGGGTGGGCTCCTACGGCATGGCTTGGGGATTGTTGGGACTAGTTTTCCAGCCGGTGTTCGGGCTAGTCTACATGCTTGCCATCAACGACAACCAGCCGGATTCCTTCGAGATGATCATGCACGGCTCGCGCGCCTGGGAGATGCTGTTGATGGTCGGCTTGCTTTCTTCACTGTTCCTGACCGTCATCACCTACTTTATCGACCGGCGGGAGCAGATCCTCACCCAGCAGGAAAACCGCACGTTGCACACGCTGTTCAAGGTTTTCTTGGTCGTCGCCGCCGTGTGCGCGCTGGTGCTGATCCAGCCGGCGTGGCTAGGGGCCAACAGCATTAACGATCCGAATGCCTGGGCCAATCCCTTGGGCGTGATGGACTATAAATACGTCGCCGTGTTCGCGCTGGTGGTGATCGGGGCGTTGATTCTGATGCTGGATGTTATCATGCTGGGCGATACCCGCGAGGCCGAGTGGGGGAATCTTTCGGGCGCTTCGCGTACCGCGGCGATCATGGCCGGCATCCTGGGGATGTGGATCGTGATCGTGATGGGTTACGCGCGCGAGTCGGCCCGTTCGCCGTGGACGATATTCAAGGTCGTCCCGGTGCCGGGTGGGCAGTCGTACCCCACGCCGGTCCCGATCTCGCGGATATTCATCGTCTGGGCCGTGGTGAGCGTGGCAGCGCTGCTGGTCTTTTGGTTCACCTCCAAGGTCACGGCGCACCACCCGGAAAAAGCGGAAGAGGTGTAGCCGTTGGACAACACAATACGAGTTCAAGTAGCGGGCGATCACATCCAGGTCGTGCTGCCGGGTGAGGATCGCCTGAGTTTTCCGCGCGTCCGCCTGCCGGAGGTCTTTTTGCAGTGGCAGTCCGAGGCACGGCTGCGCATGTTTGACGTTCTAAAGACGCGCGGAGCAGAGGCGATGAGGATGCAGCCGGCCCACCTGCCCGTGCTGGCTACGTTGGGCGCGGGCGCGTTTCCCGTCAATCTGACAACTCGCGGCCTGGGTGTGCTGCCCAAGCCGGAACAACTGGAGCCACTCGCGCACCTGTTCGAGGAGACCAGGCATCGCACCGAAGGACGCCCCTGGCCGGAGACCCTTTCCCAACGCGTCGAAGCGGTGCGCGATTTTTACGGCGACCCGGTCAATTTCGATCCCTGGATGCTGGGCGGGTTGGAGATATTCGAGGGGCAGACGCCACGCAATCTCCAACACAATCCTTTAGCATCTCTCCTGTTCACTGGCGAGGCCCCCCGGTTTCCCAGCTATCAGTTCGATGGCGTGGTCGCCTTCGTCGGGCCGGATGACCCGGCCTATCGCTTCCTGCGGGCCGCCCGGGAGCTGTTCGCCTTCGACGCCTTCCACATCCCCCAGACCCGCTATCCCCACGGGTATCTCTTCCACGTGGTCGAGGCGCGGGACAAGACCCCCTATCCGAGGAGGTGAGGGTGTACGAACGCATCCTGGTCGCTCTGGACGGCTCGCCGTGCTCCGACCTGGCGATGGACGCCGCGCTGGCCCTGGCGGGGCAAGGTGAACGAGTCACGCTCGTGGGCTGCCACGTCTACGCCGCTCGCATGCATCGAGTGCGCTTCGAGGAGATGGAGCGCGGGCTGCCGGAGCGGTACCAGGAGGAGGAGCGGCTGGATTACCTGCGCCGTACGCACGACGGCATCATCACCGAGGGGATGGAACTGATCTCCGATGCGTACATGGCCCCTCTGATCGAGAAAGCTCAGCAGAAAGGGCTGGCCTGGGAGGCTCTGACCCCCGAAGGACACAACTACGTGGAACTGCTGCAAGTCATCCGGGGGCAGCAGGCCAACCTGGTGGTACTGGGTGCGTGGGGGCACGGCCACGTCCCGGAGGGGAGCCTGGGCAGTCTGGCAGAGCGCGTGCTGCTCTATGCCCAAGCGAGCGACCTCCTGATCACGCGCAGGCCGTGGGGTTTCAAGGGTCGTCCTATCGTGGTTGGCGTCGACGGGAGCGAGGCAAGTTACGCCGCCCTCAGACTGGCGGCTGAGATTGCGCGGGTCTTTGATGCCAATGTCGAGGCGGTGGCCGTCTACGACCCCTTCTTTCACACG
The DNA here is from genome assembly GCA_034430835.1 of Anaerolineae bacterium. Classification (GTDB taxonomy): domain Bacteria; phylum Chloroflexota; class Anaerolineae; order B4-G1; family B4-G1; genus JAFGED01. Next base: position 6,517 of record DAOUDX010000318.1, read on the forward strand.
GGCGTTTTCCGCACTATCGCCGACGCGCTGCCCGAGGAGGCCAGCCAGCGGTTCAACTTCCCGGCCCAGGAGAAGCTTCACGACGAGATCATCGACCGGGGGTTGGAAAAGCTGTACCGGGAAGGGCTGGAGCGAGGCGCACTGCTGGCCCGCTCGTTGGGGGTGGAGGTGCGCACCGAGGTGCTGGCCGGGAAGGTGTACCCTCAATTGCACCACTACGCCGCCGCGCGGCAGGCGGGCCTGGTCGTGATGGGGCGATGGGGCCTGCACCGGGAGGAGCAGTCCCTCCTCGGCTCCAACACGCTCAACCTGGCTCGGCTGAGCACCTCCAACCTACTGGTCGTAGCGCCGCCCGAGGAACCGCTGGACGTTCCCGACGTCGCCCGGCAGGAGCGAGAGACACCCCTACCCTGGACGCCAGAGGCGGAAGCCCGGCTGGAGAGGGTTCCATCCTTCGTGCGGGGGATGGCCCGCCGCGCGGTGGAAACCCTTGCCCGGGAGAGAGGGCTTCTGCAGGTCACCGCCGAAGTGGTGCAAGAGGCTGGTGCGCGTATGGGAATGGGAGCACCGAGAAGCGAAACCGGGGCGGCAGATATGCCTGAGGCCCAAGTGGTCGTGCTGCGCAAGGTCAAGCGCCTGGCCCCCGGTTTCCATCGCCACATCCTGCTGGGCAGGATCAGGGGGCGGACGGTCCAGGAGGGAGACCGGATCCTGGTCTACAAGGTGGAGGAAACGACACCTCCTGGCCCGGTCCTTGTCACCGAACGAACTCGGTTGGAGTTTCGCTAGGGAGTGCAGAGCGTTGATGGTTGTCCTTGACGGCACTTCCAAGTTCTACGGGAAGGTCAAGGCGCTCGATGGAGTCAGCCTGCAGGTTGGCAAGGGCGAAATCCTGGCCCTGCTAGGGCCTAACGGCTCGGGGAAATCCACGCTGCTGTGCCTGCTCGCCGGGCTCTTCCCACCCGATGAAGGCCGAGTCGTCCTCTTCGGGGACAATCGAGGCAGTGCCCGAGGGCGGATTGGCGTTCTCTTCGATCATGCCACCCACTGGGAACGCCTCACCGGCTACGAGAATGCCTGGTTTTTCGCGCGCTCTTACGGTCTCTCGTCGCAAAAGGCACGGCCTCGGCTGGACGATCTCTTCCGCTGGGCTGGGCTGTGGGAGAAGCGGGACGAGTTGGTATCCACCTACTCCTACGGCATGCGCCGAAAGCTAGCTCTGGTCGAGGCACTGGCCCATCGCCCGGGGCTCCTGTTGCTCGATGAGCCCTCAATGGGCCTGGATTATGTCTCCCGCCTGGCTCTTTACACGCTTCTGGAGCAGGAAGCCGAGAGAGGGACCGCCGTCATCCTGGCTACCAGTGACGTACACGAGGCGGCCCTGCTGGCGCGGCGGGTCGCGCTGATGTGCCGGGGCAGGATTCTTGTCGCAGGGGAGCCCGCGGCACTGGTGGCTTCGCTGGAGGCGCTAACTCGGATCGAGCTGCGGCTGGTTGTACCCCTGCCCCTTGCCTCTCTGCGGCAAATCGAGGGCGTCGAAGAGGCCGGGTTGGATCGACAGGAAGGGGATAGCGTTTGCCTGCGGCTGCTCGTCCGCCCGGGGCGGGAGGTACTGGCTCGGGTCGTGAACGAGGTGGTGAAACAGGGAGGGATACTCCAGGGTATCGAGGTTAGAGCGCCCAACCTGGGAGACGTGTTCCTGAGACTCACAGGAGAGGAGGGCCTGTAATGCTCCCCGGTCGGCTTTGGCAGGAGGAGATAGTAGCGAATCTGAGGGGTCGGAAAGCGTTGGCGATAAAGGTCCTATTACCCCTCATTCTCCTGAGCCCTCTGATGCTGGACAGGGTTCCTGCTCACGTGAGAAGCGTAGGGCTGGCGGGGGCAGTGCTCTTCGTGGGCACCTTTGGTTCGGCGGTGGGGCTGGTGAGGCTGCGGGAAGACAAGATGCTGGAACGACTGGCCGTGCTTCCTCAATCTTCGGCCAGACTGCTGGGAGAATACATCCTGGCCGGTGTGCTCTTCGATGGCTTTCAGATGTTGGTGCCACTGGTAGCCGTTGCCATCCTGGGTGGGCCGGCGCCCTTGAGGATACCGGGGCTTGTTGCCTGCTACCTGGTAGCTGTCGTGACGGCGAATGCCTTGGGGGCGCTCGCGGCGCTGGTAGCGAGTTCCTCTGGGGAGGTACATCTCTACGCGGCCCTGATTGTGCTGGTAGTAGGGGGCCTTTCCGCCGGGGACTTGGCAGCCTCTGTGCCCGGTCCGCTGGAGGCCTTAGGGTCACTCCTACCCTTTCACCACCTCAGTGGTGCACTGCTCTACGCGTGGGGAATCGCGCCGCCTGGCCGTCCGGTGCTGGGTGTGTTTTCTGGAGCTATCCTGCTTTTCGCAGCTTTGCTGCTCTCTCCGCGTTTGTTTCGCTTCCGATCGGGGTGAGTGGCACGTCAGGGCTTCGTGTTGATGCTTTTCGAGTAAGATGATACGGTACCCTTACTCAGAGATCAAAGGAGGCACAAGATGGTCAGGTTACTTTCTCGTGCTTGGTGGGCTGTTGCCGTGCGTGGTGTAGCGGCGATTCTGTTTGGGATCTTGACGCTCGTATTGCCCGCTCTCACGCTGGAGTTCATGATCTTGCTCTTTGGCACGTACGCGCTGTTGGATGGAGCCTCTAACGCCGTGAGCGCGATCGTCAATCGCAAACACGATCGGACGTGGTGGTGGTTCCTGCTCGCCGGTCTGGCTGGCGTGGCGGTAGGGATCCTTACCTTTGCGTTTCCTGGTTTGACTGCGATCGTGCTGGTCTACTTCATCGCCGCCCGGGCGCTAATCATAGGTATCGTCGAAATCGCGGCAGGTGTTGCCTTGCGCAAAGAGATCAGCAGTGAGTGGTTCCTGATCCTGAAGGGTATTCTCTCTGTCCTCTTCGGCCTGGTTTTGTTTGCTATGCCGGGAGCAGGTGCGCTGGCGATGGTGCTCGTGATAGGTGTATACGCTATCGTCGCCGGGGTCTTGCTGATGCTTGTCGCGTTCCGGCTGCGAGGCCGGGGCAGGGCCGCGTTGAGCGCTTGATTGTGCACCCCACCCGTGGTGTAGCCAGGGAGCCTTGCGCCCATCAAAGACGGTCAAGCGTATCTTCTCAATAATAGGGAAAGATGGGGGGGGGGCGGCTTCGCCGCCCGCAAACCCCCGCCCCCCGGTTTGTTGAGATGGTACGTCACAGGTTTATATAGGGAGGACGTGATATGAGTCTTAGAAAACGGATTGCCAATTTTCACTGGGGTTGGGCCGCCCACCGGTTTGGGGTTTGGGGCGTGCGCGACTACTACACCCTGCTAGAACAGATGGCCAAAGAGGGTGCTGACTTCACGTTCGGCTATGTGCTGATGATTCTGGCGGCTGCCCTCCTGGCAACAGCGGGACTCTTGCTCGATAACCCCACCGTGATCATCGGCGCCATGTGTGTGGCCCCTTTTCTGACCCCATCTCGATCTGTGTGTATTGGAGCGTTGTTCCGCAATCGGAGAACCTTTCTGGGAGGATTGCTGAAGCAAGTCCTTGGCTTACTCGTAGTTGGTACGGTGATAGCTTATGTCATCGCCATCGTGCTGCAGGCCAGTGTACCGGATGTAGGGATCACGAACGAGATTCTACTGCGCTCTATGCCCACTACGCGGGATGTCGTGCTCAGCGTGATGGTGGCCATCGGTGCCGGGGCTGCGGCGTCTCTTGCCCTGACGGCCGATCCCCGCATCGTGGCCAAACCCTGGGGGCAGATCATCGATGCCATGATAGGCGTGGAGATCGCCATCTCTTTGCTGCCGCCGGCCTGTGTCATCGGCATCGGCCTGGCCTTCGGGCGACCCGGCATCAGCCGGAATGCCTTCTGGTTGCTCGTCGTCAATGTCCTGGGGTTGGATTTCTTCGGAAGTACGCTGATGCTGCTCTTGCGCGGCGTCCGCTCCCGCTATCTCGTGCTCGAAAAGGCGGTTCGTAAAGTGGTCGAAGACACAGTGGCGGCGAATCTGGACACTTCAGAGGGAAGAACGACGGTCAGTGTCGTGTTGCTGAGCGACGTCACCGCCAACATCCACGCCACCGTGCACTGCGCAACGGGTTCACCCCTACCGGAATCATTGGCCCGGACCGTTGTCTCTCAGGTCACAGCTCAGACAGGCTGCCGGAGCAGGGTGACGTTGGAAAAGGTTCCCTGTCGAACCTACTCCACACTTCAGGCGGGGGAGGACGTGTGCGAGCCAATGTGCTGGAGGTGAGAAAATGAACCTGAATGAACTGATCTCACCCCTGGTCTCAAGTGCAATCCTCATCGTCTTGACAATCCTTGGGCTGGTCATCGACCAGATCATCAGCAGGCGAGTGGCACGCATGATCCAAGCTACGAGTCGCTTTCACGAGGGTCGGCGACAACAACTGCTTACCCTTGTCTATATCCTGCGATGGGCCGCCAGTGCCATGATCGCGGGCATCGGCTTGCTGATGCTGCTAAGCACCATTGGCGTGGACATAACTCCTTTGCTGGCGAGCGTGGGCGTGGCCAGCCTGGCGATAAGCCTGGGAGCCCAGACGCTGATCAAGGACCTTGTCGGCGGTTTTCTCATCCTGGTGGAGAATCAGTATGCCGTAGGGGACACTATTCATGTGGGGAGCGTGTCGGGTCAGGTAGAGCGGCTCACGCTGCGTGCTACCTACGTGAGGGACATTAACGGGCATCTGCACGTCATCCCCAACGGAGAGGTACGCATCGTCTCTAACCAAACCCGCGAGTGGTCGTGTGCACTGGTGGACGTGGGTGTCGCCTACGAGGAAGACATCGATCGAGCACTTTGTGTTCTGAAAACAGCCGCAGAAGCGTTTGCACAGGATCCGGAGTTTGAACCCCATCTCTTGGAAACGCCAAAGGTGCTGGGGCCTTTGGCGCTGGCGGATTGGTCAGTCACGGTGCGTTTGACGGTCAAGACCAAGCCAGGGAAACAGTGGCAAGTTGCCCGTGGGCTGAGGAGACAGATACTCGTGGCTTGCGAGCAGGAAGGGGTTACGTTGCCCTACCCGCGCCAGGAGGTGTGGGTGCGCGGGCAAGAGCCGGACCACCCCGAGTCCGGCAATGAGCGAGACCGAACTGGCAAGGAGGTGCTTTGACATGCTGCGACTGGTGAGAAGTTCGAAAAAGGCCGGTCTTCCGCCCGGAACACTCGTCCACGTGGGAGAGGAGAGGACGGAGGCCGTGCAGCTCACCATGATAGCTTACGACGAGGCGCGTTTCCAGGAAGACGAGGTAAAGGCAATTGAAGCCTGTTTTCCCCTCAAAGACAAGCCGGGCGTGACCTGGATCAACGTGGATGGCATCCACCAGGTCGATATCCTGGAACGACTCGGTGACTATCTGTTGATACATCCCCTCGTGCTGGAAGACATACTGAACATGGATCAACGCCCAAAGATGGAAGACTTTGACTCCTATGTTTTCGTCGTTTTGAAGGTGTTTGGCTACGACGATCAGGATGACAAGATGGAGGTGGAGCAGGTCAGCTTGATTCTGGGCCCGAATTTTGTCATATCTTTCCAGGAGAAGCCGGGCGACATTTTCGACCCGATCAGGAAACGCATCAGGGACAGCAAGGGTCGCGTCAGAAGAATGGGCGCCGACTACCTGGCTTATGCCTTGCTCGATGCCGTCGTGGATAACTACTTTGTCGTGCTCGA
>DAOUDX010000319.1:0-6036 GCA_034430835.1 Anaerolineae bacterium
CGGAGCGGAATATAGAGCTAAAGGGTGCGATCTCCGCCTTGCCAATGCTGGCGTAGAAAGATAGAGGGAGCGGATTACCCTTGGCATCTCTTTGGATGAGCGTGCTCCCTTGCAGTCCGGCGCATCCGACAACCTGCTTATCCAGGGTGACGCACAGGTAGTGTCCCGCGCGCGCCATGGCGTAGAGATCGAAAATGGTTGCTCCCTGTGAAGTGAGCCTGAGCTCTGCGTAGGTTATTGTGGAGCCTTGCTCGCTAGAATACGCTTGTTTCAGTTCTATGTGTTCCAACTCGTCGTTGGTCAGCACCGTTTCGTAGATCGGCGTCGGTGGCGTGACTGGCTCCATCTCCTCTGTCGGGGTGGAGGGGGCAGTCGGAGTCAACGATGCGGTGGGTGTGATGGTCGTGGTCGCCGTCGTCGTCGGGGCGGCAGTCACAACAGGGGTTGGCGTCACCGTCACGGTAGGGGTGGCGGCGGTGGTTGCAGTCAACGTTGCCGTCGCCGCCGCAGTGGGGGCAGGCGTGGCGGTGGGCGTGAGGGTTGCGGTCAGAGAGGTCGTTGGAGTGGCAGCAACGGTGGCAGTGAGTGACGGCGCTGGCGTGGAAATTGGTGATTCCGGGGGCAGCGATCCCGCGGGCACCGTCTCCAGGGTCGTTCCACGGAGCGCACTGGGATCCTGGGTGCCGACATCGACGATCTCCACCAGTCCCTCCGCCGATAAGGTCTCACTCATCATACCGGCGTCCTGCACGGTGGACATCTGGACGAGGATGTGGCGCGCATCCACGATCTGCACGACCGGATCGGACGTCGCCAGGTCTTGTGCGCGGCTCCTGACGATGGCGCGAGTGGCTTCCATCGAGGCTGGATCGATCACCTTCCCCGTCGATGCGTCGGTGACCAGCAGGGCGCTGATCCCTCCTCCCAGATCGGCGCCGTAGCGCAGGGCAATGTCGCGCTGGCCTTCCGGCTGCCAGAAGGCCAGATCCTTTGCCCACGCAGGATGTTCCACGTTCAAGTCCACGAATATGGTGATGGTCAGCACGAGTGCTGTGGCGATGAGCCGGATGATGTTTGCCTTTGTCATAGCGTTCCTCTCGCTGGGGGATTGTGTGCAAGCGGGGGAGATTATAACCGGGCGGGGCTATTGTGTCAACTTGCGCTAGAACAGGTGGTCGGAAATCAGCCGCGCACCCCACCCGGGACGCGCAACGCACACGTGATGCACACCGGGCAGCGCTTCCAGCCGTCGAGTGACCTCCGCCGCATCTGCTTCCTCACACAGGCAGTGGACGTTGGGGCCGGCATCCTCGGTGTGGTAGACTAGCAGTCCCTGCGCGCGCCAGTCGACGGCGGCACGCACGACGCGCAGGGTATCCGGCGTCCAGTAGTAGATCGGCGGGCGAGAGGTCATGGTGATGGCGTGCATCATCACCGATTCAGCCTCCGCGATCTCGCCCAGGGTCTGCAAGTCGCGTTCCAGGATGGCTGACTTGCAGGCTTCGGCCCGGGCGGCTGCACCTTCGATCCGCGGTTGGTAGAGCGGGCTGGATGGCGCGCGAGCCTTGCCTTCGGTAGAGCCTACCGCCTTGTGCGTGGAGCTGATGATGGCAATGCAGTCGCGCAGAGCCCAGTGGTCGGGCGGGGCGATGGAGCGCGCGATGGAGGTTTCGTGGCTTTCACCCGCCGTCCACTCGACGAAGCCCGCCGGGATCGACCGGCAAGCGGAGCCGGAGCCCAGACGGGCCAGGGAGGAGAGCGGCTCCTCGGCCAGCGCCAGCCCAAGGGCGGCGGTCGCTGCCAGCGATAGCGCAGCAAAGGCGGAGGCGGAGGAGGCCAGGCCCGTCCCCGCGGCAAAGTTGCTGCGCGAAATCACGCGCGCCCGTAGTTCTGTCCCAGCCTGCGCCCGCACGCGGTCCAGGTGCTCGCTCACGCGCTGGAGGGCCGCGCTGCTTGCAGGGGTGTCGTCGATGATGACGTCATCGTCTTCCAACCCGGCCAGGAAGGCGACGGTGGTAGTGGTATTCAAGCTGTCCAGGTTCATCGAGATGGAGGGATTGGCCGGCAGGTTAAGCGTGGGATCGGTGTTGCCCCAGTACTTGACGAAGGCGATATTGGGGTGAGCGATGGCTGTCGCTTCAATCGTGCCTGCACTCATCGTGCGACGATCCGCGTACCCACGTCCAGCGCGGGATCGAGCAACGCACGGACCAGCAAGCCCGGTTCGGTTCCGGTGAGGACGTGGGCGGTCGTCTGGGGATGGCGCTGCACCAGCTCAACCATGCGGGCCACCTTGTCTGCCATGCCGCCGGTGACATCTACGCCAGCGGCTCCGCCCAGCGCTTCGTGCAGAGCGGGTAGACTGGCCGGGGTGATGCGCGGAACCACGGCACCGTCCGGTCCCAGCACACCTGGCACCTCGCCCAAGAGCAGGATACGGGCCGGGTGCAGTTCTTGGGCCAGGAACAGAAAGATGTCCTCGGTGGAGATGATGGTACCGCCGCGTGCGTCGTCCAGCGCGACGTCCCCGTAGACCAACGGTACGAGACCTTGATCCAGTGCTGCGCGGAATGGACGCAGATCCATGTATTGCAATCCACCGTTGTGGCAGTGGGCGGACGCGGAAGGCTGGACGCTCAGCGCCGGGACCTCGGCTTCCAGAAATGCGTCGGTCACGATCCGATTGAGGCGGGCAGCGGCGGCGGCGACCTCGGCGTAGCCACGCCACTGGGTGGGGGTCTGTACTCCCTGGCGGGTGCTGTAGGGCTTGGCAGCCCAGTGGCCGAAGGAGCCCGATCCGTGCCCGACGAGAAGCTGCAGTTTGGGCTTGGCGTTCAGGGCCTGATGCACTTCGCTGGCCAGCTGAGTGATGATGTCGCGGCGCGCGGTGTAGGGGCGAGTCTTGTCGGTGATGAGAGAGCCGCCGAGCTTGAGAAACGCGAGAGCCAACTTACCGCCCCACCTTTGTGCGAATCACCTGCACTGCCCCGGCTTCCTTCAGTGCCTCCGCTACTTCTGCAGCGGTGCTGTCCTCCACCAGCGCGATGACATTTCCGCCTCGGCCCGCCCCGGAGAGTTTGGCTCCCATCGCGCCGGTCAAGCGGGCTGTTTCCACCAGTTCATCCAGTTGCGGCGACGAGACTCGCAGTTCGATCAGCAGCTCGTGGTTTTCGTCCATCAATGGCCCCATTGCCTCGATGTCTCCCATCTCGATCGCTCTGCGGGCCTCGTCTGTCACATCGCCGATCTGGTCGAACAGGGCATCATAGCGAGCGGGTTCACGCTGCCGGGCCCGCCTCACGCGACCCACGATCTTGCCGGTTGGGCTGGGGCGACCGGTATCGGCGATCAGGAGCGTAAAGGGCTCTTTGACCGTCAGTCGTTCGACGGATTTTCCGTGCACAAAGTAGACCGGCTGCTCGTAGGCGATGACGGTGTTGTCGATCCCGCTGGGCGTGCCATGATGGATTTTTTCCACCTCAAAGACCAGCGCACTGACCTCGGCGGGCTTCAGCCTGTGACTCAGGAAATTCGCCAGGGCACGCACGAGGGCTGTGGCGACGGCGGCTCCGCTTCCCAGCCCGCCTGCAATGGGGATGGTGGATCTGATCGTCAAGGTGGCGTCGGGTTCAGGGGCGGAGAGGTGGCTGAGTGTGAGTCGCGCGGCGGCGATCAATGGCTCTTTGCGCGAATCCTCAGCCAGAGTAAGACGTTTCTGAAGATCCGAGGCAACGATCGTCAGGCCGCTGCCGCGCGAAGCTGATTCGACTGCGGCGGTGGCCTGTACCTGCGTGATGGGCACCGCAATCGCCGGCTGCCCGTAAACGACGGCGTGCTCACCGAAGAGGATCGCCTTGCCTGGGGCAGTTGCTTGAGTTGGTTTGGTTTTCATGCCTGGTCTCCCTTCCTTCCTAGTGTACCGCAGATTGGATTGCCTGCCAAGTGCATAGGGGACAACGGACAATGCACCCCTAATGCAAAGTGTATTTGACCAGCAGAGCGGGAAGTGATATACTTGTCGGCGAGGCGGGAGAGATGGAGGTACCTGCAAAAATTCTTGTGGTTGATGACGAACGAGCTTTTCGAGAACTCGTTCGACTGACCTTGGGAGAGGCCGGGTATCGGGTGCTGACGGCCAAGGACGGCGCCGAAGCACTTGCCGTGTTGCATTCAGAGGATGTGGATCTGATCCTGGCAGACATCACGATGCCGCGTATGAACGGTTACCAGTTGTTCGAGCGGGTGCGCGAGCATTCGCGCTGGGTTCTGATTCCCTTCATATTCTGGACCGGCCGGGAGATGGACAGTGATATCCGCTATGGCATAGAGCTAGGAGCGGATGACTACCTCACCAAATCTGCCGATACTGCAGACGTGCTGGCTGTGATTCGGGGTAAGTTGCGGCGCGCGCGGCAGTTAAGGTCCTCTCGCCCTGATGCGCCTGAGCCATCTCACGTGATCGTTGGAGCATTGCGGATAGACTCCAGCCAACACTGTGTCTGGATGGGAGAGGAGCCGATCAGGTTATCTGCCACTGAGTTCTCGTTATTGGAGTATCTGGCCCGGCGGACGAGCCAGGTGCTTTCTCTGCAAGAATTGGTCCAGGTTACCCACGGGCTAACCACGGATCGGGTGGAGGCTGGGAGCTTGTTGCGCCCGCTCATCCGGTCTCTACGTCGCAAGTTGGGCTATTCTGTGGGGGATTCGGGCTGCATTGAGAACGTGCGTGGTGTGGGCTATCGCTTGATCACACCTGTCCGGGATCTGCAGGCTCTTGATGTAAGCAGGTAGCCTGTCGGTCGCAGTGGAGCGGCGACAGCCTTTTTGTTTAATGAAATGCATTTTTCGCACGCAATCCGATCACAAAGACTATATATTTGGAGGTCGGCCTTGTGCTATATTTATGAAGTGTAACCTCTTTGAAGTACCAACTCCTGTGTAAGGGAGAGGGGGAGGGCGGGTGGTGAAGAAGAGCGTTTACGGGCTGGTTGCATCAGGACTGGTATGTGCGGTGGCCTTTGGAAATGTGGCCGCCGTCTATCCCCAAGCGGCGGGGTGTCGCCTCTTCGCCGAGACTGGTCACTACGTATGTGACGAGTTCCTCACATTCTACGACGCGCGGGGCGGGCTGGAGATATTTGGCTATCCCCTCACAGAGGCGTTTGTAGACCCCAATTGCGGGCTGCTGGTTCAGTACTTTCAGCGATCTCGTATGGAATGGCGTCCATACAACCCCGATCCCTACAAGGTGCAGTTGGGGTTGCTGGTCGATGAGTTGGGCCATAACTACCCGCCAGTGAGTTCCGATCAAATACCCGCTTTCAATAGCTCCACCCATCACTATTTCCCAGAGACTGACCACGTCGTTTCCTATGCCTTTCTTGATTACTTCCGAGCGAAGGGCGGATTGGATATCTTTGGCTACCCCCGTTCAGAGTTCATGTATGAGGATGGATACATCGTCCAGTATTTCCAGCGGGCGCGGATGGAATGGCACCCTGAGGCTGCCCCTGATTCCCAGATCCGTTTGACCGAGATTGGAGAGATCTATGTCGATGAGTTTGATATCGACATCTCTCCAATTGCGGGCGAGCCCAAGGAATTGCTCCTCAGTGCGTCTGTGCAGCGCGCCATTATCGGGCGCGACGAGCCGCAGGTCGTGTTTGTCTACGTGACCGATCAGCACTGGGACCCGATTCCGGGCGCGATCGTCTTGGGGGTCATCCACTATCCGTCCGGCGATCAGGGGTGTACATTCAATCCGACCGACGAGCGTGGTTTCGCGCGATGTGAGTTTGATCTTCTCCCGACGCTGCCGCCGGGTCAGAAGGTAGTGGTTGACGTGAATGTGGCGTATGGCAGCCTGACGGCCACGACGCAGACGTTCTTCATTCCTTGGTGGTAGGTAACTACTCAGGCATAGTACCGTCATATATGGAGGGCGGTCATTTCTCGGCCCCAATATGTAGGGTCTCCACGGCTATGACAGACCAGTTCTGCTCAGTTTCAGCGGCAGGGGGCACAAAAGAACCCCCA
>DAOUDX010000320.1:0-15089 GCA_034430835.1 Anaerolineae bacterium
TCAAGGGGAAGAGATCAAACGGCTGGAGCCAAAAGGACTGACGGTCGAGGAAATCACTGGCCTCAGCCTGGAGCCTGGTTAGGGGTATGTAATTGGTAAGGTGCAAGGGGTATGAGTTTAATACGGTTTACATCGTTCCAACTCTAAATCGTAAGTCTTGAGGAACAGCCGCTCGGCGACGCGCTTGTTGACCGCCAGCGGCCCCGGCGCGATGTAGCGCGGCATGCGGTCGAGAATACCGTGGCGGGCGCACAGCTCGCGGATCAATAATCCCAGGCGAGCGTTATAGCTCCCCGGCGGGCTGTAAGCCGGTTTGCCACCCACGTCCCAGGCGTACAGCTCTCGCCAGCGCACTTCCAGTGCTGGATCGAGCCTGCAGACTGCGGCTAGACTCCGCTTGGCCTGGACGCCATCCATCGTCAGCCCACCGCCCAGCACGAACGTTCCGCCGTGATCCTTGACAGCGCGGATCGTGTCCTCCAGATGCGCCTCGTCGTCGCTCACGAAGGGCAACACGGGCATCAGGTTGGCGCCGACCAGTATGCCAGCATCCGCCAACTGGCGCATCGCGCGCAGGCGCAACCGCACGCCTGAGCTGCGCGGTTCGAAGGCACGCTTCAGCGCCGGATCGGCGCTGCTGATCGAGTAGGTCACTCCCACCCAGGCCCGCTCGTTGATCTCCACCAGCAGGTCGAGATCGCGGGTGAGCAGCGGCGAGCGCTCGACGATGAACAACGGGAAGCCAAGATCGCGCACCACCTCCAGCATTCCACGCGACAGCCGGTAGCGGTCCTCCGCCGGACGCTGCCAATCGCCGACGGAGATCACGTCGCGCGAGAGTCCGGGCAGTTCCTTCCGCAGCAGCTCTACGGCGTTGACCTTGACGCCGATGAGCGTGTCGAAGGTCTCGGGATCGCGCCGCAAGTAGCGCTCGCCCCGCGCGTAGCAGAACTCACACCCGCTGCGGCAGCCTATGTAGGGATGCGCCGTGTACTTGCCCCAGAACCAGGGACCGTCCACGTGCTTGTGGACGTTGACGATCTTGCGGGGATGGTATTCTTGGAATTCGAGCTCATGCCTCACGATCCCCCAGAGAAGTGAACCGCCAAGACGCAAAGGACGCCAAGTACTTGGTTTCTCTTTGCGTTCTTCGCGCCTTCGCGGTTAGCATTCAAGCCCTAACCGTTAAACAAGCCCGTTGCTCCCTCGAAAGGCCCGTCATGGCCTTGCGCAGCATCAGCGCGCGGTGGCGGCGGCTCACCTGCTTCGGCAGCCAATCCGCCATCAGATCGGGGTAGCGCCTGCCCAGCGTCTTCAATCCCCATCCCACCCCTTTGACGGCGATCATATCCCTTTCGCCGAACATCGGCTCCAGGAAAGCCAGCAGGGCCTTGGCCTGAGGGGCAAGCTCTGCCGCGCCGCGTGAGCGCTTGGCCCAGAAGTGCACGCCGGTGCCCACGGCCCGCCGCACCCAGGCGTTATCGTCCTCACGCCAGAAGGCAAGCAGAGCCAGCGCCGGCTCAAAGTGACGCACCAGCGCCTGGCCGACCACACCTTCTCCCATCGTGTCCGCCGCGTACCACACGTCGGCGGCGACGATGAAACCCCGGCAGCGCGCGAACGCCCCCGCCAGGTCGCGATCCAACACCTGCTCCAACACCTTGGCGATCACTACCCAGCCGCCCTCAGCCCTGCCGGCGGCGATGAGACTTAGAAAGGCGTCCACCTTCTCCTGGGAGCAGCTACCTACAGGCTCGCCGATGCACCGCAGCACGTCGAACAGCGTGCGCTCGGCGAGGATTGGCGACAGCAGGTCGTAGGCCTCGACCACTCGTTCATCCCGAACGAGCGCGGCGACGCGCGCACCCAACGCTCTTGCCTCTTGAGCTTTCAACGAGCATTCTCCTCTACGGAGACATTATTCACAGACACCCACCCACTCTGACCTGCGTGATTCGTGCACCATTTCAACCGCTCTTCTCCTCCATCGTCCAAAACTGCTCATCGCCCGACTGGGCCAGAGGCGTCAGCGACGCGCGCAGGTTCTCGCCCGCGCGCACCCTCCCCGGCTTGTACAGGGGCTGCCCCATCGCATACCAGAAATAGCCAGCGACAGTGGCGATCAGTGCCAACGAGACTAAAACCACTACGTCAGCAATGATCAGAACCTTCTTCCTCATTTCCCCTTATCCTCCACCCGCAGCTCCAAGACAATACGCCCCCAACCGCCGCACTGTAGCCCCACGTCGAAGCAACCCGCCCGCTTGAACCTGATCTCGTTGGGGTCAACACCCGCGTAGAGCATCTCGCTGGCCGCAAAGACCACCATCAGCGCCGAGTTCAGCGAGTACGCGCACACCTCCTCCGGGCACAGGCCAGTGAGCAGGTTGCCAAAGGCATCGAAAGTGAACCGGTCGCCAACCCGGTGGCGGCTGTGGCACCCATGCGACTCGACCACCTCCAGGACGATGCGCTTGTCTGCCATGCCAGCGCCCCTGGATATCACGTCCGCATTCCTGGGATCCGCCATGAACAGCGCCATCTCCCCGTCGCTGTACCCCAACCGCTTCTGCATCACCTTCCAGACTCTTCCGTCGATTTCCATCCCCACATCTCCTCACATGATGCGTGAAACGTGATACGTGATAACGCTCTCACGCATCACGTTTCACGTTTTACGCCTTACGCCTTCTCCACCGGCAACTGGATCTCGGTCACATAGTCGGATGGATCGCGGCCCGGCTCGACCCCCTGCACGTACACCTCACGGATCGGCCCGGCAATGCGATAGCCGTTGGCCTCGACCCACTTGAGCAACTGGCCGTACGTCCCTCCCACGTTCTCGTAGGCGCCCTCGTGAATGATGCTCGCCGCCTGCTCGACGGCGGGCAGTTCGCGCACCTTTATCCGGCCTCCCTCAGGCACCGAACCCGCCACCGGCGCCGCGATCTCGGCGTCTATGGCCCCCTCGCGAAACTCTTCGTCGTAGTAGATGCCGATGGGCGGGCCAGCCGGTCCGAGGCCGAGCTGGCCCAGGTAGCCAAAGAGCTCACCAAAGAGCTGTGCGATTCCCTCGATGGTGACGGTATCCCGCACCGAGGCGATCGTCTGGGCCGGGACCTTTTTGATAACCACTTCTTGTGTAGGCATTGCTTCCTCCTGTTCGATCTGCTTCAGCCGCTGCTCGACCCGTGTCAGTCGCGCCTGCTCCTCCGCCACCTGCTGCTTGATCTCGGCCTGCTTCATCCGCAGGATGCCGCGGATCTGATCCGGGGTCAGGTCGCCCTCGAGCAAATCGCCGATCTGCTCAAGCGTTAGTCCCAGGTCCTTCAGCGCCAGGACGCGATGCAGCCGGGGAAACTGGCTGGCCGAGTAGTAGCGGTATCCGGTGAAGGGGTCTACCTCTGCCGGCTTCAGCAGACCGATCTCGTCGTAGTAGCGCAACGTCTTCACCGTTACCTGGCTGAACCTTGAAAACTCTCCGATTTTGAACATTGTCTCTCTCCGTGCACGATATCGAGTGGCTCCCATGGAGCCCAGAAGGTCCTTCTGGCCTGCATTATACACCCTCCAGCAAGGGGAGAGTCAAGAGGTGCACTCTGCCCACCTTGTCCTCCACACAAAACAGAACCTGCGTTCCGGCGCCGTTCTATTGGAACACAGGTTCAAAGAGCCAATACAAGGTGAGCGATTGCCATCAAACCATCCGTGGCTACTCCTCCCTGGGCGAGGGCGCGGCATAATCCAGCGCCAGAGCCGCAAGGGTCGCCAGGACGGACAGCACGCTGAGGTCGTCCTCGGTGAATCCTTCCTCGAGACGCTTGTTGATCACCTCGAGCACCCCCAGAACCCTGCCGCGTGCGACCAGGGGGACCGCCACCAGTGATTGGGTCACGAAACCGAAACGCTCGTCTATCTCGGGCAGAAAGTAGGACACGCCGTGCACATCGTTGACGACGGTCGGCTCGCCGCTTTCGGCCACCTGACCAGCGATGCCCAGCCGCCGGTCGAAGCGATACCCTTCCAACAGCTCGCGCACGGCGCCGTGCACCAGCACGAACACCAGCTCGTCAGTCTCCTCATCGATCAGGATCAATGAGCCGTCGTCAGCCTCCAGCAGATCCAGCGCATACACCATCGTCTCGTCCAACAGGGCCAGCACGTCCTGCTCCGGGGTAAAGTCCTGGACGGTTCCCTGGAACTCTTGTAGCGCTCTAATATACCGGCGCAGGGCGCCGACCTCCTCGACCAGCAATTCGCTCTCATCCTTGAGGCGCGAGCACTCTTGCTGAAGGAAACGTACAAACTGGGTATCTTCGCCTGCCATAGCTCTCTCCTTTTGACAATTACACGCTCGCCGTCCTGATCACGTACAGCGCCTGCCAGGTGATCCACTTGCTGGGCCGACGCCGGCTCTCCAGTTGCGTCCACATCCGGCCGCCATAAGGGCTGACGCCATCCCAGCGCCCGTCGTCGCGGCGACGGCTCTCCAGCCATTCGGCCGCCTTGCGGAAGGTAGGCTTCCGGTCCACACACCCCAGGTCGGTCAGAGACCGCAGGGTGAAGAGCACGTCGGCCTGGTAGAAAAGTGGAAAGTTGAGCCGATCCCACAGCTTGTGGCGAGAACCGCTACTGGGATAGTTGCCCTCGCGCAGCTTGAAGCGGCCCAAGAGACGCACGGCGCTCTCGATGGCCTCCTCCACTGCGTCGCCGCGCCCATCGACCGGCATTCGCCCGAACCCCCACAGCGCCCGCGCCGCGCCCCACGCGCAAGGCAGATCGCCGTTGATGTCGCAGCACCACTTGCCCGCCGTCCCTGCACGCGCCAGTTCCGCCTCGAACTCGCGCACCCGCTCGTCTCCTGCGTGTCCCAGGGCATGCAGATAACCGATCAGGTTGCCGTGGAAACAGGGCCAAATGGTGTCGCGCTTCTCACGGTGTACCGCCTCGATCATCCGCTGGCAAGCAGCGGCGATGCGCCCATCTTCGCCGTCCGCAGCCAACTCGGCCAGAAGGAGCAATTGCCAATGGGTGGATTTATACTTGGGGGTGTAATAGGAACGCTCACCCTCCCAGCGACCATCCCCGGCGTAGTGTGAGAGGATTTCGACCACCGGGTTGCTCCCCATGATCGCTTGCCGTGCCTCGACGACCTCGTCCTCGTCTTCCGCCCGATCGAGCAGCCGGGTCAGCGTCCAGTAGCGTACCGATGGATCGGAACACTCCATCAGCCAGGGAATGATATCCGAGTAGAGTACTTGGATCCAGTCCACGATTCACCCTTGAAAATACTGTACATCAACAGGGCACGATTGTCAACTCGCGCCGACCGTGACCGCAGGTGCTACACCTCCGCCTCGCGCCCTTCCCCGCTCACGCGCAGGCGATCGCCGAGAGTCCTGGGGGACGCGCGACTACACAGCCGGCTCCCCTTGCCATCCAGGAGCAGCACGCCCGCCCAGGGAAGGCGCAGGGCGTGGGAGAGGATACGATGGAGCGCGGTGGACTTACCGCTGCGGGTCTTGCCGGTGACGGGGAAACTCGCCGAGTTTCCCTTGGAGTCGCATTGTGGCTCTCCTGGTGATATTCTAGCACATTCGTGCTAGGGTGTCTAGGGGATTGGAGACTTGAGATCGCGCTGCTCGCGAATTCCTCGACACCTGGGAAAGTTGGGGCAGCCCCAGAACTTGGCGCCTTTGCGTGGGCCTTCCCTTGTCACCTCGCGCAGAACCATCGGTGTGCCACACTTGGGGCAGGCAGGTGGCGCTGGCGAAGCGCCAGGCGGCGGTTCCTGGACAGCCTCAGTCTGGGTACGAGGTTGCGTGCCTGTGCTCCCCATCGTCCGGCGAAGAAGGGCTTCCAGGTCGCGGGTGCTATACTGGGCCTGTACGGCCACACGAGCCAGAGGCAGACCCACTGCCTCGAAGGCTTGGTTCACGATCTGGTCCCGCTCCGTCTGCCTTGGCCTCTGGTGGCTGGCGTCATCCAACTCGACACCCATCAGCGGCTGCATCGTGTCTGGATCGCACAGCAGGAAGTCGACGTGCTTGAGAGCGATCCGGTTCATCCAGCTCCGGTTCTGACCGTAGCTACCCGTCTTGGCGAAGAACAGGTCTCCCAGAGACACTTTGGGACAGACAGTGGCCCAGCCGGAGACAGCATTCCTCAGAACGTGGTAGAAGCTCAGTTCAGCATGTGAGAGAAAATCATCGCGTAGGTGATAGGGAGGTGGCTCTTCAGGCCGAGCTGACAGCTCCTGCTTGGGCCCCAATCCAAGGAGTCTCAGAATCGCTGTCAGACAACCGGGCTTATCAGTCATTTCTCCCTCCCATGTTATGTAGGCCTTCAGACCTGTCTGTCTGCAAAGTCAGGATGGATGGTGTGCCAGGCATCCCGGTACTGCTCGAAGCGCGGGTGTGGCTTCCCCTGCTTGTCTGTGGTGAGAACGAAACGCCAGTACGTCCGAACACCAGCGTGAGCTTCTTTGAGATGCTCCCTGGGTACAATGAAGAACGTATTGGTATCCAGCGAATAGGCTGCCAGGAAGTCGCAACTCCGGTATTCACCGTCGGTGAGCCTGAAGTGGATTGGCCTGTTTGGGCCACCGGTCGTATACAGGCGTTGGCGGGTCTTGACCTCAATGCGGACACGCTCGCCGCTTTCTGGGTTCATCAGCAGGATATCGTAGCCGGCCTCACCCAGATTGCGGAAGACCTCCCAGGGTGTGTCCTGAACCAGCAAGAACAAGCGCAGCAGCACTTGCCTCTCACCGATCTCACCAATGAGTGCCTGGATGTTCTGAGGCAGTTTCTGACGAGGTGTGGTCATTTGTCGTCTCACCCTGTGGAGTTCGGTAGCTCTGGCCACTCTACATCGGCGATGGCGTTCCGGATGGCAGGTAGATCCTGATTCAGAAACCGAGACCACTCTTTTTCCACTTTCTCTGCCAGGGCACCAAAGTCAGCGTCCTCGTAGTCCCCCTTGGTGAGGAACCGTCTGACATACACAGTGGTCCACTTGGTGTATAGCCGCTTGCTGCCTTTACGAAAGACCTGTGGGTGCTGTTGGGTGGTCTGAAAGGCAGTCTGGCGTACCTCATCAGGGCCAGGACCGATGATCAGGCGGAGAGAGAGTTGATCAGGCGAGTTCTGAAACTCAAAGAGCAGGATTCTCCCGCTGCGGGTCCACCCTTGCCCCGCGAGTAAAGTCGGGATGGTGTCCCATTCTGCAACGGCGAATCGAAGATAGCCTTTGCTTGTATGGTCCCCAACAAGATCGTGGGTCTTGGCCTCTGCAATCAACCTCTTTGTCAACTCCGCCACATCCCACTGTATGTCTGGACGGTGTTCGTAGATCAGATCCAATGCCTGCTTGTGCCGGTCGTAGATGCGGCGACATAGTTCGGCGATCTCTGATTCGCTCACGATATACCTCCTAAGCATGGCCGTGTAATGGGTCATGAGTGCATACACGTCTGGCCCCAAGGTAGATCTGTGGGCTTCCCGGGCAGCATCTACCAGTTCAGCCACCCTCGCATAGTCGAAGGGAATGAATGCCTCATCAGAGGGTTGCTCGCCTTCCGGCGTGAGAAAGACCAGAATGGTGCGGTGGTCAGGGAAATCCCTGGCCACGGTCTCTCGATAGCGCCGCAACTGCTCAGAGTGTTCACGGGAGCCGATCTTGTTCTCTATGGCGCAGACCAATCCGTTGCCTGGATCGTGCGCGAGAATATCGATGTTCTGCCACTCGCGGCGAACGGCTATCCCTCGCAAGTCCGCGACATCGATCTCCACTGCGCTTACCGGAGGGTCGGCAGCTTCCACCAGAAGCCGCTTCAGAAACCGCTTGAGGAAGCCATCCCCCAATCCGTGATTCTGAGAGGGATCCAGCAGAAAGGCCAGGAAATCGGAGTGACGAAGCTCTTGTCGCACCGCACCGAGTGCCTCAAAGATGTTGAACTCGGCCAGACGAGATTCAAGCTGTTCCAGATCCTCGTTTTCTACGACAAACGATTCGAGCAGTCGTCGATCTGTGTCATTCATCTACGAACCTTGTTCTTCCCCCAAATCCTCCGCAATCGCCTGGCGCTCCGCCTCGCGCTGCTGGGCGCGCACCACGCAACACGAATGACACGAAGGGCACGAAACCCCTTCGAGTCCTTGTTTCTTTCGCGAGCTTCGTGATTCATTCCTCCCCCCATAACGCCGCGCGCGTGAACGCCCGCTCCAACAACGCCTGGAACAGGTGCTCTGCCTGGCGCTCCGCCTCCCGCTGCTGGGCGCGCAGCCGCTCGAATTTGCGGACGATGGCGGTGAATTGCTGTTGGAGGGGGAGAGGAGGCAGTGGTATCTCCAACGCTTTGAGTGTCCTGGGGTTTACAAAAGAGTACGCTGTGCCACCGCTACTCATATTCCCCATTCTATCAGAGAAATATGTAAAAAGCGCAGTAAAGTATCCTGGGAGAACTACTGAGGCGTCTACGGCAACTCGTACCAAATTGGTCCCTATTATGGACGGATGCTGTGTTGGGTGTGCTACACACATTCGTCCGATGGTGCCCGCGCGTGATAGCAGGATATCGCCATCTTCGACTGTATACCTCGATAGTTCACGATATTTTGACGGAGTGATGAATAATGATCGATCCTCCACGAATTCGTTTTCTCTTACGTTATCGATGCCCCAAACTGGTATTCCTTCTTCCACGTATTCGTGCCGCTTGAGCGAGCTACCAAAAGGTCCCGTCTGAGTTCCCGCCCGATCTTTAGAGAGCACTTTCTCAATCGCGATGCTATTCCACTCCTTTGGATTGCTGCCTGGATCGCCAAAGATGTGAACGAACACCGACTGCAGGTAGGTGTCGCTCAGCTCGCGGGCAGTGCGGCGCAGGCGGCGCAGCCGGTCTGCCTTGGCCAGCACCGCGGCGATGTGCTGCTGTTCGGGGAGGGGAGGGAGGGGAATCTCAACAAGCCTAAGCTGCGATGCGCGCAGGTTTTGGATATTGATCCCCCTTGCTTGATTGTCACGCCACCGGAGGAATTGCCCCGACTTGAACCAGTAAGCCAGATACTTCTGTTGCTCTCTCTTCTTTGGGCGAATGATGCTACAGAAGGCTCCCGCTGATCCAGCGAACTGTCCTTCCACCCAGGCGCTCTTGCCAACAACATGAGGGCTTCCAGATGACATACACATGACAATGTCACCAACCTGAAGCCGTTGCTCTTTTGATACTTTGTCCGAAGGTACCCAAACGAAATCGTCCTGGGTGTTTAACGTGTCGCCAATGTTTCCAGCGCGAAGAATCGGTAGATACCTAGGCAAAGGAGATGAAACCGCTTCTGCTTTATTGAACGTAACCCCACTTATGAAATCACAGAGGTTTCCAAGTTTCTCCACTTAACCTGTCCTATTCCTCAAGATGGCCCTGAAGCTTTTGTATTTCCTCTGTCATCACCTGTTCCAACTCCAACAACCGCTCCATCGTCACCTGCGGTTTCTCGTAGTACGCCTCGCCCTGCGCCACCTCTCGATAGCGGCTGGCAGAGAGGTCGTACTTGTTGGCCTTGACCTGCTTCTTGTCCACCCAGAACTGGCGCGTCAGTTGGTCGATCTGCGCCTGCAGCGGCGCGATCTGCGTCTCCAGCGCCGCCAGGTCGTCGTTCGCCCTGTCCAGCGCGGCGCGGGTTTCGTTGCCCCCGTCCCCGTCATCGGCAATGGCCGCCTCGAAGGTCAGCCGGTTGATGGCGGCTTGAAGTTCAAGCCGCTTCGCCTTGCTTGGGGCTACCTGGGCACAGAGTTCCGCCAACCGGGCCTCCCGCGCGGTCTGGAAGTCGACGTCGTGCTGGTTGCGCCAGCACTCCAGGACGTCGGGGATGTCGTTCTCTGGCGTGGGCTGGCGCTTGTCGTCCAGGCTAAAGCCGTCGTGGGCCATGTCGTAATACCAGATGCGGTCGGTGGTCGCGTTCTTGGTGAACAGCAGCACCGCCGTCGAGACCCCGGCGTAGGGCTTGAACACTCCGCCCGGCATCGAGACCACGCCGTCCAGCCGGTGATCCTCGATCAGCGTCTTGCGCAGCTCGACGTGCGCCCGGCTGGAGCCAAACAGCACGCCATCGGGCACGATCACGGCGCAGCGCCCACCGCTATCCAGCGCCCGCAGGATCAGGTGCACGAACAGCAGCTCGGTCTTGCGCGTGTTATCCGGCAGCGTGGGGTTGACGTCGGCCCTATCGACCGCGCCCTTGAAGGGCGGGTTCATCAGGATCACCTCGTACTCGGCCGTCTCCTCGAACCCCTTGGAGAGGGTGTCCTTGTAGAAAAAGCGCGGGTGCTCGATGCCGTGCAGCATCAGGTTCATCGAGCCGATGCGCAGCATGGTCATCCCGGAGTCGTTGTCGTAGCCTCGGAGGGCGCTCCCTTGCAGGAACGCGCGCTGCGCCTCGGTTAACTGGTCGCCCACCAGGTTGTGCGGCCAGCCCTCCTCGTCGTAGGCCAGGATGTCGGGAGAGGTGTGGGTCTCCAGGATGTGCTGGTAGGCGTTCACCAGGAAGCCGCAGGTGCCCGCCGCCAAGTCGCCGATGCGCTCGCCGGGGCGCGGGTCGATCATCTGCACCATCATGCGGATGATGTGGCGCGGCGTGCGGAACTGGCCGCCGCGCCCGGCGGTGGTCAGGAATTTCAGCAGGTACTCGTACAGGTCGCCCTGCACGTCCTGCGACTGGCCCGAGATCTGCATCTGGTCGATCAGGTTGCACGCCTCGATCAGCAGGGTGGGCTTGTTGATCTTGCACTCGGCGTTCTGCATGTAGCGCTCGAAGGAGCTGCCCTGGCTGCCCATCGTCTTGAGCCAGGGAAAGACCACCGTCTTGAGGTGATCGAGCGCCTGCGGCGCGGTCTTGTGCGTCCACTCGCCCCAGCGCATCTCGGGCGGGATGGCGGACGTGTAGGGCTGGCCGCGCAGGGTGGCCTGCTTCTGCCGCTGCTGCTCGGCATCGTCCAGACGCTTGAGAAAGAGCAAGTACGAGAACTGCTCGATGGCGTCGAGTGGGTTGGAGAGGCCGCCTGTCCAGAGCTTGTCCCACAGTTGGTCGACTTGAGAGCGGAGTTGGGGATCGGTGAGCACGTTAGTCTTCTCCTTCTATCACAGTCAGATGTTGGGTAAAGGTCAACAGGTCGTCGATCTGCGCGGGCGTGAACCAGCGTTCCACGGCGTCCTGCCCAAAGTTGGCCAGCGGTCGATCGTACAGGTCGGCCCGGTTCAACCGGCGCTTTTGTAGAAAAACGCTCTGCACGGTGCGCAGAAAGTTGGTTTGATCGGCGTTAAAGGGATGGGCGGCCATGTAGGCCGCGAACTGGTGGCGCACCACCTCGGCATAGTCGGGGATACCGTCCAGATCGAGCAGGTAACGCAGGAACTCGATCAGGCTGCCGACCTGCAACCCCTGCTCGCGGTAGGCGATGCGGATGTTGTGCTCCGTCAGGAACAGCTCCGGGCCGCTCAGCCTGCGACGCAGCGTGCGCTCCAGGTCGAGCAGTTGCTCGTCGTCGACCGGCTCACCGCGCGCGATGGCCTCGACGGTAGGGTGTCCAACCGCCAGGTCGAGGATCCAGTCCTCGACGCGGCGGCGGTACTCCTCGGCATACACCGGCTGAGTCATCCCCTGCAGCAGGATGTAGCCGCGCAGCTCGATCTCGTCGGGCAGGTCGAGCTCGAGCAACGGGCTGGACTTTTTCGTCCGCTTCTTCATCAGGCCGGACAGCGCCTCGATGACCTGGTTCAGCTCGTCCACGCTGGCCTGCTGCAACCTGCGGGGCGAGAGGCATAGGTCGCGGGCCGCCTTGCGCCGGGGCTCGCGCTCGACGAACTGGGGCGGGACGCGGCTGGCGTCCTCGGCGATGGCGCGCGCTGTGCTGACCGTATCGGCGCCGGTGGCGATCTTGAGCTTGAGCCGCTCCACCTTGTGGGTGAAGGTCTCGGCCTGCACGTCCACGTCGGGCGCGTAGCGCAGCAGCGGCCCCACGTGGTTGCGCAGCAGGTCCACGTCGGCCTGGGTGAGGTACTGCCAGAACGCATCCCCCCAGGCGCGCTCGATCTTGGACCACTCTCTTTTCACCGGGAACGATTCGGTGGGGATGCGGGCGATCTGGGCGCGCAGCGCGGCGATGGATTGTTGGCTGTCGCCGCATTCCTGGTCATCGAGGGTGCATTCGAGCAGCTTGAGCTGGGTGTTGAAAAGCGCCACCAGCACCGGCAGGCTCTGCGCCACGACCTCCTCCGGCGACTTGCCAAAGTCGTTCTCCCAAAAGTCGATGATCAGGAATTCCTTCTTGTGGCCGTCGGGCAGCCAGTCGGGATGCTTGCAGGCGGCGTGAGGGCGGGTGCCCCGGCCGATCATCTGCTCCAGCTTGATGCGGGATTGGACGGGCCGCATAAAGACCAGGTTGACCGCCTCCGGCACGTCGATGCCGGTCTCTAGCATGTCCACCGAGATGGCGATGCGCGGCTTGCTCTCCTTTTTGAACTTTTTGATCTCGCGCTTGGCGTACTTGGTCTGGTAGGTGATGACCTCCGACAGGCCGGGATGGTCGGGGTACATCTCCTCGAACGCGGTCTGCAAGCGCAGGGCGTGCTGCTGGGTCAGGGCAAAGACGATCGTCTTGCCGGGTAGACCGGAGGGGTCCTTGTAGCACACGTCCATCACCTCCTGCCACTGTGCGCGCAGCGTATCGCGGTTGGTGACCTTGATCTCCAGATCGGTGCCGGAAAAGTCGATCTCGTCCGGGTCGATGCCCTGCTCGATCAGCGTGTTGCGTTCCTCCTCGTCCAGGTCGGCCCCCCGGATGCCGCGCCGCTGGAACTTTGTGCGGGCGACGTAGGGGACATAGTCTACCAGATAGCCGTCCGCGATGGCCTGTTCATAGGAATAGAAGAAGGTCGGCACGCCGTCGTAGCACTCGAACTCGATAAAGGTGTTGCGGTCGATAAAGGCCGCCGGCGTGGCGGTCAGCCCGATCATGCGCCCGTCAAAGTATTGCAGCGGCTCCTTCCAGCGGTTGAAGATCGAGCGGTGCACCTCGTCAAAGATGACCAGATCGAAAAAGCCGGGCGTGAACTCGCGAAAGCAGTTGTTGAGCGTCTGCAGGGTCACCACGTACAGGCGCTTGTTGTGCTTGATATCACCCGTGTAGATGCGGGTGTTGGGCTCCTCGATGAAAGCCTTGAAGCCGTCGTCCAGCGCCTGCTGCACCAGCGCGTCCCGGTCGGCGACGAACAGGATGCGCAGCGCTTGGGCAGTGCGCAGGAAGACGTCGACCAGCGCCATGGCCGTGCGCGTCTTGCCGGTGCCGGTGGCCATCACCAGCAGCGTCTTGCGCCTGCCGCGCTCAAAGGTCTCGCACACGCGGCGCACGGCCTCCAGTTGGTACGGGCGGTCGACGATGTCCAGCCGAGGTGAGGCAGCGCTGAAGGGCTGTTGGTGCTGCTGCAGGTAGAGCAGGTTCTCCAGGTCGTCCGGCGAGAAAAAGCCGTATACCTGGCGCTTGGGTGCCCGGCCCACGTCGTGGAAATAGATGTCGTGCCCATTGGTAGCAAAGCCAAAGGGCTGAAAGCTCTGACGCTTTGCGATCTCGGTGACGTAGAACTCGACTTGAGGTTCGGCCAGGCGGGGATCGACGCTGGTGCGCTTGGCCTCCACCACAGCGATGATCTCGCCGTTGGGCCGGTAGAGGGCATAGTCGCATACCCCCTTGGGCAGCTCCGCGTCGTAGGGGACACCCTCCTCGCCCAGCTGCCGCAGCTTGGCCTCGAGTGTCTTCCACGCGGCGGGGTCGAAGCCATCGACGGGGATCTCGATGCCGACTTGGTCGGGGTTATACACGTCCCAGCCGGCCTGCTTGAGAGCGGGGTCTATGAGGTCCTTGCGCGTCTTGGCTTCGTTAGGACCGAGCAAAGCCTTACTCCTCTAACTCAAAGTGCTCCAGTAGTCGTTCTAGCGTAAACCGATTTCGGAGGCGACAAACCGTGTTCTGGTTTGCAAACATTCCGGTCTCCCAGATCGCCTCTCCCCTGGGCAACGTCTTGATCCATTCGACTCTGACCAAGTATTCTGATAGCTCCGGATCGTCTGCGTTCTTGTCCATACGTGGTGCAACGAGATGTGGAGCCTTCAGGATAGGAATCATCTCACCGTCGATCTCCACGGTGAAATCTCGAACGCGTTGCACCTCTTCCATCACCGTCCCAACGCCCACATAGCCTGTGCCGGGGATACACGCAAAGACCCGAGCGCCTGGAAACAGCATCTCCAATGTGCGACTGTACCAACGTCCCTGTCCTCCAGAGATAAACCCGTAACGGACGCAGTCATCCCAGGAGCGATCATCGCCTTCTCCCAGCGAGACGTAAAAGTCTTGACCGTTCCAGGGCTCTCTCTTTCTTGAGCCTGCTACTGCTCTTGAAGAAGCCGCTTCCACCTCCCTTGGGTCGTGCAGCCACGTCCGTGTGAGATACTCGTTGCCGCCATCGTTGAAATACTGGAAAAAGACGGCGTTGATGGGAACGCCATAGCCCTGAGCCAGGTAGGTGATGATTCGCTCCGTACTGGGGTCCAGCTCAGAGGCGACGACGATAAGCTGATGACCCTCGTTCAGGGTCTCTGGCGGGCTTGCACCGAACTTGTCGGAGAAGGCTTGCTCAAACTGGACGGGCTCTTGATCAGAGCCGGCATAATCCTCGTAGGCCTCGGTGATCTCCTCGTAGCTGAGGTCCCTGACCCACGATCCATAGTCGAGGAGCTGGGCAACGACGTCACGCGGTGTGCGATCTCGCTTGAGTTCGATCACCACCAGTTGTCCGTCGGCGTTGATGCCGAGCAGATCGATCTTTTTCCCAAACCCCGTGGTCACCTGCCGGCCGATGATCAAGACGTCGGTGCCCAGTAGGTTGGGGTCTTGTTCCAGGAAATCCTCCAGCTTGCTCTCGTTGTCCAGACGAGAAGCAGTGACCCGCTGGAGCTTTCCATCGATTCTCCAGATTCCCAATTCGATTGGCATGCTAGGTTACCTCCGCAAGCAGTGCCGCCAGAGCGCAC
>DAOUDX010000321.1:0-24485 GCA_034430835.1 Anaerolineae bacterium
GGGGGGGGGGGGTCGGGGGGGGGGGGGGGGGCGGGGTGGGGGGGGGGGGGGGGGGCGGCCTGCTCGGAATGGGCGCAAGCGTCGCCGTCGCGGCAGCGGTCGGCGGTTGGGTCGCGCCCGGCTGCTCGACCCCGTAGCAGGCCGAAAGCAGCAGCAGGCCTCCGCTGGCGAGCAGGGTGAATAAGGCTCTGGCTCTCGTCATCGTGCCTTCTTGTTGGGGGAGTATAGCATCGGGGGAGGGGATGGGCAAGTGGGTTCTTGCGCCCATTTGCCCCGCCGGGGGAACTGTGCTAGACTTGCCGCAGCGGGGATGGCGCAAGGGAACGGGTAAGGCAGTGTACGCGCAGGTTGGGCGACAACAGGTCGAATGACCCGCAAACGGCGCGCCTCGCGTGTGACGGGTGCGCCGTCATCTAGTTGGTTGAAAAAGCCACTGTTGGGTCCCAGGCAGGCGATACGCAGACAGGACCGGCAATGCACGTTGTCGTCCCTGAATTCAGAGAACGACACGGGCTCCCGCGCCAGAGGCGGGGGGGGCATCAGCAGGCAGCAAATAGGTTGGGCGGCGCGGCGCGTGCTTGAAGAACAAGAGGTGTGACTTTGACCGAATACGTAATGATAGTTGTCCATGTTCCCACCGAATATACCGAAGTTGTACGAGTGGCAATGTGCGAGGCTGGCGCTGGTACAGTGGATGATAGACACTACGACCGCGTGACGTATGTTACTCAATGTGTGTGCCAGTATCGTGTCTTGGATAAAGCTTGGGACAAGGCTGGTGCGAGAGGTGAGCAATTTGAGAGAGAAGAGAATCGCATAGAGGCCATTTGCCGTAAGGAACGAATTGAAGCTGTTGTTAAAGCCATCATTAGCGCACATCCCGATGAGACACCAGCTATTGCTATCATCCCCACAGTGACTGGCGAGTACAAGTATTGGGAAGACTGAATTTTGGGAAGGGTTGTTCTTGACTGGGTGGAGCGTCGCCCAACCTGTCGCTGGGGGCGACAGCGCCGATAGGCGCTGGGTAGCATCGGGGAAGGGGATGGGCAAGCGGGTGCCTGCGCCATTTGCCCTGCCGGGGGAAGTGTGCTATAGTTTTGGTTGCATGGGTAGCGACAGGGAAGGGTAGAGCGGTGTGCGAGCAGGCTTGGCGACAACAGACTGGATGGCGTACAGGCGGCGCGCTCCGTCCGTGGGACGGGTGCGCCGTCGTTTAGTTGGTTGAAAAAGACCGCCGTTGGGTTCCGGGCAGGCGATACGCAGACAGGCGTGGTAATGCACATCAGAGGCCCTGCCACCCACGCTGCGCTCAAATGAAAGGAGAGAAATGAAAAAGCACTGGCCGCTAATCATAGCAGCAGCAATACTCATCATTTCCCTGGCTTGTGGATCCAGCAAGGAATCAGCAAGCACGCCCGTCGGGGAAGAACCTACAGAAGAACCAACTGCCGCAGGCACCACCGGCCATGTAGGTGAAACCGAAGAACCGGGACCGACGCAAGAGGCTGAACCAACGGACGAACCAGAACCGACAGATACCCCATCCCCGACGAACACACCAGAGCCAACCGTGCCGACGTACACCGAACCCGTTGTACTTGCAGAACTCGACGGGATTGGAAACACGGTCACTGACAACTACGAATTTCCTCGTTGTGGCAAGGCGGTGTTCTATTGGGAGGTAGAACCCAACGCGTACGGATCAGCTTCCATCATTATCAACCTACACAATGTCGATGCCGACCGCGAAATACTCCTAGTCAATGAATTCTCGAGTGACGTCGTTGGCGTTCATAGTGGATCTGCGCTTCAACCTCTAAAGGGCGGTGAGTATTTCTTCTCCACGGAGAACACTGACGAACCGTGGAGAGTCAGGGTTGAGTGTCAAGATGGCGCCGCGCCAGTCGCCGAAGGGATGGACGTTACAGGAACAGGAGATGCCGTTACGGGAAACTATACCCTACCCGCGTGCAGAAAATCCATCTTCAATTGGAGCGTCGAGCCCAATCCTTACGGATCTGCTTCCTTGATCGTTCATTTGTGCAGTGTTGAGGAAATCGAGACCCGGGGATGCCCACCGGCGATCGTAAACGAGTTTCAATCAGACCTAACCGGCCCGCTCGTGGGCGAAGCGCTGGAACGAGTTGACGGTGGCGATTACTTTCTCATTATCCGCAATACGGATGAAGACTGGCACGTCTGGTGGGAGTGTAGAGACTAGGAGCAGCGTAATCTTGGAAACGACTTACGCGGGCCGCCCGCCTATGTCGAAGGTGAAGGTACAAAGGGGTGGTCTATAGGGTCCGGCTGGCTGACGCTGCTGCGAGACTATACTTGTTCCTAGGGGGTGACACGTGCTGGGAAGAGACTACGACTCACTGGACGACTTCAAAGAGGCGTGCAAGCGTCCCAGAGGTTCCCTCGATCCACTCAGCGTCCTCAGTAGAGTCTACTGCATTGACCATCTTAGAATGATCGCCGAGTTCCTCCAGATAGGGGATCCAGAGATACCTTCATCCTCAGCTGGCCTATCGCGGAGATACGCTCTGGCGGAAGCGATCGCAGGTGCTTCCGATGCAGAGGCTATCGGTGCTGTGCTCTCGCGGGCGGACCACGATTTCTACTTCCCTGTCTTGACGTACTTCTGCATCAGCGAGGGTGAGCAGTATGCGTCTGTTCCGAGCCTTCTCAGCTATCTTGATCGCCAGCATGACATCTCTGCATCTGAACAGCACCAGGCCTTTTTCAACGGACTGACACGGCCTCCGCCGCGTTCATGTCTGCTTGAATCCATCTACGTTCGCGACATGATTGGGGATACTGTCTCTCTCGTGTTCAGTTGCTCCCGATGTCTCAGGGTGCCACGCGGCTCTCAGGACACATACGAGGATCTCTTCCTTGCTCGTATTCCGGTGATCGTGCGCGTGTTGCTCCGCCATCGCCTGGTCGAAGTCTCAATGCCAACTTTCTGCGAGCCATCTTCGTTCACAGAGGGTACAAGTCCCTTAATCCCCTACCGCTACCAGAATGTCTTCTGGTCTGCTCGTGCTCAGTTGGCCAGTATCCTGCCTTTTAAGCTCCGCCCCATATACTTTTCCGATCTTGCTCTCTATCTTGAAACTCGAGAAGGAGCGCGAGATATGGGCTGGATGATCGAGCCGCAGGATCAGGCAGAACTCGACCTAAAGCAAGGTTTGATTCCCTTGAAGGACATATTCGACGACTTTTCCGATAAACTCAGGCAAGAGGCAGCGAGACGCGGCCGGTCGCATCCCCTTGCAGGCATAGATCTCTACATCCTTTTCCGAGCTCTGAAGGAGGAAAGTTACACATCCCTCTGTGTTCTGGATGCGCCACTCGGACCGCGCGGTGGCAGTGTTCTGATGCAAACTCTTTACGGTCGACCGGACACAGAACGCGACCCCATTCTACTTGTCCAGAACTACCGAGAGGATGTGGCTGATCGACTGCGCCACGCCGTTGACCAATCGCAAACCGCCGATGATCTAGAGAATCCCTACAACCTCGACGCGCTTTTCCCGGAGAGCTGATCTATGGAACAGATTCAAGTACCGTTCGAGAAGATCGACGTAGACCCGCCTGATGGTCACTTGGTCGTTTCGGTCGTGAAGGCATTCCTTGACCAGTACCCTGTCAGATCAGTTCCCATCACCGAGATCTCGCAGTCCTCGGGGGTGCCTGGCCCCGTTGTCAAACGCGTCCTTTTCGCCCTGCTCGCGCTGACTCATCTTAAGGCTTTCTTCAGGCCTCGACACCGCGAGTGTGATCGCATCGTGGGCTGGCCGCAACAGTCGGTGCGTGCTGTGAGGGAACTGGCTTCCGAAGGCCAGTATTGGTGCGTCGACTGTGGGGGGCCGATCGATGGGGCTGAGGATATCGAGATCGAGATACTTTTCAGGAAGCCAGGCACCGATGGCAACTGAAACTGAGTCGTATGCTACCTGGGAGGAGTTCGAGGAGTTCACTGAGCGGGTTGCTGGCATCGAGGACTTCCCCTATCCCCTGGAGTGGAGCTTTGCGATAGGGGAAGGGTGGGACCCGGCTGTGTACTCCGCCAAATATGTCGCATACGTGGTCTCAACTCAAGAAGTGGCGCAGCCAGAAGACGACAAGACCGAACTCAAGGGACAGCCGCTTGAGGATCTGCTAAGGTACTTCCTGGAGAGAGGGGGCTTTGCTCGTGACATTGACGAGTTGTCTGCTCCAAGCAAGTGGCAAGTCGATGGTGCCGGCCCGCTCAACAAGAGCGCGATCCTGAGGTGTTGGGGTGAAGCCCTTTCCAATCAGTGTAGCGTGCAAATGTACATGGAGGCCAAGAATCATATCGATCCAGCGACCAACGAGGAGTTCGCACTACACTGTCAGAGGATGCAAGACCACGGCTGCAACGTCGGCGTATTCGCCTCGACTTCTGGCTTCAAGATGGGACGTGGTCAGGGGATTGCCCACGAAATCCATCATCAATACTTGAGAGGGATCATTCATCTTCTGTTGGTGTTCGAGGCGTTCCGTTCCGTGATCGTTGACCGCAAAGCACCTTTTATTGTACTGAACGAGGTATTGACGTACGCTGCGAACGATACCTATGCCAATGATGCTGAGCTGCAAGTCCGATATTCTGCGGAAGGCTGCCAGGAAGCCGCGAGGCGGGCGTATCTTGAGCTATTTCCGGAATAGTTTTCCCAGTGCGAAAGCCCTGGCATGGCGAGAGTTGTCGCCAAGTAGCAGAGCTGATCAACTACATCACTGGTACCACATCGGCGCTTCGTTTGAGGAAGTAGGTGGTAGAAAGTAAGCCAAGTAGGTTGGGTCAAGGCTCCAGGCCGAGACCCAACGCCTGCACCCGATCCCCGCAATTGGAAAAAACCCCGGCAGGCGCCGGGGCGCGTGTGTCTAGCGGGTATCTATCGCGACTCTACACATCCAGATTCCGCACTTCCTTGGCGTGGGTCTGGAGGAACTCTTTGCGCGGCGGGACGGAGGAGTCTATGGGCACCTTGAAGGTTCGATCACAGGAATAGCGGGCAATGCAACCCGCCGGCTCGTTGCAGAGAAGTCATAGGGATGTTATAATGGAACAAGGTAGTGACCGGTTCAAGTGGAGTGAATGGTATGTTCAAACCCCAGCGTCTAAGCTTTGACGATCTCAGTGAACGATTGCGCGCTTACGAGGACAGGTACGGGTACTCGACGATCGAGTTCTACCGCCGCTATGAGAACGGCGAGTTGGGCGACGACGATGACCTGATGATGTGGGCTGGCCTGTATCATCTCTATTTGACGTCGCTCCCTGTGCGGCAGTTCATGCAGAGCGAGTTCACGCCAGCGTGATTATCGACGAGTACTCTGCCGCTGTCGAGCGTGGCCTGCAGCAGAACGTTCAGATCGGCAAGATCGAGGAGCCGGTCGTCTGCCTGGCATCGGATGATTACAATGGGCTCATCCGGTGCCGGGTCGTTTTCTGGGACAGTTCCTATCTCGATCTCTACGAGGTGGTCAGCACCGAGCTGGGCTACCCGGTTCGCGTGCATTACGCCTATACCTACGTTCGAGAGGGACAGCGGGTGTTTCGCTACGACAATGCGCCGCACCATCCCGAAATCGCTACCCATCCTCATCACAAGCACGTCGGGTCAGCCGACCGCTTGGCCCCAGCCGACCAACCGACCTTGAGCCAGGTGCTTGCCGAGGTTGAAGACTGGTTGAACAAATAAGCGGGTCTTGCAATGGCCCTCTTCCAGCCCAGAAGCGAAAGCCCCGGCAAACGCCGGGGCGAGTGTGTCTAGTGGGGATGCCCCACAACTCTACACATCCAAATTCCGCACTTCCTTGGCGTGGGTCTGGATGAACTTTTTGCGCGGTGGGACGGAGGAGCCCATCAGCATGTCGAAGGTGCTATCCGCCATCGCCGCGTCCTCGATCGTCACCTGCAACAGCGTGCGCTGCTCCGGGTTCATCGTCGTCTCCCAGCGCTGCTCCGGGTTCATCTCGCCCAACCCCTTGTACCGCTGCAAGGTCACCTTTTGCCCCTTCAGCTCCGCCAGCATCTCGTCCTTCCCCGCCTCGGTGTAGGCGTACTGCACCGTCTTCCCGGCCGCCACGCGATACAGCGGCGGCTGGGCGATGAACAGATGCCCCTCCTCGATCAGCTCCTGCATGTAGCGGAAGAAAAAGGTCAGCAGCAGCGTGACGATGTGGGCTCCATCTACGTCAGCATCGCACATTAAAACGATACGGTTGTAGCGCAGGCTCTCCAGGTCGAACTCGTTGCCGATGCCGCACCCCAGCGCCGAGATGAGCGCCTGCACCTCCTTGCTATCGAGCACCTTGTTCAGTCGCGCCCGCTCCGTATTCAGGATCTTGCCCCGCAGCGGCAGGATGGCCTGGAAGTGGCGGTCGCGCCCCTGCTTGGCCGATCCGCCCGCCGAGTCGCCCTCGACGATGAACAGCTCCGTCTTGTTCGCGTCCCGCTCGGAGCAATCGGCCAGCTTGCCCGGCAGCGTCAGGCTCTCCAGCGCGCTCTTGCGGATGACGAGGTCGCGCGCCTTGCGCGCCGCCGCCCGCGCCCGCGAGCTGGTGAGGCACTTTTCGACGATCTTGCGCGCCGCCCTCGAGTTCCGTTCCAGGAACTCGCCCAGCGCCGTCGCCACCACCGATTCCACCAGCCCCTTGATCTCGGCGTTCATCAGCTTGACCTTGGTCTGGCTCTCGAACTGCGGGTCGGGGTGCTTGATGGAGACGATGGCCGTCAGCCCTTCGCGCACGTCGTCTCCGGAAAAGTTGTCGTCCTTGTCCTTCAGCAGCCCCGCCCTGCGGGCGTAGTCGTTGATCGTGCGCGTGATGCCGGAGCGCAGGCCGGTCAGGTGCGTCCCGCCGTCGACGGTGTGGATGGTGTTGGCGAAGGAGTAGACCGACTCGGCGTAGGCGTCGGAATACTGCAACGCCACCTCGATGCCGATGCTGTCTATGTCCCGCTCGGCGTGCACCACGTCGTGGAGCACGTCCCGGTTGCGGTTGAGGTAGCACACGAACGACTCGATGCCCCCCTCGAAGTAGAACGTCATCTGGTGCGGGAACGGCTCCTCCCGTTCGTCCACCAGCCTGATGGTGACGCCCCGCGTGACAAAGGCCATCTCGCGCAAGCGCTGCGCCAGCGTGTCGAAGCGATAGTCCACGTCCTTGAAGATGGTCGGGTCGAAGCGGAACGCGACCCGCGTGCCGTGGCCCTTGGCCTTGCGCACGTTTTTCGGCGGCGCCACCGGCCTGCCGCGCTCGTACCGCTGAAAGTGCTGCCGCCCGTCACGGGGGTCGTCCACCGTCACCTCCATCCACTCGGAGAGGGCGTTGACCGCCGAGACGCCCACGCCGTGCAGCCCGCCGGAGACCCTGTACCCACTGCCGCCGAATTTGCCGCCGGCGTGCAGCGTCGTCAGCACCAGCTCCAGCGTGGAGATTTTCCTTTCGGGGTGGGGTGCGGTGGGGATGCCGCGCCCGTTATCGGTCACCGTGACGCTCGAATCGGGGTGGATGGTGATCTCGATGTGGTCGCAGACCCCGGCCAGCGCCTCGTCGATAGAGTTATCGACCACCTCGTACACCAGGTGGTGCAGCGCCTTGACGTCGGTGCCGCCGACGTACATGCCCGGCCGGCGGCGCACCGCCTCCAGCCCTTCCAGCACCTGGACGTCTGCCGCGCCGTATTGCTCGACGCCGTTCGCCGCTTGTCTGTTTTTCTTCACCATGCCGACTCCGCTCAGATCTTGATCCTGCTCGCACCCGCCAACTGCGCGAGGCGATCTTGGTAGAATACAAAGGTAGCCATGATCAGGGCTGTGGTGACTCCGCTGTTGCACAGGATGCCCACCAGCAGCAGCCACGAGTCGCCCGGCGGCAGCGACCAGACGTAGCCCAGCCCCTCGTAGATCAATATTGCCAACAGCACCAGCCCGGTCACGGGCAAAAAGTTCACGCGGACGAGTGCGACGCTTTCCACGATGGCCCGTGGCAGCCTGCGCTCGCCCAGCAGCATGCCGTGGAGGACGAACAGCAGGTGCAGCGCGACAAAGCTCCCTATCCCCATGATGAGTCCCGAAGCCACCAGGCCGAAAATGTCCGCGATGACGGCGGCCGCCCCACTCACCACGATCCAGATGAGGAGGAAAACCACGCCAGCGACGAACAGGATGGCGGCGAACGAGAGGACGCGGATCAGCTTCAGCAGCGTGTTCAGCGCCAGGCCGACGATCAGCAGTTCTGTGTCCGTGCCTTCACCTGCCTTGGATGCCGCCGGATCGCCCGTGGATGTTTCCTCCCCCGCCGGATGTGTCAGCCGGACGCTGCGAGCCAGCGCGTTCATGTAGGTGAACCCTGTAAGCAGGCCCACGGGAACCAATGCGATCCCCCAGGCGGCGAGCGCCAGCACGTTCGCGACCGGGAGCACGGCGCGCTCGCCCAGCGGCGATACCACCCCTGGCGCGTGCCGGGCGAGCAGGCTGGGTGTGTTGAGCAGCGGCACTATGCTGATGATCGAAAACAGGTCGAACTTTTGGCCGAACGTTTCCAGTGCCTGTATCGCTGTTGGGTCGGCAGCGGGTTGGGTGCTTTTGACGAGTCTCAGGAACGCCGTCATCAGTGGGGCTATCGAGAGCTGCGGTCCCAGCCACAGGAACAGGTCGAGCAACAGGGGGATGGCCAGCGGCCACCAGTTCCGCGCGAATATCTCAAAACCGGCCATGACGCAGGCAAATATGCTCATCGGGCCGGTTGGCTTTTCTTCGGTCTTTGCGTCCATGCCGGGCGTATTTTACCACAGGTCGGGGGAGGGGGGAAGATGATCAGACCCCTCAAGGTTTCAGGCGAACCGCGGGTTCGCACAACTTCGGAGGTCTTGCTGTCCTATTGCGCCGCTTTCAAGATCTTGCCGACCAACTGGCTGCCCAGGATCGCCAGCCCGTCGGTGGGCAGGTAGTGTGCGGCGGTGTCTTCAAAGAGCACCCGCGCCTGTGAGGGGAACTCTTCGTCTCCCTCCCAGTACGTCACTGCCAGGCGCACCCGTGGCAGGACGGCGAAGGCGTAGCCCGCATCGCCCAGCGGAAGCGGCTCGCCCTCCAAGCGCTCTGCGGCGCGGCGGAAGGCCTCAATGCCGCCTCGTGGCTCCAGCTCTCGCGCCAGCCGCCCGCCGGAGTAGCCCTCGAACGCCTGGACGTAGAACGTGCCGTCGGGCAGATCGCGGAAGCCGATCCAGCGGCTCGAAGGGGTCGTGCCGTCGGCGGTCACCAGATAGGTGAGGATCAGGCTGGCGATGAAGGACGGTGTCTCCTCGCCGTCGTCGGTGCGGCGGACGGTGAAATCGCCGCCGGAGACGACGTACTCCTGCCAGAAGAAGGCCAGGCGAAAGTTGCCGTCCCCATCCTGCTCGCAGCCGCTGTGCAGCGCCAGCTTCCCCGGCGCGACGGCGCGCAGCCGCGCCTGCGCCTCTGCGACGACGGGGGCCAGTCTATCGTACCACTGCTGAAGCTGGGGCGTGGGCTTACCCTGCTGTAGCATGCGCTCCCAGGTCGTGGATAACTTTGACCAGCTCTTCCCATTCCTCCTGGAAGAAATGGACGGTGACGTTCCCCATCTCCAGGTGGTAGATCGTCTCCCCGTCCGGCTCCTCGGTCCGCACTAGGTTGAAGCGGTCGGTTTCGGCCAGGATCTCGATGGTAGGTTCCTCCATAGATTGCCTCCGGTTTTGCTCCCCCCATTCCCACCCTCAAGCTGCCTTCGGCGGCTCGGGGGAGAGGTCAGGGGGTTAACTCAACAGCCGCAGCAAAGTCTTGGGCTGCAGCACCGCGCGGGGCGATTCGTGGCCGATGATGACGTAGCCCACGAGCAGCGCCAGCTCCTCATCCTGCCGCAGCTTGCGAAAGATGCGGTTGAGCAGGCTGGGTGCGTTCAACGCCAGCCGCACGATGCGCGCCGCCCACTGTTCGGCCCCGTAGCGGGCCTTCAGGGCCTGGCTGTAGGGGGCCAATGCCCGCGCCGAAAAATCGCCCGTCCCCAGCGCCCTCAGCGCATGCGCTGCGGCCATCTCGCCGCTCTCCATCGCCCGTGCGATGCCCTCCCCTGAGAGAGGGCTTACCAGCCCTGCTGCGTCCCCGGCCACCAGGACCCGCGCAGCGTGGGTGCGCGTGCTGCCCAATCGCGTGCGCAGCGCGTGGCCGCGCAGCGGTCCCACCGACTCGGCCCGCGCCAGCCGTCCCCCGTCCGCTGCCAGTCCTGCCGTGAAGCGCTCCAGAACCTCCCGCAGCGCCGTTTCTCCCCGACGCACCCGCCGGGTGAAGGTGCCGGTGCCGACGTTGGCGTGGCCGTCGTTCATCGGAAAAAGCCAGATATAGCCGGGCGTGATCGAGCGCTCAAAGTGGATCTCCAGCCGCTCGGCAGGGCCGGTGTCGCCGGCAAAGTACTGCCTGATGGCGGTGAGCTCGGGCGGTTCCCGCAGCAGCCCCATCCGGCGGGTGATGAGGGAGTTGCTGCCGTCGGCCAGGATCACCATCTGGGCCTCCACGGCCAGCCCTTCGGCGCAGACGCGGGCCGGGCGGCCGTCCGATTGCTCCACGCCCTGCACCCGCGTGGATTCGAGCAAGCGCGCCCCGGCCTCGACCGCCGTCTGGGCCAGCCGGGCGTCGAGCAACCGCCGGGGAATGGTGCGTCCGTAACAGTGGCCGTCGCTCGCCTCCGGCCGCACGTCGAGCACCTGGCCGTCAGGAGAGGTGAGGCGCAGCATCCCTGGCGCGGCGAATTGGGAGGCCCACTCCCCCAGGCCGGTGCGAGCCAGGGCGGCCAGGCCGTCTCCGCTCACCCCGTCTCCGCAGGGCTTGTCGCGGGGGAAGGTGGCGCGCTCCAGGAGCGCCACCCGGACGCCAGCGGCGGCCAGCCGGTGCGCGGCGATCGACCCGGCTGGCCCGGCGCCTACGATGGCGACGTCTGCTCGCACTGCGTCTCTTCCTCCAGCGGCTTTTCAAAAATCCAGATATCGCGGTCCCAACTGCGCTCGTAGCCCGCCGCCTCGACCGCTGCGACGAGCGCGGGTTCGTCCACTGGCTTGATCTTCACCGCCGGCTGTCCCCGCTGAGCGGCCAGCCTTCGCAGCCCCTGCAGGAGGATGACGAGGGCTTCGTCCAAGCCATCCACGTAGCCAAAGTGCAGCGTCTGATCCTCACTCGACCACTGCGCCAGGGCCAAAGCGGCCAGCTCGCCGTTGATGTCCATACCCCACCCGTCGCCCGACTCTAGATGGCGAGCCAGTTGCACGTGCTTCAGGCCTTTCCACTGCCACGAGATTTCATGTAGGCCGCTTGCTGCCTGATAGCGGGGTGATCGGCTGATCAAGGCCCACGCTGCCGGGATGTCTGCTTCGGTCAGTTGCCTCGGCAGGGGGCCGTCGGTGGGAGGGAGAGGGTCGGCCCCATAGGATCGGTAAACGGCTGCCTTGCGGAGTCCGTGGCGCGCCGAGATGTGGTGGATTGGCTCGTTCAGCGAATGCGTGCCGTAGCGCAGGGTGCCGTGCCCCAGGTGACGCGCCTGATCGAGCAAATGCGCCTGCAACTGTCCGCCGATGCCTTTCCCTTGATGGTCAGGATCGATCCGCAGCCCTTCCAGCCACCATTCGTCTTCCTCCAGGCGGCTTAGCTTGCCAAATCCCACGATCTGGCCATCTACCTCCGCGACGGCCAGTTGGCCGTGAGGGTCAGCTACCCACTCCTCCCATGCTGCGGGGACATAGTCCTCCCACTTGAAAACCCGCGCGCAGATCTCCTCAACGGCGGGCCTGTCCGCCAGTTCCCCTGGCCGGATCTGCGCTTTTGTCGCCTGCACTGCTCTCTTCCTGCGCAGCCGATTCAGGGCATGCCTGCGCGCTTTGCCGAGTGGGCCTGGCTGACGAGGTGGTTTCTCTTCCGGCTCGGCGAAGGGGTCGAGATCGTAGACGCGGAAGAAAACGTAGCGGCCCAGCACCCGCAGCGTCGCCAGCGTTGGCGCGGCCAGCAGCATACCCAAGATGCCGCCCACGCTGCCGCCGATGACGACCCCGATCAGCACCAGAACCGGGTGCAGATTGAGGCTGTATCCCATGATGCGCGGCACGAGGAAATTGTTTTCGATTTGCTGGATGAGGACGTACAGCCCGGCGACGAGCACGGCGTACCAAAAGTTGCTTATCGGTAGGGAACGTGATCCCTCGAAAAGGGCCAGCAGGATTGCCGGCACGGCGGCCAGGGTGGGGCCGATGTTGGGGACGATCTCGAGGAGGCCTGCCAGCAACCCCAGTGCCCCCGGATAGGGAAGGCCGGCGATCCAGCACACCAGGGTGGTGATAATGGCTATCACTGCACATAGCAAAAGCTGGCCGCGCAGAAAGGCGTGCCATACTTCCGTGACCTGTTTTCGCAGGCGCACGAAATCCTCCCGGTAGTCCAGCGGAGGGAGTCTATCGATCTGCTCGATGATACGGGGGCCGTCCTTGAGCAGGTAGTATGCGATCATCAGGATGAAAATCAACCATAGGACACCCGAGGCGACCATGAGCACTATGTTCAGCGTCTCCTGCGCGACGATGGACACGAAAGAGTTCAGGATCCCGCTGATCTGGTCGTAGAAATCGGTCAAGTTGATGGTGTAGCCCAAGATCTCCGCGGGCGGCTGCTCGGTGAGAAAGTTGCCGATCTCGTTGATGATGCCGGTGATCTCGCCCTGCGCAGATCGCACTCCCTCTTGAATGCTCGGAACGGCCGCGATGGGGGTGGCTATCAGCCCGACGACGAGAACCAGCAGAACGAGAGCCGCAGCCAGCCCCCTCGGGATGCGGAGGCGGTTGGTGAGGAAACCGACCAGGGGGGAGAGGATAAAGGCCAGCAGGAAGGCGATAGCCAGCGGCGGGATGACGTCCTGGAAACGGTAGGTGACGAGCGCCAGCAGCACCAGGGCGACGAGGATGACGACGGTTTTGGTGGTGTTGTTCCAGCGATGGACTTGCTTACTCATCTGATGGTTCTTCCTCCTCTCGTTTCCTTCGCAGGCGACGCAGTATCGCCTGGCCGGTCTGCTTGAGGGAGGCCCCCTTGGGCGGCTCCTCTATCTCTGGCTCGGCGAAGGGATTGCGGTCGTAGAGGCGGCAGATGACGTAGCGGCCTATGATGCGCAGGGTGGCCAGTATTGGGGCGGCGAGCAACATGCCCAGTATCCCTCCCATGAGGCCCCCGACGATGGCGGCGATCAGCACCACCAGAGGGTGCAATCTGAGGCTCCTGCCCAGGATGCGGGGCACGAGCACATTGTTGTAGATCAATGTGATCACGATGTACGTCACGGAGACCAACACGGCGAACCCGAAGTTGCTCATCGGCAAGAAGGTGGAACCCTGGAAGAAGGCCATCAGGATCGGTGGTATGGCGGCGACGATCTGACCGATGTTGGGTATGAATGCCATGATCCCGGCCAGGAGTCCCATCACCCACGCGAAAGGAACGCCGATGGCCCCGAAGACAAGGGCTGTGACGGCCGCGAGCATCACGGCCAGGAGTAACTGGCCGCGCAGAAAGGCGTGCCACACGTTCCTGATCTGTCGGCGCAAACGCACGAAATCGTCGCGATAGCCAGGGGGAGCCAGATTGTCGATCTGCTCGACCAGGCGGTCTATGTCCTTTACCAGGTAGAAGGAGGCCATCAGGATAAAGAGCAGCCAGAAGGCTCCCTCTGCGATACCGCCGGCGATTGCGAATGTTCCCTGCAGCACCGAGCGTGTGTAGGATTCCACCATACTGCTCAATTCGTCGTACACGCTACTCAGGTTCAGCGAGTACTCGCCGAGCTCTAGCGGGTGGCTGAAAAACGCGTCAACGCCGGTGAGGGTATTGTCGATGACCGATTGGACGGTGGTCGCTATCTCCCGCGGGCTTGGGATGATGGCAACTGGCGTGGCGACCAATCCTAGCCCGGCGACGATCACGATCAGGAAGACGAGCGTCGTGGCTAAACCGCGCGGAAACCGCAACCGGTCGGTGAGGAAATCGACGATGGGATCGAGGATGAAGGCTATCAGGAGCGAGATCGCCAGTGGCGGGATGATCACCTGGAAACGGTAGAGGACGAGCGCCGCCAGCACCAGAACGATGAGGGCAATGATGCGCTTGACCGGGGCGCTCCAACGATGGGTGGAGTTTTCCATCTGGGTTCTCTCGCTATGTGTGTATATGTATCGTCCACGGGGCCAGCGCCCACACGCGCTCGCGGGCCAGGCCTCGCAGGGTGTCGAGCAAAGCTGCTATGCCCTCATTGCTGGCAGGGAAGGCAGGCGCAGGCAGCTCGCGGCGCGGCGGGCTGATCTGGACGGTGGAGGGCTCTTCCTCCGGCTCGATTTCGGCCAGCTCCTTGGCCAGCGCCAGTGCCGTCTCGAAATCGCCCAGTTCGTCTACCAACCCGATCTCACGCGCCTGCGCGCCGGTCCACACTCGCCCGCGGGCGACCTCCTCGACCTGTTCCTCTGCCATCCCCCGCCCTTCGGCCACGACGGCTTTGAACATGGTGTAGAACTCGCCCATGTCGCGGCGCACCCAGGCCCGCTCCTCGCTGCTGAAGAGGGCCGTCTCCGAGTAGAGGCCGGCCATCCTGCCCCGCTGGAGCGACTCGCGGTTCATGCCCAATTTGTCATACAGCCTGTCCAGGGTGAACTTGCCACCCCAGATGCCGATGGAGCCGGTCAGTGTGGTCGGGCGTGCGATGATGCGGTTTGCCGGGGCTGCGACGTAGTAGCCGCCCGATGCAGCCTGCCCACCCATCAGCACGACCACCGGCTTGCTTTCCCGCAGGCGGCGCACCTCGCGGGCGATCAGGTCGGAGGCCAGTGGTGATCCGCCGGGTGAATCGACGTAGAGCACGACGGCTGCGATGCGCTTATCGGCCTCGGCCTGGCGCAGCGCCTGCGCGATGGTCTCTGCTCCTGCCTGCGTCTCGACCGGGAGTATGGGCATTGGCACCGGCGCACGGCGGCTGTGGCCGGGCACGATCATGCCTTCCACCGATACCACGCCGATGGATCGGCCCGTGGTGCGTCTGATGGGCCGGATCAGCCAGCGGGAAGCGTCGCGCCAGGTGCAGAGCGGCGCGGGTTCCTCGTGCTCCTTCCCGTTGGCGGGTTGCAGATAGGCCGGCAGCTCGTCTTCGTAGAGCGCCGCGTCAACCAGCCCGGCCTCGACCGCTTCGGCGGGCAGGAGGGGCATCCGATCGATGAGATCCCGTACCCGCTCCGGGTCGAGCCCGCGCCCTTCGGCGATGGCGGCGACGATCTCGTCGAAGGTGGAGTTGAGGAGAGCGTCGAACATCTCCCGGTGCGGTTCGGTCATCGTCGTGCGGCGGAAGGTGTCGGGTGAGGTCTTGTATTCGGCGATAGCTTCGAGATCGGCTTCCACCCCGGCCAGCGCCAGGGTGTCTTTGATGAACGTGGCCTCGATCCGCAGCCCGATCACGGAGAGGCGGCCCGACGGCGGTATGATGATCTCGTCACAAGCCGAAGCCAGGTAATAATCCCAGGTCTCGGCGGTGGGCAGCCATGCGATGACTCGCTTGCCCTTGTTGCGCAGATCGAGGAACATCTGTCGCAGGCTGTAGAGCGCTGCCGATTCGGTCTGCAGGGTGTCGAACCGCGCGACGACGGTCTGAACGCGCGAGTCGCTTCCGATGCGCTTCACTATCTCTCGCACGTCCTCCAGGCTGAGCTGGGAAGACCGGGGCAGGAGGCGGTTGAGCGGCGGGGGGAGCGGGTCGCGCCGGGATGCGCGCTCTGGATAGGGGCCGCTGATGGGGAGGACGATGCATTTCAGCCCTTTGCGGCGCAGCGAGCGGAAGAGGTTGCTTGTTGCTATTGGGGCATTGCGAAGTAAGTTGGTTGCGTTCACTGTCGATTGCCCATTGCCGATCGATCTACACCAGGCGCAGCCCTGGCACGACGTCCAGATCCCAGCCGGCCCGCTCGCCGACGACAAAGTGGCGATACGCGCAGGCTCCGACCATTGCCGCGTTGTCGGTGCAAAGCGATGGTGGCGGGTAGTAGACGGGCACGTTGGTGCGCTCGGTCGTCATCTCGCGCAGGGCTGCGTTGGCGGAGACGCCGCCGCTGAGCAGCACGGCGGTAGCGCCGTATTCCTCTGCCGCCTGCGCCGTTTTTTGCGAAAGCACATCTACCACTGCTGCCTGGAAACTGGCGGCCATGTCGGCCAGTAACTGCCCCTGGGGTGGGTCGCTGTATTTCTGCACCTCGCGCAGCATGGCGGTCTTGAGGCCGCTGAAGCTGAAATCGTAGCTATCTTCCAGCCAGGCGCGGGGAAAGTGGAAGGCCGTCGGGTTGCCGTTCATGGCGACGCGCTGGATGTGTGGCCCGCCGGGGTAGGGCAGGTCCAGCAGTCGCCCGACTTTGTCGAAAGCCTCGCCGGCGGCGTCATCGAGCGTGCCGCCCAGGTACTCGTAGTCGCCGTGGCCGCGCATCAGGATCAGCTCGGTATGGCCGCCGGAGGCGAGGAGGGCCAGCAAGGGGAACTCTAACTCGTCCGCGGGGGCGGCACCTTCGCTTTCCACCTCCAGCCAGTGGGCATAGATGTGCGCCTCCAGGTGGTTGACGCCGATCAGCGGAAGATCGCGTCCCAGGGCGATCCCCTTGGCGGCGTTGACCCCCACCACGAGCGAGCCCGCCAGCCCTGGCCCGTAGGTCACGGCCACAGCGTCCAGGTCGTCGTAGCCCAGGTGTGCCTCCCGCATCGCCTGATCGATCACGGGCACGATGGCCTCAATGTGGGCGCGGGAGGCGATCTCTGGAAAGACGCCGCCGTACTGGGCGTGCAGATCGACCTGCGACGCGACGACGTTGGACAGAATGCGCCGCCCGTCCTCGACCACGGCGGCAGCCGTCTCGTCGCAGGAGGTTTCGATGGCGAGAATGCGGATCATACCTTGATTACCAACTCCTTCGAGAAATCCGTCAGGTTGTGCATGGCGCCGTCCTCATCGATCCACACGTCGTCCTCGATGCGCACGCCAAAACCTTCGTCCGGGTGGTACAACCCCGGCTCGCAGGTGAAGGTGTGGCCCGGCTGGAGCACATCGGTGTTGTCCGGCGTGTCGCTGAAACGCGGCTCCTCGTGGATGTCCAGCCCTAACCCGTGACCGATGGAGTGCACGTAGCCGCTCTCGGTCGTGGAGTCGGTGGCGACGGTGGGATAGCCCTTCTCAGCGAAGAACTCGCACGTCATCTGCTGGTACTGCTTCGTCTCCGTGCCGACCTCGTAGGAGGCCAGCACCTTGGCCTGGCAGTCGTACACGTCTCGATAGACCCTCTCAATCTCCGGGGGCGCGTAGCCCAGGCAGAAGGTGCGGGTCACGTCGGCAAAGTAGCCGCCGCCTGCCTCACGCGGAAAGATGTCAAAGACGATGGTCTTGCCCAGCTCGATCACATCCTCGGCGACGCCCTTGTTGTGCGGGATGGCCGCATCTCGCCCGATGGAGAAAACGACCCCCTCGGGGTCCTCCAGGCGCTGCTCGGCGACGAAGCGGTTGATCTGCTCGCGCACCCGTCCGATAGTCAGCGGCGCGCCATCGGCGTGCACCAGCGCACCGTCTTTCGCGGCGTGCGATTGGAGAAACTCGATCGTCTGGCCGATGACGTCGCAGACGCGCCGCCCCGTCTCGCGGATGCGCTCCGCCTCTGCGCTGTCCTTGGTGGTGCGGGCGGCCTCGATCAGGGTGACGTCGCCGTCGCCGTAGACCTCGATGTCCTCCAGTTGGGCATCCAGCGCGTTGAGCAGCACCCACGCCTGCCCCCGGTCAGATAGCCCGTAGAAGCCCACCTTCCCGCTCACACCGT
Source organism: Anaerolineae bacterium (assembly GCA_034430835.1). Lineage (GTDB taxonomy): Bacteria > Chloroflexota > Anaerolineae > B4-G1 > B4-G1 > JAFGED01. The sequence goes on from DAOUDX010000321.1 coordinate 17,915, forward strand.
GATCGGCAAAGATGCGGCGGTACAGCTCGACCGTGGCGGCCAGCCGGTCGCCCAGCTCTCGCAGGATCGCCGTAAAGTCGTATTGAGCCAGATTGACGACGGCCAGTCCGCTGGCGGCGGCCACTTCCCGCTCCATCGGCCAGCACAGGAGCAGTGGCTCCTCGCCGCGCTTCTTGAGCACGAACCCTTGTGTCAGTCCTGCGCCGTTGGTCATATAGTACATCGCCGGGTTGCCGTGAACCGCCCCCGAGATGAAAGCTGCATTCAACCCACGTTCTTCCATGAGACGATCAAGGTCGCTTCTCACGCTTTCTCCTTAACCATGACTTGTTCTCACCTGCCGAGCTTGTATGATTGCTTCCGTCTTCGCGCTACTTGCTTTCCTCCCACTCCTGGTGTGAAACCCCGGCCTGTCTCAGTATCCGTGCGAGCAAGTCAGGGCCAATCTCCTGTCGGTGCGGATTGGGAATTCTCAGAACCAAGTCATCTTTGACCATGTATGGATGCTTGCCACTGGCGAATGGTCCCTCGAAGCCCAACGCCTTGAGGCGCTTCACCAGATCTGAGCACTTCACAGGGGAGAGTTTAGGCATAGGCGGGCAGTTCCTCTAGTGGGCGAATAGTCACTTCTTCAATGGTTGGAAGTTCTAGCCCTCGTTGCAGGCGCACGACGATCCAACCCTCCAGTATTTCCTCCAGGTTTCGGCGGGCTTCTTCCAGAGTCTTACCTGTTGCCCATACTCCTTGGCACATCGGTATTTCACCGTAGTAAGGTTCTTCGTCGTCAATGATCTCATAGTGTGCTTTTTCCATCGCTTTCTGAATGTATTGGACGATCATTGCGTGACCTCCTCAATTGCCCTTAGCATTACCCGTTCTTCCTCTGCCGACACCGTCCGTGGGTCGAGCACCAGCCGGTCTTCCTCGATGCGGGCGATGACCGGCGGGTCGCCGACCCGGAGCGCGGCGGCCAGTCGATCGGGGTGGGGGGCCGCCAGCGCGATCAGCTTCGTAGGCAGCGTCTCGCCGGGCAGGCTGCCTCCGCCAACCGTCGATTCGCCGTCCACGATGTCGGCCCCGATGCCGGCCCGCCGCAACGCGCGCCGCCATCGCCGTGCCCGTCGCTCGATCTCTGCCAGCGGCGTGGCGATCATGCGCCAGACGGGCACCTCCTCGGCGGCCTCGCCCTTGAGGTAGTGGAGCAGCGTCGCCTGCAAGCCGGCCAGGCAGAGCTTGTCGGCGCGCAGGGCGCGAGCCAGCGGGTGGCGCTTGAGCGGATCGACGGTCTCGGCCTTGCCGACGATGATGCCAGCCTGCGGGCCGCCCAGCAGCTTGTCGCCGCTGAAGCAGACGGCTGCTGCCCCTGCCGTGACGCTCTCCTGCACCATCGGCTCGTGGGCCAGGCCGTATTGGGCCGTGTCCAACAGCGCGCCACTGCCTAGATCGTCCAGCACCGGTAGGCCATGTTCCGCGCCCAGCGTCACCAGTTCAGGCAGGCTGGGCTCGGTGGCAAAGCCGACGATGCGAAAGTTAGAGTGGTGCGCGCGCAGGATGAGCGCTACGTCCTCATTTTCCTCCAGCGCCTGCTCATAGTCGCGCAGGTGAGTGCGATTCGTCGTGCCGACCTCGATCAGCCGCGCGCCGCTCTCGCGCATCACATCGGGCACGCGGAACCCGCCGCCGATCTCTACCAGTTGCCCCCGCGAGACGATGACGCCCCGGCCTCGCGCCAGCCCGTTCAAAGCCAGCAGCACTGCACCGGCGTTGTTGTTGACCACCAGCGCCGACTCGGCTCCGGTAAGTTCGCACAGCAGCCTCTCGGCGTGCGCGGTGCGATGGCCGCGTTTTCCTTCCAGCGGGTCGTACTCCAGCGTCGAGTAACCCTGGCTCACCGCCTCCATCGCTGCCCGCGCGGCAGCGGAGAGGGGGGCGCGTCCCAGGTTGGTGTGGATGATGACGCCGGTAGCGTTGATGACCCGACGCAGCGTCGGGGTCAGCCGTGCCTGCAGGAAGGTGCCCGCCCGCGCCGCGAACGTCACCGCGTCCGGCACGTCGGCGCCGGCTCGCACCTCGTCGCGCACGGCGTCGAGCGTTGCGCGCAATGCGCTCACTGTCTGCTCGTGGCCGTAGGCGGCGATCAAGTCTTGGATGACCTCTTCGCCGAGCAGCCGATCTACGCTGGGAAGTTGGCGCAGTCTGTTCATGCATTCTCTCCGCTGGCCGTATTATACTCTGAAAGGGGGCTAGAGGGCAAGGAACCAGGGGGGCAACTTGTGTCTGCGCTGGCTTAGGCTATAATCGAAGGCTGTCGGGGCAGGCCATACGAGGTGTCGTGATATGAACTGCAAGAACTGTGGCGCACCGCTCAAGCTGGTCGGGGACCGCAACTATCTTTTCTGCGAGTACTGTTTGGCGCTGTATTTTCCAGAGGCAACATCTCCCGATGGCGTGGTCGTGCTTGGGGAGGGAGAGAAGGACATCAAGTGTCCAGTATGTGCGCTCAGGCTGACGTTGGCCGCGATTGACGACGTGCGAGTGCTGCATTGCCCCAGGTGCCGGGGGATACTGGCCAACCAGGAAGCTTTCCTCGATATCGTCAATTACCGGCGTGCCCGGGCGTCGGGCCCCCCGGATCTGCCACGGCTGTTGAGACAAGAGGATCTGCGGCGCACGCTCTATTGCCCGGTCTGCGGTCAACTGATGGACACCCATCCCTACTACGGCCCCGGCAATTTCGTCATCGACGCCTGTATTCGCTGTCAGGTGGTCTGGCTGGACTATGGCGAGGTCGGTATCATCACCAATGCGCCGGGATGGGATCGGGGGAGGTAGCGGCAGTGAGGCCTCCCGATGCGTGGTGACAGGGACTGGCGCGCGTTTCTGCAAAGCGAAGCGCGCGTTCGCTTCGTGGCCGTCGGCGAGCACCGGCTGCGCGTGATCGAGGCGGGCGAAGGTCTTCAACCAGACGGTGGTGCGCTTCCTGAGTGGATACGATCGGTGAACACGATGCCTGACCGTCGTTTGCTGTCTCGTCCGTTGCGCGCGATCCTGCCTGTACTGCTGGCAGGCTTGGCCCTGCTGATCTTTTCGTTCACTACTGCTGCTGCTGCCCCGGCGAGTCTCCCTGAGACGGTTGTCTACAATCCCATCGTCGCCGACATCATCGCTCAGGTGACGACGCCCACGCTGGCTTACGAGCTGGCGGGATTGACAGGGGAGCGGCCTGTCACCGTGGCGGGCACTGCCTACACGATTACCACCCGCAACTTGCTTGAGACTGAATCGCTCTTGATGGCGACCCGCTACGTCTACGAGCAGTTCTCTGAGACTGGCCTGGACGTCACCTATCACGAGTATGAGTGGGGTGACTATCGCTGGCGCAACGTGGTGGCGGAGAAGCGGGGCTTGGTGGACGCGGGCGAGATATATCTCATCACTGCACACCTGGACGACATGCCCGAAGGTCCCCTCGCCCCTGGCGCCGACGACAATGCGTCTGGCTCGGTCGCCGTCATGATGGCGGCCCGCCTGCTGGCGACCCATTCCTTCGCCTATACGGTGCGCTTCGTCCTCTTCACCGGCGAGGAGTACGGCCTGCTGGGTAGCGACGCCTACGCCGCCGACTGCGCCGCTCGCGGCGAGCGCATTCGCGGTGCGATCAACCTGGACATGATCGGCTACAACATCGGCAGGCCCGTGTACGACGTCTATGCCCTCAGCGGCGACGATCCTGGCGCGCCCGAATCCCGTCACTTGGCCGAGCTGTTCTCGGACGTGACGGCGCTTTACGATCTCGACCTCGTTCCACGCTCTATGGCCATCGATTTCTATCCCTTGGTGGGCGGCAGCGATCAGTGGAGCTTCCTCGATCGGGGTTATCCGGCCATCCTGGTCTCGGAGAATTTCTCTGGCGGCGAGTTCAATCCGCATTATCACCAGATCAGCGACACCCTCTCCATCCTCGATCTGGATTACTGCGCCGATCTCACCCGCGCGTCCATCGCCACGATGGCCCATCTGGCTCAAGTGCTCCCGAGCGACGACGTCGGGCGCCTTTCCGGCGTGGTCTACGACCGGGCCACGGATCAGCCGATCTCTGACACGACCGTCGCCGCTTTCTGGCCCACGTATCATTACACCTTCACCGCTCTGACTGACGCTGGCGGAATCTACTCGATGAGCCTCCCCGCCAGCGGGTATGCACTCGCAGCCCTGCCGCCATACCCTGAGTACTACCCTGCCGCCGTCACCGTGACCATCGCCGCCGGTGGGGTCGTCACGCAGAACCTGGCCCTGGAGCCACTGGAGGTGAACGAGCCACCAGGGGAGGAAGAGGAGGAGGCCGAGGTCATCTCGTCCCTGGTTCCCCTCGCCGAGCGGTTGCTCGATCCGACGATCCTGTTGTTCATCTATGCCTGGCGCGCGTTCCTGTTCATTCTGGCGAAAGGATGAGAGTTACCGTGAGCAAAGACTCTATTCTCGGTTGGCGGTCTCGCCTGCTGCGCGCGGCTCTGCCCGTGGTGCTGGCGGGCTTGGCCCTGCTGATCCTCGCGATCGGCGTCTCCGCGGCTCCGGCGGACCTGCCCGAGACGGTGGTTTACGACCCCGTCGTCGCCGACATCATAGCCCAGGTGACCACGCCTACGCTGGCGTACGAGCTGGCCGGACTCACGGGACTGCGGCCTGTCACGGTGGCTGGCATCTCCTATACCATCGCCACCCGCAACTCGTATTGGACGGAGGCGATCTCGACGGCGACGCGCTACGCCTACGAACAGCTTGCCGAGACCGGGCTGGCGGTCTCGTTTCACGACTATACGTGGGGCAGCTATCAGTGGCGCAATGTGGTGGCGGAAAAGCCGGGCGTGGTGGACGCGGGCGGGATTTATCTCGTCACCGCGCACATCGACGACATGCCGAATAGCTCTGTGGCTCCCGGTGCGGACGACAATGCGTCCGGTTCCGTCGCCGTCCTGATGGCGGTGCGGCTGCTGGCATCGCGTGACTTTGCCTACACGATCCGCTTCGTTCTTTTCACCGGTGAGGAGCAGGGGCTGCACGGCAGCGCCGCCTACGCCGCTGGCTGCGCTGCCCGCGGCGAGCACATCCGGGGTGTGGTCAACCTGGACATGATCGCCTACAACTCGGATGGGGTGAGGGTCATCGACTTGCACGCGTCCGGCAGCGTCCCGGCGTCGCTCGAGCTCACGCGCGTCTTCTCGGAGGTGATCGGCGTCTACGGGCTAGACCTGGTGCCGGATCGTTTTGTGGACAACTCGATCGTCTTGCGCAGCGATCAGTGGAGCTTTCTCGCACGGGGCTACCCGGCATTCCTGGCCATCGAGGACGGCGACGATTTCACCCCCTACTACCATACCGGCTCCGACACGCTTTCCTCTCTCGACCTGGAGTACTACGCCGATTCCACCAGGGCCGCCATCGCTACCCTCGTTCACTTGAGTGAGTTGTTCCCCGATGTCGATTGGGGCCAGCTTTCCGGCGCGGTCGCCGATCTGGAGACGGGACAGCCGCTCACTGGCGCCACCATCGCCGCTTTCACCCCGGCGTATGGCGCCTACACTTTCACTGCCGCGACCGATGCCAGTGGGATCTACACGTTGTCTCTGCCGGTAAGTACGTACACGTTGACTGCTTGGATGGAGTCTCCGCCTTACTATACGATCACCGTCGTGGACGTTTCCGTTGTCACCGACACCGTGACGGTGCAGAGCTTTACACTGGCACCCTGGCTTCGCAGATATTTCCCCGTGGTCGTCCATGACTATTGAGCGTATTTTCGCCGGTTACATCCTTGACCTGGACGGGACGGTCTATCTAGGCGACGCGCTCCTACCCGGCGCCAGGCGCACGGTCGAGGCGCTGCGAGGGCTAGGCTCCCGCGTCGTCTTTCTCAGCAACAAGCCTCTGGAGACCCGCGCCGACTATGCCGCCAAGCTGACGCGTCTCGGCATTCTGACGTCACCGGATGAGGTGATCAACTCCTCGTGGGTCATGGCCCGCTGGCTGGAGCGGGAGGCTCCCGGCGCGGCGCTCTTTGTGATCGGGGAGCAGCCACTGTTGGATGAGCTGCGCGATGCGGGTTTTCGCTTGACCGAGGAGCCGGGCGAGATCGAGTTCGTCGTCGCCTCCTTCGACCGTACCTTTGAGTACCGCAAGCTCCAACTCGCGTTCGGCGCGATTCGCGCCGGGGCGCGTTTCGTCGCCACCAACGCCGATCGGTACTGTCCAGTCCCTGGCGGCGGTCTGCCCGATGCGGCGGCTGTCATCGGCGCCATCGAGGGCTGCACTGGCAAGCAAGTGGAGGTTGTCGTCGGCAAGCCGTCGCCCATCACCGTGCGCGCCATCCTCGAGCGCCTGCGGCTTCCGGCCTCCGAGTGCATCGTCGTCGGCGACCGGCTCGAGACCGACGTGCGCATGGGCCAGGAGGCCGGGATGGCGACGGCGGTCGTTCTCACCGGCGTTACCACGCCCGAGCTGCTGGCCGCCTCGGACATCCGGCCCGATTACGTGCTGCACGGGCTGGACGAACTGCTGCCTTGACTTTTTCTCC
>DAOUDX010000322.1:0-3372 GCA_034430835.1 Anaerolineae bacterium
AGCTGATCCAGCGCCACTGGTACAGCGTGCGCGAGCTTTGGCAGGAGCGCGGCATGTGCCAGAAGTGTGGACAGGCCATCGCCGGGGTGTGGTCATGATCGGCAGGTAGCAGCTAGCTGTTGGCCGTTGACTGTCAGCAGTCTGCCTTGGAGCGTTGGTTACTACTCAGGCCAGAGACAAGAATAGTTATCCTGAGCCGTTCGGCTGAGTTCACGCCGAAGCCTGTCGAAGGATGACGGCTTCTGCAAGACCCGCACCCTTCGACAAGCTCAGGGTGCTCAGTGTCTCTTATTGGCGATGGTTCCACTATCAGGCTGAGTAGTAACGAGTGTTGTTGTTTTCCAACCGTTGTTCATTGATCCGGAGGTGACCGATGTCCGAGCTACCTGTTCGCCAGCCGGCCGTTAGCGGACAATTCTATCCCGGCAATTCCGACGTGCTGCGGAAGGATATCCAAAAGTACGTGGACGAGGCGACGCTGCCTGAAGACCTGGGCACTGTGCGCGCCGTCGTCGCTCCCCACGCGGGCTACATCTACTCCGGCCCCACCGCTGGGTACGCCTTCAAGGCGCTGACCACATTGCCACGGAAGCCATGGACGGTCTACCTGCTCGGGCCTGCCCACCGCGTGCCCTTTCGAGGCGTAGCGCTGGGCGAGTTCTCTGCCTTCCAAACCCCTCTCGGCGACGCGCCCATCGCCGTCGAGCAGGTTGAGGAGATGTTGAGCCGCTCGCCGCTCTACTCCCGCGCGCCTGACGCCCACGTACCCGAACACTGTCTCGAAGTCGAGGTGCCTTTCCTGCAGATGACGCTGCCGGACTTTCGGCTGGTGCCGATGCTGTTCGGCGACGTGGATCCGCGAGAGGTGGGCGCAGAGCTAGCCAAACACATCAGCGAGGACAATCTTGTGGTCGTCTCCAGTGACCTGAGCCATTTTTTCCCATACGACAGGGCCCGCCGTCTGGACACCTCGCTGCTGGACGCAGTTCTGGCCGGCGATGAAATGGGTGTGCTGAGGGGAGAGGCCTGCGGGAAAGCTCCCGTGGCTACCCTGATGACCGTTGCCCGTCACAGGGGTTGGCAGCCCCACCTGCTGGACTATCGCACCTCCGGCGACACGGCGGGCGACAAGTGGCAGGTCGTGGGGTATGGCGCGATCGCCTATACGGAGTAAGGAGCGCAGCCGGGCGGACGAAAGGATACGACTATGGCCCTCTCACCCAAAGACCAACAGGCCCTGCTCGAGCTTGCGCGGGAAACCATCGCCCGCGAAGTGCGCGGAGAGAAACCGCCTTCCGTGGACATCAAGGCCGTATCGGAGGAGCTGCAGCGGGACGCAGCTTGTTTCGTCACGCTGACCAAGCACGGTCAATTGCGGGGATGCATCGGCTCATTGGAGACACGCCAGCCGCTGGTGCTCGACGTGCGCGACAACACCGTTGGAGCCGCCTTCCGCGATCCGCGCTTTCCCCCCGTGAGCGCCGGAGATCTGGACGACCTGCACATCGAGATTTCGGTGTTGAGTCAGCCAGAGCCGCTGGACTATGAAGGCCCCGACGACCTCATCGCCAAGCTGCGCCCTGGCGTGGACGGGGTGGTCATCGAGAGCGGGTGGAACCGGGCCACCTTCCTTCCCCAGGTGTGGGAGAAAATCCCCGACCCGCATGCTTTCTTGCAGAATCTGTGCCTCAAGGCCTACCTGCCCGCCGACGCCTACCGCCGCCCTGGTCTCGACGTGTACACCTACCAGGTGGAGATGTTCGAGGAAGAAGAACAGACCTGAAGTCTCGCCCCCGTTACCGCACCACGATCTCGATCCAGTGAGTCTCGTCGGTCGGGATCACCTCGAAGAGCGTGTTACCCACCTTCAGAGGCATCGGCGTGCCCTCCCCGTCTGTGAGCGTCAGCATGTCCGGTCGCTCCCAGCGCTGCCAGAAGGCCTCGATCCGTACCCCGTCGCGGAAGATCACGGCGCGGTTCGAGTACCACAGCTCCCACCGGATCGAGAGCGCGCCATTGTGGGGATCCTCAACAATATCGGTGTTGTACTGCGGCACGTAGAGCACCACCACGTTGGCAAAGCTGAGCTGCTGGCCGTCGTACGCGTCCATGTGCCGCTGCCCATCCGACCAGCGGAGGTAACGCCCGGTGGCTTCGTCGTAGGTCCATTCGGCATTGAGGCTGTTCCACGGGATCTGGACGTAGGTCGCCGGGGTTCCGCCGACTGGTGTCTCGTCGGAAAACGTCATTCCCCTCAGGTCCTGCCGCCCGCTGATGCCGTGCGCCGCCGCCCAGGCCCGCACCTGCGCCGGGCTGGTGTACATGTTGAAGGGCGCGCTGCGGCTCTGGTCACGGTAGAAGGGTGTGGGGCTCAACGTTCTGGGCAGGCTCTCCGAAACGACCCAATCCGGGTAGAGGTCCGAGTCCTGGACGAGGGCCAGCACGCCGTTGCTGAAACCGGAGCAGGCAAAGACCGCCGTGTACATCGCCGGGAGTTCCAGGTCGATGATGCGCCCGCTGCGCACCGAGCCCACCTTCTCCGGGGCCTTCCCCAGAAAGATGGCCGTGAACCGGCTGGAGAACCAGCCCTCGTTATAGTGCTCGTAGACGATGTCGGCGCCGTTGAGGCCGGTCTGGGGCCACACTTGGCTGGGCGGATAGTTGTCGATCTTGATCGCCACCGGCATGCGATCCAAGACACTGGCATCGGCCACCACCTCGCCGGTGAGCGGGTTGACGTTTTCAGGGAGCGGTGTGGGGGTCGGGGTGATCTCGGGCGTCGGAACAGCGCCGATGGGGGTCAGCGTGGGATTGGCGGTCGGGAGCGCCGTGGCCGCAAACTGCGGCGTGCGGGTCGGCGTGGGAGTTGTTGTTGCCATCACACCCCCAAAGCAGCCACTCAGCGCCCCCGAGATGAGCGCCACCGTCGTCAGCCCACCTGTGATCCAGATCGAGACACGTAACTGCTTCCTGTGCTCCCCGTGGTTCATCCTGCACACCTCCGCGTCGAATTCACCTAGCGGCGTATTATAGCACAAGGGAGACGGCCAGCCAACCGACGCACCAACTGACAGACTAACCAAGCAACTGCGCCCCAGCTTCTGCCATAGGGCATGTTGGCAATGTGCTGGTCGCGCAGACCAGCCTGGAAGACCCGTTGGGGCGGGAAGGGAACTCGCGCCGATCGGCGCGAGTCGGCGCGTTCCACCGTAAACCTGTCATGACATACCTCCTCACTTAGTAACTGTAAAAGAATAACTTCCGATTTTCAGGTTGGCATCGGAGGCAGGATAGGCTTGATGGTGTAGTTCCATTGTGGGAGTGTATCGTGTGGGTGCAAATTCAGAGCCTCCATCTGTTCGTCCGAGATCT
>DAOUDX010000323.1:0-15292 GCA_034430835.1 Anaerolineae bacterium
ACGCACGACGACCTCTACCGGCAGCGGGTCGCACGCGTGCACCAAGCTGGTGTTGGGATCGGGCACGTCGATGATATGATTCGGGATGATGTCGGACGTTTGCTCAAACCAGAAAGCGCTGAGCTGGTTGAGCACTTGGCCCTTGAAAGGCACCGCTGTCAGGATACGGTCGAAGGCGGAGAGACGATCGGTGGTGACGATGAGCCAGCGGCCGTCGGGCAGGGAGAACAGATCGCGCACCTTGCCGCGCGCGCAGGTATGGAGCCAGTCGATCTCGACGGCCTTCAGGGCTTGGGGGATGTGTTGGCGTAGAGTGTCTCGGTCAAGCATAACGACCAACATCTCCTTTTGAAAATCGGCAGGCATCCTGAGCGCGAACCGCAGGTTCGGCGTCGAAGGATGCGGGGGCACAAGGATGTGCCCTTGGCAAAGCCGTCACCCTTCGACAAGCTCAGGGTGACTATCGTCTGAGTCGGTGGAGCGAGATCTGGATAAGATAACCAGCGCGTCAAAATCACCACGAATGAGAGCTTCTTTTTTGGCCCGTGACCAGCCTTTGACCTGTCGTTCGCGTAAGAACGCTTCGTGCTCTGATTGGAACTCTTCTGAGTAGACCAGCTCGACTGGCAGCCGATTGCGAGTATAGATGCACCCTTCGCCTCTTATGTGCTGAGTTACGCGTAAATCCAGGTCGTTAGTCGAGCCGGTGTAATATGAACCGTCAGCACATTTCAAGATGTACAGCCAAGCCTTCATGATCGACATCTCTTGAAAGTCGATCTAGCATCCTGAGCGCGAACCGCAGGTTCGGCGTCGAAGGATGCGGGGGCACAAGGATGTGCCCTTGGCAAAGCCGTCACCCTTCGACAGGCTCAGGGTGACTGTGGTCTATAATCCTGCTGCGTATTTCACCCCCTGCACGAATAGCGCCAGCCCCAGCTCGCCGCCCTCACCGCGGGCATAGCGCGGGTGCTGATCGGGGAAAACGTGATCCTCAGGGTGCGGCATCAGCCCCATCACGTTGCCCTGCTCGTTGCAGACGCCGGCGATGTCGGCCACAGAGCCATTGGGGTTAGCCGGATAGCCCGCCGGGCCACCATTGCGGCCCACATAGGTCAACGCGATCTGGCGATTTGCTTGCAGCTTCTCCAGTGCAGCGTCGTCGCGGGGGACGAAGCGGCCCTCGCCGTGGGCCACCGGGCAGTAGATACGCTCCACCAGTCCTTTGGTGAACACGCAGTGGCTCTCGGGATTCGGCTCCAGCCACACCCAGCGGCACTCGAAATAATTCGAGGCATTGCGCGTCAGCGTGGCCTGGGCCCCGACATCGGGCGGCCCGGGCAGCCAACCGCTCTTCACCAATGCCTGGAAGCCGTTGCAGATGCCCAGCACCGGTTTGCCTGCCTCGATGAAGCGCGCCAACTCATCCTGGAACAGCCAGCGCAAGTCCGAGGCCCACAGCCGCCCGCCGCCCAGCGCATCGCCGTAGGAGAACCCGCCGGGCAGGATGAGCATTTGAGAGTCACCCAGCCGGGCGGGTCGCTGGCGCAGTTCGTTCACGTGCAGGATGGCCGGATCGCCGCCCGCCAGTTTCACCGCATTGGCGGTTTCGACGTCCCGGTTCGTGCCCGTGGCATGAAGAATCAGTACACTTGGTCGAGTCATTCGTTTCCCCCGTCAGAGACATAGTACTGCTCCGGGTGCTGCTCGTAGCGAGCGAACCACCCGTCTAACTGGGACTGGATAGCCTGTATCCGCGGGATGGCATAGGGATCAAAGTCGGGCGACAGGGGCGACGGACACGGCTGCGCCCCCAGCATCACGACCGCCTCGTAGCGATAGGATGACCCTGCTAGCTCGGAATATCCCGCCTTGACCAGCGACCTGTCGCTGGGATAGACGCCGCTGGGCAGAGCCAGGGAGCGAACGGTGTATCCCGGAACCAGCGCCTCGATGCGAGCTTTGGAGACTGCGAGTTCCCACTTGACCTCTTCGGCAGAGATCTCGCTCAAGGTCGGATGGGTGATGGTGTGGCTGCCGACCTCGAACCCCCAATCGACCAGGGCGCGCACCTTCTGGACGGCCAAGTCGGGCTGGCGAAAAAGCGGGGTGCCCGGCTTATCGGCGTCGCTGAGCAACACGAAAAAAGTCGCGCGCAACGGCCAGTCGTCGCCGTACTTTTCGTGCATCGCCAGGAGGATGCCCACCGCGCAGTCCGGGTCAATAGAACCGTCCTCCAGGTAGCGAAAGTGACCGGCGGTGGAATCGTCGAAGGTGAGCACGATGGGACGGCGACCTCGCGGCACGTGGCCCAGGTTGCCGGTGGCCACGTCGATCAGGTTGACCGGATAGTAACCATGCGTTACCAGGTATTCCAGATCGTTCCGAAAGTTCTCCGGCGTGCGCGTCCAGCGATCCTCAGGGCAGGCGATACGGTGGTACGCCAGCACCAGAATGCCGCCCTGCGTGTTGGGCGTGTGGAGGCGAATGTCCGGGTGGGGGGTAGGAGAAAGAGTGTTTGTCGGCGTGGGGATAGGTGTCTGCGTCAGAGTGGGAGTTGGCGTAGATGGAAGTGTGGGACTGGGGCTTGGTGTGTGGGTTGGTTTCGGCGTGCGTGTAGGCAGGCCCGTCGGCAGCAAGGCGGTTTCGGTGGCAGGTTCGATCCGGGGCGCGGCCATACTCGTCAGCCCCACGCCCGTCAGAGCCAACACGAGAACTGCAATTGCCGCCACAAAGTGCATGGTGTACCTTTGCATCAGGACTCCGTTCCTACACCACTTCCGTTCCCTGCCACGCTTGCAGCAGGTTGTCGATTGGGCCCTCAATTGCTACGTTGCCCTGCAGCCCGCGTATGTGCAGCACACCGCTTTCAGTTACCTGTCCGATCTGTGCGATGGGCCGCCCCGCCAATGCTTTCTCGAAGGCGGCGGCGTCCTGCGGCGCGACCTCGACCAGGAAGCGGGCGCTGGATTCAGAGAACAGGGCGACAGCGTCGCTGTTCACGTCGGCGGCGCACGGCAGGTCGCTCAGATCGATCTCCAGCCCCAGCCGCCCGGCGAAGGCCATCTCCGCCGCAGCCACGGCCAGCCCGCCTTCGCTCAGATCGTGACAGGCGCGCACCAGCCCTTTCCGCATCGCCCCGTGCAGCGCGCGCATCGTCTCCACCGCGTCGGGCACCGGCGCAGGGACGCTCATCCCCATCCCGCCGTGCAGCCGGTAGTAGAGCGAGGCTCCCATCTCAGCCCGCGTCTCCCCGACGACGTAGACCAGGTTGCCAGCGGCCTTCAGGTCCATCGTCACCGCCTCCCGCACGTCGGGGACGATGCCCATCGACGAGATCAGCAGCGTCGGCGGGATAGGCCGCTTGACGCCCTGCGGATCGACGTACTCGTTGTTGAGGCTGTCCTTGCCGGAGATGAAGGGCGTGCCGTAGGCCAGGGCGGCGTCGTGGCAGCCCTGCGCGGCGCGCACCAGCCCGCCTAGCCGATCCGGGATGGAAGGGCTGCCCCAGCAAAAATTGTCCAGCACGGCGATGCGGTCAGGGTCGGCACCCACGGCGACGACGTTGCGCACCGCCTCGTCCACCACCGCCCAGGCCATCGCATAAGGGTCGATCTGCCCGTAATACGGCGAGATGCCGCACCCCAGCGCCAGCCCCTTATGTCCGCCGGTCGCCAGGGGCCGCAGCACGGCGGCATCTGAGGGGCCGTCATCCTGCACGCCTACAAGCGGCTTGACCACCGTCGCCGCCTGTATCTCGTGGTCGTAGCGCCGGATCACCGCCTCCTTACTGGCGACGTCGGGATTGGCCAGCATCTTGAGCAGCACAGGGGTTAGACCGGCCTGCTGCGGGATGTCGGGTTCGGGAAAACCGGGGTCCTCCCACACCGCTTTCAAATTGGGCTGCGGCCAGCCATCGTGCACGAACTCCATGTCCAGGTCGGCGCAGACCTTGCCGCCGTACTTGACGCGAAGGCGGCCGTCGCCGGTGTAGTGGCCGATGACGGTCAGCTCCACATCCAGTCCCTCGCAGATCTCGCGCAGGCGCGGGAGGTTATCGGGTGGGAGGGCCAGCACCATGCGCTCCTGTGCCTCCGAGAGCCAGATCTCCCACGAGCGCAGGCCGGGATACTTAAGCCGCACATCGCTCAGCTCGACCTCCACGCCGATCTCCTCGCCAATCTCGCCGGCAGCGGAGGAAAAGCCCCCTGCGCCGCAGTCGTTGATGGCGGTGTAGAGCTCCTCGTCGCGGGCGATCATCACCGCCTCCAGCATCGCTTTCTCGGTGATGGGGTCGCCGATCTGGACGACCGAGCCGACCGTCTGGCCGGTCTCGTGGGTCAGCTCGGCGGAGGAGAAGGTGGCGCCGTGGATGCCGTCGCGCCCGGTGCGTCCGCCGAGGGTTACGCACAGATCACCGGGCTGCGGGTCGCGCTTGCGCAGTCCCTTCTTGGCCAAGCCCACACAGCCGCAGTAGACCAGCGGATTGGCCGCGTAGCCAGGGTCGTAAAAGATCGCGCCGGAGACAGTGGGGATGCCCATCTTGTTGCCGTAATCCTCGATCCCGGCGACGACGCCGCGGGCGATGCGGTGCGGGTGCAGGATGCCGCCCGGCATATCTTCGCGCCGCATGTCCAGCGGGCCGAAGCACAGCACGTCCGTGTTGGCGATGGGCCGGGCCGAGACGCCGATCACGTCGCGGATGACCCCACCGATGCCGGTGTTGGCCCCGCCGAACGGCTCCAGCGCCGAGGGATGGTTGTGCGTCTCAACCTTGAAGGAAACCTCGTGCTCGGTGTCGAAATCGATCACGCCGGCGTTATCGACAAAGACGGAGAGCACCCACTCCGGCTCCAGCCGCTCCGTGGCCGCCCGCAGGTAAGCGCGAAACAGGCCATCCTCAATGGTCTCCTCGTAGGGCGGGGCGACCGTCTTGCCTCCGGGCAGCACGCGCGGGATGCCGCCCTTGCAGACGTAATCGACCTTGGACTTGAACGCCTTGTGCTGGCAGTGCTCCGACCAGGTCTGGGCCAGCGTCTCCAACTCGACGTCGGTGGGATCGCGGCCCAGGCGATTGAAATAAGCCTGGACAGTCTTCATCTCGTCCAGCGACAGGAAGAGCACTCGCTCGACGCTCATCTTGGCCAGCGTCTCATCCGTGGCCTGGCGAATGGGGATGATCTCCACCAAGTCGGAGGGCTCGGCGCGGGGCACGAAGGAGGGCTGCAGCGTCCCCAGGGCATAGGTCTGGATGACGTCGTTGCACAACACCTGCTCAGCGATCCGGCGCAGGTCATCCTCGGTCAGATCGCCCTCCAAGGCGTAGCGCTTGCCGGTAGAGGCCGCCTCGACGGAGCCGATCCCCAGGAGATGGGCGCGCTGGAGCAGGTTCTCGGCGACGGGATCGGTCACGCCGGGACGGAAGCCAACCTCGATGACGCGCTCCCCCCCCCTCTGCCTCCCCCCCAAGGGAGGGGAGGATATGGCCTGGGCGCGATAGCCCTCGACGACAGGGTCGGCCAAAAGCTCCCGCGCCAGTTGGTCCAGGTCAGCAGGCGCAAGCTCTCCCCGCACAAAATAGAGATCGCTCAACCGGACACTGCGAACCCGGTCGAGGCCCAGTTGAGCGATCTGAGCGAGCAAATCGGCCACCCGTCCATCGGGCACGTCGGCTCGCCAATAGACTTCGATGCGATATTCCACGTTTTGTTCTCCCTCCAGTTCCCGACTGATGATGGCGCGCGTCCCGCCTGACGGCGCGCGGTCCGACACCCGGCGGGCATGGTACTATGAGGGAAAGCGGTTGTCAAGTAGGACGCCGGCGGGCGGCTCCAGAAACACATCAAGACGCTGTAGACGGTCAGAAAGCACTCGTCCCGCGCGGCAGGGGCTTGGTGCAATCCTACGGTCCCGGCTCCGTCTTGAGGGAATCCGGCGCAAGCCAATACAAGTGCCTCTCGGCAGGTGCTTGCCACATCCCCGGAAACGAGTCCACCGCGCTGCTGCCCTCACTCGAACACGGCTCCTGGAAGCACCTGCGCACCACGACGTCGTCCACGTAAGCGCCCTCTGGATAGGCGATCGAGCCATTGCTGGAGAATACCATGGCCACCCACACCTGGGGCTGCCCCATTAGACTGCCCAACGTCGGAACGTTCGAAAGGTCCAGCGCCTTGTCCACCCATCCTTGAGAGTCGCCCGTGATGATGTAGCCGTAAAAGTTCGTCCCGTTGACCGAAGCGCTGTAAAAGACCGGATCGGTGTACGACTCGGTGTAGAGCCACAGCTTGAACCCGATGTCGCCCGCGATGGCGGCCCTCAAGTCGAACGGTCCGTAGATCATCCAGCTATTGGCGTTGTGGGGATAGTCACTTCCGCAACTCAGAGCGGCCCCCTGGGCGCCGCCCCCCACACCCCAGCCGCTGTAGCTGCCCGCATAGGGGCGGCACGTCCGCTGGCCCCAGGTGTACTCCCCACCCGTCGCCCCGTTGTCATCCCACGCGATCCAGGGGGCCAATGAAGCCCCCTCGAAATCCTGCGCGGCGATGGTCTGCCAACCCACCGGAGCCAACACCGTGACAGATTGCACGTTGCTCCAGCCGCTCTCGGCCCAGGCATTGGCTGCCTTGACGCGATAATAGTACGTGCCCGGCGGCTGGTCGTTGACGTCCAGCCAAGTCTGCGGGCCACTGTAGCGGGTCACCGCCCCGGCAAAGCTCGGTTCGCTCGCTTCCTGCAGCGTGTACGTGTCGGCGAGGGCGGCAGTGCTCCAGCTTATCGTATAGTCGGGGCCGCCGCTGGGGTTGTCGATGGGATTCAGCAGCGGCGTGGTCGGAATCGGCGGCCATTGCTTCATCGTGAGGGGCAGGTACGTCTGCTGCGGCACAGGGTACACCGCGGGTGCGAACCTGACGGCGTCCGCCGCCAGCGTGCCGGCGGAATCCAATACCTGCGATTCCAGCCGCACATAGTCGGTGCCAAACTCGTTCGAGTCAAAGTAATACGTGCCTGCGTACACCCAGCGGGACGTGTGATAGCGGTTGGGATAGGCCCACTGGTTCACGACGGCCACGTCGCTCTGCTTCGCCTGTGGCTGGGAAGGAGACACGGTGTGGCCGATGGTGTATCGGGCCGCATCGACGGTCGCATTACGGACGCTCAACGCGACGTCGTCGTTGGGCACGTGGACGAAGACGTGGTGGTAACCGGCAGGTTGATCCTGCGGAAAGTTCCAGGTCGCCGTACAATCCCCGCCCGGAACGCTCCGATAGCGGTAATCGCCGTCCCAGCCAGTTGTATTGTCCACAGTCCAACATCCGGCGGGGTTCTCGGCGAAGCCTGCGCTGCCGTCGTCAACGGCGACGTAGCCCGGCTCGTCCAGGACGATAGGAGGGAACGAGAGCGGGGGATCGGCGGGGAAAACGTCGCTGTTGGTGATGCTGGGATGGCTCAGCCATCGATCGACGCTCACCGCACCATCAGGCCGCTGCGCCCAAGGATCGGCAAAGGGGCCGACCCATCCATAGGGGTTCTCGACTCTCCCATTGTGCTCCAATTGGAAATGGATGTGGGCGCCGCACGAGGGCGGGTCATTGTCGGTACAGCGACCGGAAGGCCCTGTGCCTTCCCAACCGTAGCACAGCCCGGTGTTGCCGCTGATGCCGATGATGCGCTGGAACTCGTTGGCAAGAAATGGGATAGCATCCCCTTGCTGCACGCGCAGCACGCTCAGGTGGCCGTAGATGGTGCGAAATCCATCGGCGTGGTCGATGCGCACGTGGAGGCCATAGCTGGCGCGGTGATCGGCGGGGTTGGCCCAACCGGCCTGGGCGACGGCGCCGGAGGCAGCGGCGCGAACCGGCTCGTACCGCAGCCAGTAATCGATGCCCCGGTGCTGATCGTAGCTGCTGCGGGCGCCCGCGCCATCTTTGACCCCGGTGTAGTGCATCGTCCAACTGTTCCCATCGTCGCTGCCGTACAGGGGAAGCTCGTGGTCGAACACGGAGGTGACCTCCGAGGTTCCATAGTAGGGAGGAGACAGGAAGCGGGTCGATTGCTGGAACGCGGAAGAAGCGCCAACCGGGGCGTCGGAGCCGACCGCCGTGAGAGCGAGCAAGGCAGCGACGATCGCCAGGATACGACCTGTGCTCGGCCTTCTGAACGTGCGCATGTCTCGCCGAGTCCCCCTCTATCGCCTCTCACCCGGCAGCCACACCGGCCAGCGCGCGTCGGCGTCCCGCGTGACCCGGCGCGCCTCACCGCCGGCTGCTTCCACCAGCCACACGTCGAAAACGCCGCCAGCCTGCCCTGAGTCCGAAGAGTCGGTGCTGAAGGCCAGCCACGTCCCATCCGGCGACCAGGTTGGCCCATCGACCAGCGCGCCCTCAAACCGCGTCACCGCCCGCACGCGGCCCGTCGCCGCCTCGACCAGGTGGATGTTGCTCTCCAGATAGGGCGCGGCGATGTCTGCAGCGCCATCTTCCGGATTCTCCCGCACCACGAACGCCACCTGTTGTCCATCGGGTGACCAGACGGGCGGGTAGCCGTGACCGGCGTCCGCCTGGGCCACGACCCGCGCGTTGCGCCCGTCTCCATCAGTCAGGAGCAGCTCGCCGACGGTGAAGGGCACGTTGCTATCGGGCATGCGGATGTAGGCGATGGCGTCGCCGGTGGGTGACCAGCGGGGGTAGGCGATGACGTGGGCCGGGTCGTGGATGATGCGCTCCCGATTCTGCCCGCTCCGGTCCATCACCCACACCTCGCTGCCAAAGCCCAGTCCTCGGCTGACGGCGTACAGCACCCGCTCGCCGCCTGCCTGCGCAGGCAGGTTCGGCGAGAGGACCGCGTCGTAGGTGAAGAGCGGCGTGTCCATCTGCGTGAATCGGCCGCTCCTCGCGTTCACCAGCAAGGTAAGATCGTCACCGCCGGGGTCCACGCGCAGCAGGAACGCATCGCCGTCGGGCGTCCAATTGAGGAAAAAGCTCTCGCGCCAGGGGTCCGGCTCCGCCGGTCGCAGCCGGCCCGTGGAGGCTTCGAGCAACAGCGTGTGGGCGCCCGCCTCACAGTTGACGTCCACGGCGATCCAGCGGCCATCGGGGGAGCCGTGCATACCCGAGATCTCGCACATTGCGCCGAACCTCTGGTTCGCGTCGATCTGGACGGTCTCGGCGGCTACCGACGCGGCCTGTTCCGCCAGCCGTTCCGGGTCGTTCGCACGCATCCGCTGGATGGCCGGCTGAGAGCCGCTCACGAAGAAAAGCGTGTCGCTATCGAGAGACTGTGCCTGGCCAGAGGCGACGGCGGACGACCACCCCCGAACCAGGGTGATCCCCAGCGCGGCCAGCGATACCAGTGCCAGGGCAAGCGAGAGCTTACGCGTCTTGCTCATCACCGCCATTGTACCCGCGTTTGGGCCTGAAGGCAACACACCGAACAACTCATGGTTGCCCACAAGTCTAACACGAGCCATTGGGATCATTGATTTCTTACCGCGGAGAAGAGCCGTTTTTTGCTTTCTCTGCGACCCCTGTGAGTTCTGGCCTGAAAATGGGATCTCACGCAAAGGCGCCAAGATGCAAAGATAAGAGACTTGGCGACTTTGCGGCTTTGCGTGAGAACTTGGTGCTCAATAGTGCCCGTAGGGCATGTTCACTGCGGTGAGATGTGGGCAAGCACCAAACCGAATAAGCGGCTCAGACAGCCTGCACTTGCACGGCGCTCCCTTTTGGGGTAAACTTGGCGTAGCTTGCCACGAGAGACTGATAGGAGGAGTCATGCCGGAAATCACCCGCATCCCCGTCAACGTGATCGAACGCTTTATGGTGGACGTGTTCACAGGACTCGGCGTCCCTGAGGAGGACGCGCGTATCAGCGCCGACGTGCTGATCGCCTCCGACCTGCGCGGCATCGAGTCGCACGGCGTGGGGCGGCTCAAGTACTACTACGACCGCATCAAGCGCGGCCAACACCGCACCCACACCGAGATCGAGATCGTCAAGGAGACGGAGACGACCGCGCTGCTCGACGGCCACCACGGGATGGGGCACGTCGTCGCCTACCGCGCCATGCGCATGGCGATGGACAAGGCCAGGCAGTACGGCACCGGCGCGGTGACCGTGCGCAACGGGACACACTTTGGCATTGCCGGGTACTACTCGCTGATGGCGGCCCGGGAGGGGATGATGGGGATCACTGTGACCAACGCCCGCCCGTCCATCGCCCCCACCTTTGGCACCAAGCCGATGCTGGGCACCAACCCCATCGCCTTCGCCGCACCCTCGGATATGGACTATCCCTTCTGCTTCGACGGGGCCACGTCCATCATCCAGCGCGGCAAGGTCGAGATGGCCTCCCGCGCCGAAAAGCCCGTGCCGGAGGGCACCGTGATCGACGCGGAAGGCAATCTGATGACGGACGCCGACGCGATCCTGGCCGGCCTAAACAAGGACGCGGCCGCGCTCCTGCCGCTGGGCGGCGCGGGCGAGGAGTTGGCCGGGTACAAGGGGTACGGCCTGGCGACGATGGTCGAGATCCTATGCGCCTCACTGTGCGGCGGGATGTTTATGAAAGACCTGCTGGGCCTTGAGGCGGACGGCTCCCCGCGCCCCTACATGCTGGGCCACTTTTTCCTCGCTATCGACGTGGCGCACTTTGTCTCCCTGGAGGACTCTCGACGCATCACGGGGGAGATCATGCGCGCGCTGCAAGCCGCGCGCAAAGCGCCCGGTCAGGAGCGGATCTACGTGGCCGGGGAAAAGGAGTACGAGGCGGAGCAGCGCATCCGCCAGCAAGGCGTGCCTGTGAACCCCAACCTGCTCCGGCAGTTGCAGACGATGCGGGATGAGCTGGGGATTGGGGGGTATGAGGGGTATTTCTGAGTTGGGCATCGCTCAAGTCCTCACGAGTTGTGGATCATGGAATTCGCAATCGTATTCCTAATCATACTGGTAGCCGTACCTATTCTCATCATAGCAGCAATCTACAGAGCGATCCAGAGCCAAGCAGAGGGCAAATCCCTGTTCACGGGAGCTATCCCAGAAGATCGTGCTCAGTTCTTGAAAGAAATCTTTGGTCTAACTGTTGACGAGTGTAGGCTGCTGCACTTTGACGGTTACAGCTTTCACTTACGGGCAAAACGGCCGTATAAGGAGTTCGAATCAGTCTCTCTCATAGAAGCCAAGGATGTTAGAGTGACCAACTCTCGTTTGCCACATTACACCACTTGGCAACATACAAGAGTCGATGGTGGGCCTGATCGGCGGTACAGTTCTAATCCGCAGATATTTATCTCTCGCAGGTTCAGAGTTCGCTTCAATGGTACGAGCCAAGATACACTTGTTGGATACACAAGGCCGTATGGTGATGTCAGCAAAGCGCTTGAGAAGATTAACGCCTTGCTCAGTTGTGCAACTGCTGTCGACCTAGAAGCAAGATTTGCTGACTATGCACATGCCTTCAACAGAGCTCAGAACTTCCAAGGCATGCTGGATAGAGCACAAACCGAGCGACTTAAGCTAGAGTCAGTTGTTTCCGCATTCCGTCGGTTGAAGGCTGGAGGTACTCCTGATGATCCAAGCGTGTCTGACAAACACACCGGCGCAGTATCGGAACTGAATCGCCTAAACCTAGAAGTCCAACAGCTACAAAGAGAATTGGCTTCAGAGACGGGCAGAATGGCACAAATAGTACGGACTGTGCACAGCGAGATTGACCGCTTCAGAGATTTGCAGAAGGTAAAACGCTATCAACCTCCTTCGACAGCACAGAAGCAGTTTGAGCAAGCACGAGATGAAGCACAGCATCGACAAGAGCGGCAGAAGCCATCTTTCAGAGACTACTACAAGATTCTTCAGATTGACCCTTCCGCAGAACCAGAAGTAATAACCGGTGCATATCGCCGTCTTGCTGCCAAGTACCATCCTGATGTGTACAAAGGACAGGATGCAAGCCAGAGAATGCAAATGATCAACGAAGCCTATACTGTGTTGAATGATCCTGTGAAGCGCAAGAAATACGATCAGGTGTGGGCTCGAAAAATGATAAGGTGAGAGCCTCCGCAACCAGCTCGGGCTAGCGCGTCGCTGAAGGCGACAGCGCCCATCGGCGCTGATTAACAATGGCGGTTCCGTCTCGGGAAGTAGTGAGCGGGGGTGGTGGTGCAAAGCCGGCGCTGCACGTCAGTTCCGTCCCGTTGGATTCACAGCTTCGAGCCATTCGTGATGCAAAGGACACACAAACCGATGAAACCCAAGCTATCCTTGAACCTCCTGATTGAAGAAGCAGGGCTTTTTGCTCAGAAAGAATCGGCGCATCTTGAGCCCTCTATCTATGGCATCACCGACGGCAAAGCCATCGGCACCTATTTCGAGCACAAATTCCGGGCTTACCTGGCAGGCAGGTATTCTTACGAACAGGGTAGCTCGGCGAGTGGCATAGATTTTCCCGGCCTTGGCGTCGACATGAAGGTCACCCGCCTGACGCAGCCGCAGTCTTCCTGTCCCTTCAGGTCGGCCAGACAGAAGATATACGGCCTGGGGTATTCCCTGCTGGTGTTTGTCTACGACAAGATCGACGACCCAGAGACCCGGGCAGGCAAACTCGATATCGTCAACACGATCTTTGTGGAGGAGCAGCGAACGGCTGATTTTCAGACGACGACCGGCATCCAGCAGATATTGCAGAATGAGGGAAACATCGACGATCTTGTAGCTTTCATGGAAGACAGGCGTCTGCCTATCGACGAGATTCAAGCCCGCGAGCTTGCCGAAGAGATCCTGCAAAACCCTCCCAAGATAGGCTACCTGACCATCTCCAATGCCTTGCAGTGGAGGCTTCAATACAGTCGGGTGATCGAGAAGGCGGGCCAGGTGGACGGCATCCTGCGGATTCGATGAGGCGGATTGTGCAGACTCTCCGAGTCCGGCCAATCCGAGAGACACACGTGAGAAAAAGCAACCGGCGAGTAGAATTCGGAGATTTTCAGACCCCGCCTGATCTGGCGAACCGCATCTGCCGCTTCTTGTTCGAGCAGGGCGTGAAACCGTCCTCAATCGTCGAGCCGACCTGCGGCAAAGGGAACCTCCTGGCAGCCGCACTTGGACAATTCCCGTCTGCAGTCAGAGCAGTAGGCGTCGATATCAATCCAGAACACGTCGAGCATGCCAGGGGCAAATTGGCGACGCGACCATACGCTGCCCAGGTGCAGGTCTTGCAAGGCGATTTTTTCGACGTGAACTGGAAAGAGATACTGGACGATCTGCCCGATCCCATACTCGTCATCGGCAACCCGCCGTGGGTCACCAGCGCTGAGTTGGCAAGCCTGAACAGCACCAACCTGCCGAAGAAAACCAACTTCCGAGAGTTCTCTGGACTCGACGCCAAAACAGGCAAGAGCAATTTCGACATATCGGAGTGGATGCTAATTCACATTTTGGAGTTTCTCGATGAGCGACGTGCGACGATGGCGATGCTATGCAAGACGAGCGTCGCCCGCAAAGTGCTCGGCTACACGTGGAAACGGAGCCTGGGGGTGAGGTGCTCACAGATCTATCTCATCGACGCCAAAAGGGCTTTTGGCGCTTCCGTGGATGCCTGCCTGCTGGTGTGCGACCTTTCGACAGGTAAACCACAAGATCAAATCTGCTACGTCTATGATGGAATATCCCGCGATGCTTACCAAACCACATTCGGCTACAAAGACGGGCGTATAGTCGCGAATATCGAGTACTATGAACGGTGGAAACATCTCGAAAATGGAAACGTTTACGAATGGCGCTCGGGCATAAAACACGACTGTTCCAGGGTTATGGAACTCGAAAAGGACATGCTTGGATTCAGGAATAACCTGGGCGAGTTGTATGATCTTGAAACCACATACCTCTACCCCATGCTCAAGAGCTCTGACGTTGCAAACGGCACGGATGTATTCCATCCGCGTTTCCCTCAGCCGTCAAGGTGGATGCTGGTTCCGCAGAGATCTATTGGAGAAGATACCACCCCCATCAAACACGTGGCACCCAAGACGTGGGCTTATCTGATCGACCACGGCAATCTTCTCGACAGGAGGCGAAGCTCAGTCTATAAGGGCCAACCCCGCTTCTCAGTTTTCGGCGTAGGCGAATATTCTTTCTCGCCCTGGAAAGTGGCCATATCTGGCCTGTACAAGAAACTGCACTTCACGATGGCCGGTCCCCACGGCGGTAAGCCTGTGGTCTTGGATGACACCTGCTACTTTGTGCCATGTCAAAGTAAAGAAGAAGCTCAATACCTGGTGGATTTGCTGAACTCGACGATAGCGAAGGAATTCTTCGAGGCTTTCATCTTCTGGGATGCCAAGAGACCGATCACGGCCACCATTCTCAACAGATTGAGCCTGGTAGCGCTCGCTAAAGAAATGGGTACAGAAGACAGAATGATGGAATTCCTGGCGGCCAGACCATCGAGTTCTTTTCATAAACAACTGGCTCTGTTCCAATGAACGTTAAAGACAAAGTAGCCCTCATCACCGGCGGGGCGGCGCGCGTGGGGCGGGCCATCACGCTGGGGCTGGCGGGGGCCGGCGCCCACGTCGCGATGCACTACAACCAGTCCGCCGAGGCGGCCCAGGAAACCGTCGCCCAGGCGCAGGCGTTGGGCATGGAGGCGCAAGCGTTCCAGGCCGACCTGGCCGATCCAGACGCCACCCGCACATTGGCCACCCAGGTGCAGGCGCGCTTCGGTGGGGTCGATATCCTGGTGCACGCCGCCTCCCCCTTCGTCCGCGCCTCGCTGGCCGAGACGACGTTGGAGACGTTTCGCCTGGAACTGGGCGTGCTGGCCGGAAGCTTCCTCCTGCTGGCCCAGGCGCTGGCGCCGGGGATGGTCGCGCGCGGCGCGGGAGCCATCGTCGCCATCCTCGACCGGGGCGTGTTTGATCCCTGGCCGGCGTACTTGGCCCACGGGGTGGGCAAGAGCGCGCTGTGGGCGCTGGCGCGCAGCCTGGCCGTCGAGTTGGCCCCGCACGTGCGCGTCAACGGGGTCGTGCCGGGACCGGTGGACCCGCCGCCGGGGCTCGCCCAGGCCGCAAGAGATCGCCTGGCCGCCGGAACGCTGCTGGGCCGCTGGGGCAGCCCGCAGGACGTGGCAGACGCGGTGCTCTACCTGATCCGCGCCGATTACGTCACTGGCGAGGCGCTTTTCGTGGACGGCGGCGAGCGGTGGGGGCACCGCCGAGGAAACGCGCAAGCTCCCCTCCCTCGTAGGGAGGCGGCAGGGGGAGAGTAAGGGGGGCCCCCCCCCCCCCCCCCCCCCCCCC
>DAOUDX010000324.1:0-3398 GCA_034430835.1 Anaerolineae bacterium
CGCGGGGGGGACTGAGGGAGGGCTAATTCCCAACATCTGCGCGGCGTGGGCCTCGATCTGTTCAGCCACGTCGAGCGCTGCCTTGCGCACCGCCTCGCCGCTGATGTAGGTCGTGCTAGAGGCATAGGCTCCCTTGTCGAACGGCGTAAAGTCGGTGTCAGAGGAATAGACGACGATATCGTCCACCGGTACGCCCAGCACCTCCGCCGCTATCTGCGCCAGGATCGTGTCGGAGCCGGTACCCAAGTCGGTCGCACCGATGAGGAGATTAAAGGAACCATCGTCATTCATCTTGATGGTGGCCGATCCCATGTCCAGGCCGGCGACGCCGCTGCCGTGCAGCATCACCGCCATGCCGATGCCGTGCCGGATGGGGCTATCTGCATCAGCGTTCATCTTGCCCCGCTTGTTGGGCCAATCCATCGCCGCCAACCCTGCCCGCACACACTCCTCCAACCCACTCGATTGAATGGTCTGCTCGTACCCCTCACGCCCCTCGCCCAGGGCCTTGGAGAGCAGCAGCACCTCGCCCTCCTTGATCCAGTTCTTGCGCTTGAACTCGACCACGTCCCAGCCCATGCGGTCGGCGATCTCGGACATGAGCGTCTCCAGTCCAAAGAAGCACTGCATCGCACCGTAGCCGCGGAAAGCCCCCGCCGGAGGCTTGGTGGTGTAAACCGCATCGCAGGTAAACTTGGCGTACGGTGTGTTATAGAGTGTGAGCGCCTTCTGGCCCGCCACCATCTGCACCGTCAGGGCGTGGGTGCCGTAAGCGCCGGTGTCGCCGATGAGGTTCAACTCCGTGGCGACCACCTCCATCTCGTCGGTGACGCCGATCTTGTAGCGCATCACCTGGGGATGGCGGCTGCGAGAGCTGGTGAACTCCTGGCGGCGGGTGTACATCATCTGCACCGGACGGCCCGTGGCGATGGTCAGATGGGCGCACAGATCTTCGAGGATCATCTCCTGCTTATTGCCGAACCCGCCGCCGATGCGCGGCTTGACCACGCGAATCTGTTTGACCGGCAGGCCGATGAGGGGCGAGAGTATGCGCCGCACGTGGAACGGCACCTGCGTGCTGGTGCGCACCACCAGCCGCCCATCCTCATCCCAGTAGGTGATGCAGACGTGCGGCTCGATGTGAGCGTGCTGCTGCTGCGAGGTGCGGTATGTGCCCTCGAAAACGTGATCTGCCCGGGCCCACGCCCCCCCCTCTCCCCCCCCATTGGGGGGGGCAGGGGGAGGGCCGACCTCAACCTCAATGTGGTGGACGATGTTGTGCTGCGCGTCGTAGATGCCTTCGGTGTCCGGCTCGTCGTGGACGATGGGCGCACCATCGTGCATCGCCTCCTCGCCATCGAGCACGGGCTCCAGCACCTCGTACTCCACCTCGATCAGTTGCAGCGCCCGCCGGGCCAACTCCGGCGTCTCGGCGGCAACCACGGCCACCCGGTCGCCGACGTGGCGCACCTTGTCGTCCAGGCACGCCTGGTCGAAGGGCGGCGGCTGGGGATAGCTCTGCCCGCCGGAGGCGTACTTGACGCGCGGCAGGTCCTGATGGGTCAGCACAGCGCGGACGCCGGGCAGCGCGCGGGCTTTGGAGGCATCGATGCGCTTGATACGCGCGTGGGCGTGAGGGCTGGTGAGCAGCGCGCCGTAGAGCATCCCGTCCAGTTTGACGTCGTCGGTGAAGACGGGCCGGCCCGCGGCCAGCTTGACGCCATCGACCTTGGGCTCCCCCTTGCCAACCACCTCTAGCTCTGCCATCTCCGGCGGGGAGATAACCCTGGGCAAGATGACATCTTGCCCCACATTCTCGCCACGCAGCATCGCCGCCGCCCGCTGCACCGCCTGCACGATCTTGACGTAGCCGGTGCAGCGGCACAGCACCCCTGCCAGCGCCTCGCGGATCTCGGCCTCGGTGGGATCAGGGTTGCGGTCGAGCAGCGCCTTGGCGGTGAGAATCTGCGCCGGCGTGCAGTAGCCACACTGGATGGCGCCGGTCTCAATGAAAGCCTGCTGAAGCGGGTGCAATCCTCCATCACGGGACAGCGCCTCGACCGTCGTCACCTCGCGTCCTTCGGCGTCGAGCGCGCGCATCTGGCAACTGTGTACGGGTTGCCCGTCCAGTAGCACAGTGCACGCGCCGCAATCCCCCGTGCCGCAGCCATACTTGACGCTGGTGTACCCCGCGCGGCGCAGCGCATCCAACAACTGCTCCGTGCGGCTCACCGTCAGAGCCCGCTCCTCGCCGTTGATGGTCAAGAGAATAGACTTCCGAGGTTTCCCTTCGCCTTTTTCGACAGCCTTCTGAGAAGTCCCCCTTGACTTGCTATCAGGCAGCGATTCAGAAGCAAAACCTCGGAAGTCTTGCAGGCTCAATAGCGCCCGCCGTGTCACCAGTCCCGCCATCGCCCGGCGATATGCCGCGCTGCCCAAAAAATCCCCTTTGGGCGTAACCTCCTGCTCCACAGCCTCTGCCACTGACCGGATGGCATCCTCATCCAGCAGGCCACCCACCAACCGCGCGGGAGCCTCAGCCAGGCGCACCGTCTCCGACCAGACGCCGGTGAGGGCAACGCGAGCTTGCTGCACGATGCTACCTTCCAGCCTGACAACCGCGACCGCCGCGACGATAGGCTCGTCGGCCGGCGTGCGCGCCACGTGAGCCTCGCCCCAGCGCAGACCATCCACACCAACGCGCAGCACAGACAGACAAGATGATCCTGCCTCCGCCAATGACACCTCCGTCGGACCATCGTCTCCTTCCACAGTGACCGTGGCCCCCAACGCCAGCAGCGCTGCCATCCACTGAGGCGCCAGGCGCGGTGAGGCAAGCGCCCGCCGCACCGTGGTCTCGTTGCGTGTCTGCCAGGAAAGCACACGCATCAGCGTCCCGCGCAACGGTGGCGGGCAACCCTGATCATCCACAACCTCCTGCAACGATGCATCGGCGTCAATACACCACACGTGTTGATCACTCATCGTCTACCACCTCCGCCACTACCGCCGCAACGGAAATCCTCTAACCGCGTCACTCTAAGCACTGTGCGTTCTCAATCGCCGCAGCGATCTGGGCGGCGAGGGTTTCCATCGCCATCACATCATTCTCGTCGAAAGCGTCGCGCTGCGGGCTCTGCACGTCGAGCGCCCCCACGATCTCCTCACCAACCCGGATCGGCACACTCAGCTCCGACCGCGTCGATACCACGTCGGGATACAGATTCACGTACCTCGGCTCCGCCTCCACGTCGTTCGCCAGCAAGCTCTCCCCGCTCTCCCCGACCCACCCCACCATCCCCTGCCCCAGCTTCAGCCGGTGCTCAGGTGGATAAAGGTCCGCAAAGTCGCCCGCCTTGGCCCGCATCACCAACTCCCCCCGTTCCCGATCCATCGTG
>DAOUDX010000325.1:0-19630 GCA_034430835.1 Anaerolineae bacterium
CCGAGGCAGCAAGAGGCCATTTTCGCAAGCAATATAGTGGATTCAGTTGCAAGTGTTGCATCCTATTGGCAAATCGTATGAAAAATCGTCGGCGGAAAGTCAACACAGATTCCTCTCCGACAGGCTGCTAGACTTCTTTGATAATGATCCGCCCCAATGCGTCTATTGCGGAAGTGCTGAAGTGCGCCGGTGGGACCACCTTGTCCCGGTCAGCGAGGGAGGTGAGACCCGGACAGGCAATATGGTTCCAGCCTGTGCACGTTGCGACGACTCAAAACAGCATCTTCCCTTTGAGGAATGGATGCTGAGCGACGCCCGGTTCTCTCCCAAGAGTCGTCACGTGGCAGACCTTGGCAAGAGAATAAAACGCCTTAAAGACTATATGCGGCGCTTTGAGTACGTGCCAAGTAAACTCGAAGAACGCCTGGTGGAAGACGAGCTGGCGAGGCTGCAGATCATTCGAGCGGCTTTGGCCGATTTGCGGAGCGACATCGAGGGATTGATCAACGACTACCGAGCCAGAACAGGCTCCAGATAGGCCGGACCAGGGTGGCCAACCCCGGCTTGGCGAGAACCGGCAGCGCCGGGTTCGTGTGGGGCGAAGGATAGCCAGCCATCCTGGGGAGTTGGAGCCGACCTTGCGCTAGTCGAGTCGAGAAAGGCACGGTGCAGCCGGGAAACGCGCACAAGCCCATCGCTGACACGCGAGACCCGCAAGGCGGGTTATCCGCCACGCCGTTGGACGGCCAGTGAGCTACCCTGATTAGGACATCAACACAAATGAGCCTACGTATTCCTGTCTTCTTCTTTCCCATAGAACGAGATGAAGTGCCAGAGAACCTGGATGACTGGCAATCAGCGATGAGTATCGTCGGCGACCGGCTGGAAAGTCGAGACAAGTACGGGCTGCGGACAAGCATTTCGCGAAACTGGTGGTATCAGCATGCGATTGGGCTTATCTGCAAAGGACTAGCAATAGAAGGCCTTGAATTCATAGATTCTGAGATCGCTTGCCTGGACAGAGAAGAACTCGAATCTGCGGCCATTGCGTTGGACAGAGTCGTTCAAGAGACCAGAGATGGAATACCTTGCCTCGGGCCGGAAATAGACAAAGAGGGTACTATCCGGTGGCTCCATTACTACTGGGTTGAGGGTGAATACAAGCCGTACTCAGCAGAGACCATGGGGAAAGCATTTGAGGAATCCCAACCTGCCTATGACATCGACGTGGCCGCAGATGTCGGTTATGAGTCTGTCGTCGGTTTCTACGCATTCCTCAAGACTCTCCGAGCAGCAGTGGCCGAAGCCCTGAGCCAGAACAAGAGCCTTTTGTATGTTCAACCACAACCTTGACCTCGGACACACATCGGGCGCAGTGCCGGGATTGCTGGCTGCCCAACCCAGCTTGCAGACGACGCCGCTTCGCGGCCTTGTATCGGGGCACGTAGCGAGCGCGGCACAGGCAAGTCACTCCGTGCACGCCCGCTCGCGCCGCCGAACAAGCCTGCCTGCGCAGGTAGGAAGATGGAGCCGACCTTGCTCTAATGGAATCGGCAAAGGTACGGTGCAGCCGGGAAACGCGAACAGTCCCATCGCTGGTACGCGAGACCTGGAAGACGGGTTATCCACTGCGCTGTTGGGCGACAGGTCGAGTAATAGCCCTAAGTGAAGGATGAAAGGAGCAAAGCTATGGTCAGCATCCAGGAAATCGCGCAGATGACAAAAACCGGCGATGTGCAAGGCCTTTCAGCGATCTTTCAGAGAGCAGAGGACTGGGACGCGAGAGAGACGGTTGTCGCTGCCCTGGGGAATGTCGTCTGGGGGAAAGGCGGCGATTTCGATCGAGCCGAAATGATAGAGGCATTGAGCACGTGTGCGAAGCAGAGAGCGGTGGGGGTAGCTACAGGATCAGTTGCCTGACTTCTGCTAGAAAGGCGCTAACCAAGCTGGGGGAAGCAGAGCAGGAAAACGGCGTCCTGCAACCGATCAGCCAGGCAACAAGCGGACCGACCGTTGATTACCAACATATCAGACGATTATGCTCCAGCCCGCCAGGGTCTTCGGCTGTGGATTTCTTCGAAGGCGATCTGGGGGATTCGGTTGTGATCGATAAGGAAGGGGAATTCGTACCCACGACCGAAGAGAGCAAGCTCGCGCGCCAAGCACGGGCATTCGAGACCAAAGGCAACCAGTGCATGGATAGCGGACGGTTCAGAAAGGCCATTTCGTACTTTGAGAAAGCGGGCGATATCTCGCGAGCTGATGGGATACTGTACCAGAACATTGCGGTTGCCTATCACCGACTGGGCAATCTCCCCAAAGCACGTCAAGCTATCCAAGAGGCACTGAGACGCGAGCCCGATAATGCAAGAATCCAGAACAACGCAAGATCCCTCGGCGTCAGCTCGTATGGGCCATCTGGAGCGAGCCTCACCCAACTTACTGCACCAACGGCGGCCCCGGCAGTCGCTGCAGATCAGAGACCGGTAGTCAAGACCAATGTGCTAACCATTGCCAGCTTGGTGCTGGGCATCATGACGGTATTGTTCGGCTGCGCCAATCCGATCGTCGGGGTCCCTGTCGCGATTGGGGCTTTCATCACGGGCCGCATGGGTAGCCGGCGGGTGAAAGAGAGCGATGGTGCCCAAAGCGGAGAGGGACTGGCCCGGGCAGGGATGATCCTGGGAGGAGTGGGCCTGGTCCTTAGCCTTGTGACGAGTGTGATACTGATCATGGCTATCCTGATAGGTCGGGCAACCCAATAGCGGGTTTCGGGCCATCGTGCTGCAGCGAGTTGAGAGTTGCGAGATCGCCGCCCAACGTCCGCTCCCGGGAACGTGTTGCCTGTCACACGTTCCTTCGTGAGGAATGCCGCGTATGGGGCATGGTGACTTGCAGGCAACCCTTCGACTTTGCTCAGGGCAGGCAGCCGTGCGGCCTTGTATCGCGGCGCGATTTGGTTATGCGAGCGGTCTTTTCAAGTGAGGCTCGACGGTTAAGCCGTGCCTCAGTTCAACCGTAGGACAGCTATAATAGAGCTATACGCATTGATGAAGGGTGCAGCGTGAATCTTGCAATCGAGACAAATAGGTTATCGAAACATTACGGCCAAGTGCGTGCCGTTGATTCGGTCAGCTTGCGAGTGAAGCAGGGAGAGATTTACGGCTTTCTCGGCCTGAACGGCGCGGGCAAGACCACCACCATCCGCGCCCTATTGGGCATGATCCGTCCGAGCGCAGGGTCGGTCAAAGTGCTGGGGCAGGCTGTCGGATCAAATGGACGCGGCCCCTGGCGGCAGGTCGGCCATCTGGTCGAAAGGCCCACTGCCTATCCGGAATTGACCGTCAGGGAGAATCTGGAGATCGCCCGCCGCCTGCAAGGGATTAGGGACGGGAACGCCACGTCCCGCGTCATTGAACGCCTGGGGCTTGCCCCTTACGCGGATCGAAAAGCGGGCACGCTTTCGACGGGCAATTTCCAACGCTTGGGGCTGGCGCGCGCGTTGCTGCACGAGCCTGAGCTGCTGATCCTCGACGAGCCCGCCAACGGACTGGACCCGGCGGGCGTGGTGGAGATCCGGGAACTCCTGGCGAGCCTCGCCCGCGAAAAAGGTGTGACCGCGTTCATGTCGAGCCATATCCTGACGGAGGTGGACCGCCTCGCCACGCGCATCGGCATCATCCACAAGGGCCGTTTAATCGAGGAACTCGACGCGGAGAAACTGGAGGAATTACGGTCGCAGCGCCTGGAAGTCAAAACGCGCAACTTGGAAGCTGCGCAAAGCGCGCTCGTTCAAGCCGGTTTTGCCGTGAAAGTCGGCGAAAGCGCGCTTATCTTGAACGAAGCGCGCGCCATTGCCGCCCCGGACGAGGTGACCACCATTCTGGTCAACGCGGGAACGCCTCCAACCCGGCTGGCCGTGGAACAAGAGAATCTCGAAGTATATTTCCTGCGCTTGACAGGAGAAAGAGAATGAACGCTTTCCTCTCCGCTTTCTGGGCCGAGGCGCTCAAAGCGCGCCGCTCCAAAGTGTCTGTGTTGACGGCCGTCGCATTCTCGGTCTTTCCCATCATAGATGGGCTATTCATATTCATCTTGAAAGATCCCGAACAAGCGCGTGCGATGGGATTGATCAGCGCAAAAGCACAGATCACCGCAGCGGTGGCCGATTGGCCGACATATTTTCAGGTGCTCTTGCTGGGAACCGCTATTGGGGGAGCCATCGTGTTCGCGTTTATTACGGCCTGGGTCTTTGGACGCGAGTTCTCCGATCACACCGTCAAGGAATTGCTGGCCCTGCCCACCCCGCGCTGGATCATCGTCAGCGCCAAGTTCGTATTGACCGCGCTTTGGATACTGGGACTCACCCTCATGATCTTTGTGATTGGGCTTGGTGTTGGAACGGCCGTTGGTATTCCAGGCTACTCCCACGATCTGGCATCGACATCGTTTTGGTCCCTCATGACCATCGCTCTCCTGACCTTTATGCTCATGCCGTTTATCGCTTTGTTTGCCAGTGTGGGACGCGGCTACCTGCCCCCGCTGGGTTGGGCCTTTCTCACGATGGCTCTGGCCCAAATCGCTGGCGTGATGGGTTGGGGGGATTGGTTCCCCTGGTCAGTGCCGGGACTGTTAGGTAATTTGAATGGGCCGCGCACCGAGCCGATTGCAGCGCATAGCTATATTGTGGTATTGCTGGCTTTCATTGCCGGGGTTGTGGCAACATTTGCGTGGTGGCAGAGTGCAGATCAGGCGCGATAACTGTAGCCGTGCGCGTGGCCGACTCGCGTTCCGCTTCGCTTCACACGAGCGGACGCTGATGGAATACTGAAGGCGATAGTGCTCGTTTCCTGACCCGTTCAGCCAGAGCCTAAAGATGTATCGACATCGCACAAGAATACGGATCGTTATTGCCGTTTCAGCACTCATCCTGCTGGGGGGATGCTGTGCGCCACCGCAGCCCGTGCCCACCGCCCCGCCTTCCCCACCTCCACCGTCGGCCACCCCAACCGCCACACCCACCCCCACGCCGTCGCCCACTCCGACTCCCTCCCCCACACCCACTCTCACCCCCACGCCCGACCCGTACGCCGGCCTCACCATCGCCGATCTGGCGGCGCGGGAATACGGCGGCGGCGAGGTCCAGGTCGAGGAGGTGCTGGCCGTCACCGACGCCTTCACCCGCACTCTCATCACCTATCCCAGTGACGGGCTGACCATCTATGGTTTCATGAACGTCCCTAGGAGCGAGGGACCCTTCCCGGTCGTGCTGATGCTGCACGGCTACATCAGTCCCGACGTCTACACCACGCTGGCCTACACCACCCGCTACGCCGACGCGCTGGCCCGCGCGGGCTACCTCGCCATCCATCCCAACCTGCGCAACTTTCCCCCCTCCGACGAGGGGCCGGACCCCTTCCGCGTAGGCATCACCACCGACGCGCTCAACCTCATCGCGCTGGTGCGGGAGCGCGGCGGCAAGCCCGGCCCGCTCCTCCAGGCCGACCCACAGCGCATCGGCGTGTGGGGGCACAGTATGGGCGGAGGCGCCGCCATCCGCGTCATCACCGTGGACCCCGGTATCAAGGCCGCCGTGCTCTACGCTGCGATGAGCGCGGACGAGCGGCAGAACTATGAAAAGATCCTGGAGTGGTCCGGTGGAGAGCGCGGTGAAGAGGAGCTGGCGACGTCGGAGGAGGACCTGCGCCGCATCTCGCCCGTCTATCACCTGGACCGTATCGAAGCCGCTGTGAGCATTCACCACAGCGACACGGACGCCACCGTGCCGCTCGAATGGTCGCTGGATCTGTGCGAGCGGCTGGAGGCGCTGGGCAAGACGGTGGAGTGTTTCGCCTACCAGGGGCTGCCGCACACCTTTAACGGAGAAGGAGATCGGCTCTTCATGCAGCGGTACATCGACTTCTTCGACCGAAATCTGTAGCGGGCACGGACTGCCAGTAATATGAATCAATCACTGACCGATCAACTCGCGAGCTGTGAATGTTGCCCGCGCAAATGCGGGGTGAACCGACTTGAAGGCAAAGCTGGGTTCTGCGGAATCGATTCGAGCATCCGGGTTTCTCACGCCGGGTTACATCTCGGAGAAGAACCGCCCATTTCTGGAACGAGAGGCTCCGGGACCATTTTCTTTGCCGGATGCAATCTCCGCTGCGTGTTTTGCCAGAATTACCAGATCAGCCAAGAGTTTCAGCAAGGCCGTACCCGGACCCTGACGACGGGCGAGCTTGTATCCGAAATACTGCGCCTTCAGGGCGAGGGGGCTCACAACATCAATTTCGTTTCGCCCTCCCACATGCTCTTCCAGATGGCCGATGCCATTCAGATAGCCAAGGGGAAAGGCCTCGCCGTCCCTGTGGTGTACAACTCCAACGGGTACGATTCGGTGGATGCACTTGAACAGATCCGGGGTCTCGTGGACATTTACCTGCCAGACATCAAGTACCTGGACGACGAGCACGGAAAGCGGCTCTCCAAGGTGGACGATTATGCGGACATCATCCCTGGGGTGCTCGGAGAGATGCTGGATCAGGTGGGCCACCTGGAAACGGACGATGACGGCATCGCGGTGCGGGGTTTGCTGGTCCGGCATCTGGTACTGCCCGGCCACCTGGAGAACAGCCGGAGGTGTCTCCGCTTTTTGGCGGACTGGTCTCCGGGTGTTTTCGTCAGCATCATGTCACAGTACTCGCCTCAATACAAAGCTGGGGACTATCCCGAAATCGACCGGACGCTTACAGAAGATGAGTATGACGAGATCACGGACTATGCCCTCGATCTTGGCCTGGAGAACGGTTTCGTGCAGGAACTCGAAAGTCAGGACCATTACCTGCCTGATTTCGACCGGGAACGCCCTTTCGACGTGACTTGAATCCATCCCTGCTCCGAGCCTGAACCGCTTACCAACCCAACGGCTTCTACTATCCAGGCAGGAAGAAAAGCGCAGCGCCGCGAAAGCCAGAGACACGATCAAGGCCGCCGTCGCTCCCGGTTTCGCTCCACGGGCCAAGGCGACAGGCCTCGGAAAAACCGGCTTGAGTGGGTGAGAGCACAGACCTAAATCATGGCACCTTACCCGATAGATCGTTCATAGGAGGAAGATACGTATGCCAGTATGGGAATATTGCTCAATCCGCACGATTAGAAAGATCAAGTTACTTGCCCAGGATTTCGAATTCGTTCTGGAGCATTGGGCGACAGATGGGAACCACGCCACAACCACAGTCACCAGTTTGCCCCCGGCGATCGCCCGGCTTGGGATCGATGGTTGGGAGCTGATCGACTACTGGATAGCAGGCATCCAGACAGGCGACATCTCGCATGCACATTGGAGTGGTCTGCTCAGAAGGCCGCTCTCAGAAGAATCGGAGGAAAGGGCGTCGATGGAGAAATGGCAGTATTGCGACATCCATTGGAAATGGGAGGCGAGAGGATTAGCCGAAAAGGGCAGCTTGATCGTCGAGCATTGGAACCCCGACGGGGTCTCTGAAACAGACTGTGACCTGCCCGACGTTAACGCGGCAGCAGCGCAGCTAGCACGAGAAGGCTGGGAAGTCGTGCAGTGGTTCCCGCCCTCTCCGTACTCCAAAAAGACCAAAAAGTCGGGACGAGTCTTGATGAAAAGAACCACACCTGGAGAGTAGTCTCGACCCCTGTCGGCCCAAAGAACTAACCGCCATCAGGCGTCACCTTTGACCAGCTTTCTCCCAAGCTCGTGGGCTGCTTCGAGGCTCTCCTCCTTCTTCAGGACGTCGCCCTTGCCACTGACGCCGGGCACGACGACCCTCCCTACGAGGCTCATCTCCAGATACTTGAGGCTCTTCTCGAAAAAAGCCACGACGAGTTCGGCCGTCTCGGGCCCCTCCTCATGGGGAATGGCTATGGCCGCCGGCTTGTCTCTGACTTGGGGGCGGTTTTCGGGGCAGTTAAAGTACACAAACCGGTCTACGAATGCCTTCATCAGCGCCGTCGGTCCGTACCAATAAACCGGCGTGCCGAGCACGATGGCGTCGCTTTCCGCGATCTTGGGATACACGTCGTTCATATCGTCTTTCCTGCTGCACGATTTGCCTTCCCAGCACGCGTGGCACCCGTCGCACTCGCGGATTTTCAACTTGCCGAGGAAGAGAATGTCGCTTTCAGCGCCCTCCGCCTCTGCGCCTTCCAGAATCTTGGAGACCAGGATGTGCGTGTTCCCTTTCTTGCGCGGACTTCCGACGACGCCAAGCACTCGTTTTCTCATCGGACCTCCCATTGCCGATGCGAATACAGGGAGCGTTCAAGTTGCGGCTTCACGCTGGCGTTTGGCCACAACCACCAAATGCTCGAACACCGCTGCGTTTGATCCTGTGATGGCAGCCGGCGACTGGCACATCAGCCTTTCTACTTATCCAGAAGAGCCTCAACGGTGGTCTTGAGGTAGCCGTCCGGTTCGAGAGCGCTTTCGAGGTATTGTCCTGGCGAACTGCAGGTTGGATTCCAATCTGCCGCCCCGCCCACGTCCTCCACGGGTATATCATACTCACTGCACAGCCACGCGATCAAGTCTGCAAGTGCGTCCAGCATTTCATCTGAAGGCTGCTCCTCCTCATAGTTCCCGATTGCATGGACGAGGATATGGCCCTTCTCATCGAACAGTCCGATTTCTCCCTGCGCCGAAAGAGGGCGTGCTTCGTATATGTGGCCTTCCCGGTCCACGTAGAAGTGAGAATCCAGATCGACGTATTCGAGGCTTTCCCTCTCCCACTGGGACAGCCAAGCCAGAAATTGCGGGATTGGCTCCGAAGGGTAATCCGTCCCCGTGTGCACGACCGTGACGTATTCAGGAGTCAACGCTTGGTAGTCAGGCGGCGGATCTGGCTGTCCTCGGTCCCATTCGCGACGCTCAATGATCGCCGGGCGCGGAATCGCGTCGCCTTCGTCAGTGGCAGAGAAGAGTTGCCCCAGCAGTGTGGACGCGCCTTGTCCATCGTCCCCCGACTGGTTCAAAATCACACGCGCCGCGGCCAGGCAAGCGAGTGCCAGAACGACGACCACCAATGCAGGAACGAGTACACGCTTCGGTATCGGCCAGATGCGGCCCAAAAATCCCTCAACAGTATCCAAGAATGAGGACGGAGGGCTCTCTGGCGCAGGGGGCGGTGCGGGTTGGCCGCTCTCGTCAGCCACGCTGATATCAGGCAGGGTAGAGTCAAGGCCCTCCAACTGCGAACACCCTGAGCTGACATGGGAAAAGCTGCCGCAGAATATGCAGGAAAATGAGGGTTTATCCAGCACGGGTAGCTGCGGGATAGTCTGGTGCCAAAGATAGTTTTGCAGGTCGAGAGCGGTTTCCTTCTTGTCGAGGCCGTGGTCGTAGTACGGCGGCAGCGTGAAACTATCCAGGTCCAAACTCTCCAACGGATCGGAAAGGGAAACCACCACGGTATGCGGCAGGCTGAACTCTGGGCTCTGTATCAGTGCGGGTACGGTTCTTGCGACAGCCAGTTGTGTACGAGGGTCGTAGTCAATTTGATATGTCGCCAAGATGCCGTACAGGTCCTCGATTTCCAGGTTCGTGTCCCAGCACACTTGACGGACTGCCTCAACCATCTCAGTCGGGGAGACCGTGAAGTGAAGTGGGGGTAGCGCGACCGTGACCCATTGCTTGACGGACGCCTGGAGCACACCCACGAATACCTTGCTTGCCAGCTCGCTCCTGGCCTCGGCAAACGTCTTGTCTAGCAGCACGCGTACAAAGGCTTCACCTCTGTTGTAACGCATAGCCCTTGCTCCTCAAGATGCCCGGTCAGAACACCGAGTCGTTACCCCCCTTGTCCAGCGAGAGCCAGGCGATCTCTCTCGCGCTGCCGCAGGCCCACTCGCCGATCAGGGTCGTCTCACCAAAGCCCGCCGGGGCAGAGACGAGAGTGAGCTTCGGCCCAGGCGCAGCCCTTCATCCGGCCGCTCGATCAACCGCGGTCGCTTCACCAAACCTGAATGCGGAGGTGGGGTGTATAGCTTGGTGGTCAGGAGGGACGTGGTCATTGCGCTACTGTGGCTCACCACTTCTTCAAGAGGCCGGCGCAGTGTCAACTCGGTCGAGAGCCTGGCGGATGGCCTGTGCCAGGTCCTCTACCTCGAAAGGTTTCTGGACGGTGCCCATGACGCCGATCTCTGCCAGCTCCTCACTCGAGGCCGGCGGGTAGCCTGTGATGGCCAGTGCTTTCAACTCGGGATCCACCGTCCTCAACTTCTGGACCAGCGCCTGGCCTCCCATCTCCGGCATCACCATGTCCGTGATCACGAGGTCTACTCCACCCGCTGCCCTGTGTGCCTCCAATGCATCTACCCCGTTCCCTGCAACCAGCACACGGTATCCTAGCAACTCCAATATCTGCTGGCCCAGCTCCCGTATCCGCTCCTCGTCCTCCACGAACAGGATGACCTCCCCATTCCCCCGGGGGGCAGCCGACATCCCCCTGGCGGACATCCCCGCCTCTTCCGCGCCGCAAGCCGGGAGATAGATCCGGAACGTCGCCCCTCGTCCCACCTCCGATTCCACGCCGATGTGTCCGTCGTGCTGCGTGACGATGCTATACACCTGGGCCAGCCCCAACCCCGTCCCCTCCTCTCCCTTGGTGGTGAAGAACGGCTCGAACAGGCGCTTCTGCACGTCCTCCGTGATGCCAGTCCCGGTGTCCGAGACAGCCAGGCACACCCACTCACCGGCTGGCATGCCCCTCACAGGCACCTCCGTCAGGGAAAGCTCCACCCCCGCCAGGCTCTCGTCCGACGCCGTTACTACCCTGTGCAGACCAATGCGCAACTCCCCGCCCTCGGGCATGGCATCCCGCGCATTGAGCGCCAGGTTCATCAACACTTGCTCGATGCGCGCCGGATCGACGCTTGCGACGTGGTTCCCGGGTTCCAGCTCGATGGTGAGCCGGATGTTCTCCGGGATCGTGTGCCGCAAAATGGCAGCAACGTCGTCAACGAAGGAGGATAGGTCGATCGGCTGAGTCTTTAGCGTCGTTCGCCGGCTAAAGTCCAGGATCTGCCGCACCAACTGCGCTGTCCGGCGTGACCCATCCAGGAGGGTTGCGACGGTTGGGGCCAGTTCCGGCGACAGACGTGGATCGTGCAGGAGCAGCTCGATGTGAAAGATGCTGGCGGTCAGAAAGTTGCCAAAGTCGTGGGCGATGCCCCCGGCCAACTGCCCGACGACCGCCAACCGCTCCTGCTGGGACGCTTGCTCCTCACCCGTGACGCGCAGCCCATCCAGCAGCTCGCACTCGGCTTCGAGCTCGGCGATCTGCGCCTCGGCCTCGGCAAGCCGGCGGTTCGCCTCCGCGAACCGCTGGCGCAGCTCGGACAACTCGGTTTCGAGGCGGTGCTTGGCCTTGCGTTCATCCATTCCCGCGTCCCTCCTGGAAAGACGCCTCCGAAGCTTGTTTGCCGCCCGGAGATGATTGTATCATGGCGCGGCCAGCGCCGCAAATCGCCCCGTACCCGGCAAGACAACGCCACCCCGCACCGTAGCGGTCAGGATGGTGCCTCAGTTCCTGCGAAAAGCAAACGCACAGCCTTCCTCAGAAGAAAAGGGGCAGGCCACAGCCGCTCCACTTCTTGGAGTATTCGGTTTGGGCGATCCGTTGCCGAGCTATTTCTTGAGGGCCAGGACCAAACCTGCGACGGCAGCGATCGCCCCCACGGCTACGCCGATGATCTGCTTCCACCCAAACGCGCCGGGCGAAGTCCCGATGCCAAAGAGATCGGCCGTCAGGGACAGGAGCAGAAGGACTATCCCAACCACGATCAAGATGACGCCTGCTATCTTTTTGGTTTCCACCTTTTCATCTCCCTTCGTGAGTGACACTGCCTCGCTGCCTCTCACTCGTAGAATATGAACGTCAACTGGCCAAGGCGAAGGACGTCGCCGGTATGCACGCGGACCCGCTGGCCGGGCAGCACCTGCGTGTCGTTGACAAACGTGCCGTTGGTGCTGTTCATGTCCTCCAGCTCCCAGCCATCGAGGTCATGCCACATCTTGGCGTGGTGGCGCGAAACACCCGCCTGCTCACCCCCGTGCGGCACCAGATCGATGTCGGGCGACGGGGTAACATGTGGTCTGACTCGACCAATCAGGATCTGCTGCTGGCGAGGCAGCGGGATTGGGGCTCCCGTGACGACCAGGCGAGGGCCGACCATCTGGGATGGATCGACGCCGTGGAGCGTCGCCTCGTCCAGAGCCTTTCCCCGTTCAGGGGCAGGGGAATCGCCACTTTCCACGTCTCGCACCTGCACACGATCGCCCGTCACTGCTCCCTCCCCCGCACGCCGGGCCGCAGCCAGC
Organism: Anaerolineae bacterium; assembly: GCA_034430835.1. Taxonomy (GTDB): domain Bacteria; phylum Chloroflexota; class Anaerolineae; order B4-G1; family B4-G1; genus JAFGED01. The sequence goes on from DAOUDX010000325.1 coordinate 12,353, forward strand.
ATGTCGGGATGCGCGCGCACCGCGCCCGCACCGACCACGCCGGGAGCGAGCACGGTCGTGAATAGCTCCATGTTCAGATACGCCAGAGAATCGGCCAGTATCCCCACGGTGTGGCGTGCCATGGCTGCGTTTTCGTCCCCGAGAGGTACGACGACGACGGCCCGCCGCCCCTCGAACTCGCCAGACTGGCCGAAGCTATACCAGCGGTCGAGGAACGCCTTGAACTGCGCGGACGGTCCCCACCAGTAGACGGGCGTGCCCAACACCCACACCTGGCTCTTTTTCATCCGCTCCAGCACCGCTCGAAAATCGTCCTGCTGCACGCACCGCCGAATGTCCGCACAGGTGTCGCACCCCCGGCATGGTGCGATGTTCAGCTCGCTCAGGATCACCTTCTCGACCCGCGCGCCCGCTTTCTTCGCGCCCTCCAGCACCTCGTCCACCAGGATCTCGGTGTTCCCACCCCGGCGCGGGCTGCCGACGATACCCAACACCCGTTTGCGTTCGATTCCCTTGACACCCATTTCTCCCTCCTGCGAGCTATCCTACCTAGCGGACGGGCCAGAACACCAGCACCGAGCCGATAGAGACGACATAGACCAACACCGTCAACAACGCGCCGACCTTTACAAAGTCCATAAACCGGTAGCGGCCAGGCCCATAGACCAACATGCACGCCGGCTCCAGAGGAGTCAGGAACGAACAGCTCGCTGCCAGGGCGACCATGACGGCAAAGCCGCGCGGGTTCAAATCCATCTGGTTGGCCGTCTGGACGGCGACGGGCAGCACCACCGTCGCCGCTGCCTGGTTGGACATCGGCTGGGTCAGCATCACCGTCAGCACGAAGAAACCCGTGAGCAGCCAGACCGGCTGTGCGGCCCCCATCAGGCGCACGATCTGCGCCGCGAGGAACTCTGCGGTGCCGGTCGCCTCCATCGCCGCACCGAGGCCCAGCATGGAAGCGATGAGGATCAGCACCTTCCAGTTGATCTGGCCATACGCCTCTTCCGGCGTGATACAGCGCGTCACGAAAACCAACAACGCCCCCAGCAACATCGCCACGGGCAGGGAAAGAAGGTTGAACGTCGCAGCGGCGAGGGCCCCGAAGAAGATGGCGACGGCCATCGGCGCGCGCCTTCTGTTAGGACGGCTCTCCTCCACCGTCCTCAGGATGCGGAACAGCCCTTGCCTCTCCAGCGCCTCGATCCGCTCCCGCCCTCCCTGCACGATCAGGATGTCGGCCGTCCGCAAGCGCGTGCGGCTCAGCTTGCGGCTGATCGTTTGACCGTGCCGGTGGACGGCCAGAACCTGCGACTCGTACCGGTTCCGGAAGTCGAGCCCCCGCAGCGTCCGCCCGACGAGCTGCGAGCCGGGAATGACGATGACGTCGGTCAAAACGACGTCACCCGTCTCAAGGTCGGATAGCGAGAACTCGACGTCGGGCCTGATTTGGACATCGCTCATCTCCTTGACGCGCAGGACGTTCCGGCGCTCTCCTTCCACCAGGAGCACGTCGCCCTCCTTCAGCCGGGTGGCGGCGCGGGGAGCGATCCGCTTCCCGCCCCGGACGATGCGCACCACCTCGAGATCGAGGTCGCGCCCCAGGCCGGATCCGCCCAGCGTCTTGCCGGCCAGGGAAGAACGGGCCGGGATCAGGATCTCGGTCAGGTACAGCCCTTCGCTAATGTCATCGAGCTTCCTGGCAGGCACGCGGTCGGGGATCAGATGCCGGCCCAGGAGGAGCATGTAGGCCACGCCGACGACGGCGATGGGGATGCCAGCGGGGGCCAGCTCGAACATGCCCAACGGCGCCAATCCGTACTGCGTCATCAAGCCGCTGACGACGATGTTGGTCGAGGTGCCGATCAGGGTGATGGAGCTGGCGAGGATCGAGGCAAAGGCCAGCGGCATCAGGACCTTGGCCGGGCTGAGCTTGGCGCTGCGGGCCAGACTGACGACGATGGGCAGGAAGAAGGCCGCCGCCGCCGTGTTGCTCATAAAGGCCCCGACGGCCACGGCGACGACCATCACGACCAGGAGGAGGCGCTTGGGGCCGGATTTGGCGCGGCGCAGGAGCACCTGCCCGACGTAGCCGGTGACGCCGGTGCGGGCCAGCGCCGCCATCAGGATCAGCAGCCCCAGCACCATGATGAAAACGTCGCTCCCGAACCCGGCAAAAGCCTTTTCGGGGGGCAACAAACCTGTGACGATCAGAAAGAGCAGGACGCCGAGCGCGGTGACATCGACAGGAATAAGCTCCAGCGAGAAGAGAACCAGGGCCGTCAGGATGGTCCCTACAAGTAGAGGAATTTGTGCGTCCATGGCATTCGGCGTCCGTCAATCGTGTGGGATGGGCGAGCTGCCCACAAATGATACCACCGATGGATGGCTTGCACAAATTGGAGGACTGCGAATCGGGGAGAAGGGCCAGGGTTCCCGGCTCAGCCCGCCCTGATGGATCGCGAAGGGCTATGTTTTCTTTGCGCCCGCTACCGATACGGGGATCGTCTTCCCCTCACCGATCCCCTGAACAGCCGCCGTTCGGCCAGCGCGATCGCCCCCAGAACGCCGGCTTTGCCGCCCAATTCCGCCGGCACGATGTATGCGTCGATCCGCTCCAGGATGGCCGGCGACTGCACGTATCCATTGAGCAGCGACTGGACGTTGCGGCGGATCATGGGAAAGAGGTGCTGCTGCTCCATCACACCGCCGCCCATCACGATGCGCTGCGGCGATAGGGTGCAGATCAAGTCAACCAGGCCGAGAGCCAGATAGTGCGCCTCCATTTCCCAGGCCGGATGGTCGGGGGGAAGCGTTTCCGCGGGCTGCCCCCACCGCCCTTCCAGCGCTGGCCCGGAGGCCACCCCCTCCAGGCAATCGCCGTGGAAAGGGCAACAGCCGGGATATGTATCCTCCGCATGGCGCGGTATGCGGATGTGCCCCATCTCCGGGTGAATCAGCCCATGCACCAACTGGCCGTTGACCAGCCCGCCCCCGCCTATGCCCGTGCCGATGGTCAGGTAGATGAAGGTGTCCAACCCCTGCGCCGCCCCCCAGCGGTGCTCGCCCAACGCCGCCGCGTTCACGTCGGTGTCGAAGCCGACCGGAACCCCCAGCGCCCTACCGACGGCCCCGGCGAAATCGACGTTCGCCCAGCCCGGTTTTGGGGTGGTGGTGATGGCTCCAAAGGTCGGCGAGGTGGGGTCGGGGTCGAGGGGGCCGAAGGAGGCGATGCCGACGGCCGCCAGCGGCCATTTCCCGACCTGCTCCTCGAAGAAGGTGATGGCCCGCCCTATCGTCTCCCGTGGGGCAGTGGTTGGCAAGACCGCCTCTGCCCGCAGGTCGTCCGGCCCGGTCCCCACGGCGCAGACGAACTTGGTTCCACCCGCTTCGATGCCGCCAAAGGTTTTCATCGATCACCTCATCTATGTTATATCCCATCTCTGGAAATGGCGCAACTGCGAGAGAAACGAAAAGGCCCCTCCGTCGAGGGTGCTTTCGCTGGCGACGCCCGGGCTCAGGGTGGCGAACGCCCGTCATTCCGAACGGAGTGAGGAATCTCGCCCCGACAGGAGGCCCCTCACTCCGTTCGGGGTGACGAGTCTGTCATTCCAAACGCTGCCCTGAGATGCCCGCCGAGCCGGTCGAGGGGCAAAGCCGAAGGAAAGTGAGGAATCTTGCCCCAACAGAAGACCCCTCACTCCATTCGGGGTGACAAGGCTGTCACTCAAACCAGTCCTCGCTCAAGTCCTCCCAGAGCGGATTGTCATCTTCGATCAAGTCAACCTTCTTATCACGCCGCCAGCCCTTGAGTTCCTTTTCTCGCGCGATGGCGTCGCGGATATCGTCGAAAGTCTCATAGTAAGCCAGCCGCGTGATGTTGTACTTGGCTGCGAATCTGGAGCCTGTCTTCTGCTTGTGTTCCCACATCCGGCGTTGCAGGTCATTGGTCACGCCGATGTACAGCATCCGAGATTTGTTGGTGACGATGTAGACGCAGCCGCCCTTCTTCTGCATGCCCTTGCCCCTGTCTCGTCATTCCGAACAAAGTGAGGAATCTCGCCCCCCCCAGGAGACCCGTCATTCCGAACGAAGTGAGGAATCTCGCTCCGCACAGGAGACCCCTCACTTCGTTCGGGGTGACGAGTCTGTCATTCCAAACTCAAACAGCCTGGCCGCATCGCTCGTTTGCGCCTATTCATCTGCGCAGTAGATAAGCGATTCCTTGCCCAAGTCCTCTGGCAATGAGCCGTTCAGTATCGAATAATAGCCTGTGTCAACAGCAAAGAGAGGTAGCCCTAAGGCCTGCGCGATAACATCGTGAATCTCGTCGCCGATCAGGTGGTCTTCGGACCAATCGTCGTCAAGTGCGGTCTTGGTTGCGCGCTCAAAGATCGCCTGCAAGTCGCTCAGAGCGCGTTGGGCCTGGAAAGCCTCGCACAGTGCTTCGGGGTTGCCCCCTTTCGGAGGCGTTGGCTCCGCATCCGTCTGAAAGTAAGCTGGCGCGGAGTCGTATTCATCGACCAGTCTGCCTGCCTCGTACAGCCAGTACAAGAACAAGTCACCATCGTGCACGAGCGCGGCAAGCGCAGGGCATTGGAACTCCTCCGACAAGCTGGATGCCAATTCGCAAAGAGCGGCCTCATCTTCGTCCGAGATTCTGTCGAACACGACGACGCAGCCGCTTGTCGCAGGTGATACATACGCCTGGCGCTGATCGCGTTTCAGGTGGTCCGCAACCTCTTGCTGCCTGGCGCCTTTGAGCGTGATGTTTGTGTAGAAAACACCCATATCATTCTCTGGGGAAACCCCAAAGAGGTTCTCTGTCACCATCCCCGCTCGTGGCCAGGTGGTGTGCTATGAACTGCCAGTCATTGCGAGCGCCCGAAGGGCGCGGGGCAATCTCAGCCACGCCAAAAGATTGCGCGGACGCTCAGCGCCCGTCCGTCGCCGGAGCCTGCCCTGAGCAGGGCAAAGGGGCGGCTCGCAATGCCTGGCTATGGCAAATGGGTCAGTGTCGAGTTACTCTCCCTCGATCAGCCGGTCGAATTCCTCGACCGTCACCGCTGGCGCTGTCGTGAACGAGATCCCCAGCAGCTTGGTCAGCTCAACGGAGGCCTTTATGGCGTTTTCAATACCCGGGAACTCGACGATGAGCAGGATATCGTGTTCCCCGAGCATGACGTATCCGGCCTTCACCGTCCCGCCGCACGCGCCGATCGCGGCGGTGGCCTTGGTCGTTCTCTCGGCGCTGATCTCCTTCACCGCACCATGCGTATAGTCGCCGAACATGCAGAATGTGGCCATTTCACTTCCTCCTATCTTTGGTCGTGCTTTTCGTGGTTTACCCAATCGCCCTTTGGGGTTTCCCGCAGCTTCTACCGCTTTGGGCCAGTCGAGAATCCGTGCTCACCATCACCGACAGCGATTGTAGCATAGAGCCTCCGGCGACACAAATTGGCGTCACCAGAAACGCGCAAGGCTTTGGAGACGGATCGCCGCAGATACCGCCGCCCCGTCAGGCTGGCCTTCGACTCCACCAGGTAGCGATACCCCTCTTCCGTCTCCAGCAGCAGGTCATCGCTGCGCACGCCCCTCCGGGGCAGTTCGACCAAACCACGGCCCACCGCCTCGCGCACAGGGTAGAGCCGGCGGACCTTGTCGCCGGCAACGAGTGCTCCTTTCTCCAGCAACTCCCGGCGAGACGATGCCCACCTGACCGACGATCTCCAACAGCGTCGCCGTGTCCTTGCCCGCCAGGTCAATCTGGTGGGACGTGTGCCCGACCGCAGCCACCTGGAATCCCCGCGCCGCCAACCCCCGCGCCAGCGCGCGGGCCAGCGTAGTCTTGCCGCTGTCCCTGTACCCGACGATGCCGACGGCCTTGGTCATTGCCATCTCCTCATCTGCGATCCGTGATGCGTGAACCTGACCTCGCATCGCGGATCACGTATCATGTACCATCGCCAACAGCCGCCCACCGTTCCAAGCCATATTGTACCACAGCATGTACGATTTGACGTATGAAGCATCACAATGAAACTCCAGTGTAACCGAGCTGTAACTCACGCAGATCGGATTATGGCGTATGTTGGTGTTGGGACAGAAGCGTCCCGGAGGAATTATTATGGGGAAAGCAAGTGCCGAAAAACATGCAAATTGAGGTCGAACGACTACTGGCCGCCCTTGAACACCGCAACGCACAGTTCCAGACCGCTGCTGAAGTCTCGCGGGCAGCAAGTGGCCTTCTCGACCCAGATGAGTTGATCCGACGAGTGGTGGACTTGGTCTGCGACCGGTTCAACCTGTACTACGCGGGCCTATTTCTCATGGATCAGACCGGCGAATGGGGATGCGATCAAAATGGTCAACCAGAACCAGGGCGGTGGGCAGTGCTGAGAGCTGGCACAGGCGAAGCGGGGCAGCAGATGCTGGAGAGGGGGCACAAGCTGGAAGTCGGCGACACATCCATGATCGGCTGGTGCATCGCCCACAAACAAGCCCGCGTCGCAGCGGATATCAGCGAGGATCCCATGCATTTCGATAACCCCTGCTTACCAGAAACGTGCTCCGAGCTGGCGCTGCCCCTCATCAGTCGTGGCGAGGCCATCGGTGCCATGACGATCCAGTCCACCCAACCAGCCGCCTTCTCCGACGAAGACGTCACCGCGCTCCAGATCATGGCCGATCAGTTGGCCTACGCCATCACGAACGCCCACCTGTACCGCCACACCCAGCGAGAAATCATCGAGCGCAAGAGAGCCGAGGAAAAACTGCGCCAATATGCCGCCGAAATCGAGGCACGCAACGAGGAGTTGGACGCCTTCGCCCATACCGTGGCCCACGACCTTAGGGAGCCACTGAGTCTCCTTATCCTCGGTATTGCAGTACTGCTGGAAGACGAGCCCAAGACGCTGAACAACGACGTGCGGGACCGCCTGAACCTCATCTCGCAGGCCGCGCATAGGATGCGTAACATCATTAGCGAGTTGCTGCTACTAGCCAGCGTGCGCAAAGCGGAAGTGGCGATCGAGCCACTGGACATGGTGGACATCATGACCGAAGTCCAACAGCGCCTAGTCTACATGATCGAGGAGCATGAGGCCGAGATCGTCCTGCCCAAGAGTTGGCCTGTAGCACTGGGCCACGGGCCGTGGGTTGCGGAAGTATGGACCAACTACCTCAGCAATGCCATCAAGTACGGCGGCCAGCCACCCCGCATAGAGCTGGGGGCGATGGCGGAGGGGGATGGCATGGTGCGCTTTTGGATACGTGACA
>DAOUDX010000326.1:0-4123 GCA_034430835.1 Anaerolineae bacterium
GTGGCCGTGGGTGGGAAGGTGGGCGTGGGTGGGGGTGGTGGGAAGGTGGGGGTGACCGACGGCGTCAGAGTAGGGAGGCGCGTGCTTGTGGGGCTGGGGATAGGGGTTGGGGTCCGGGTGGGCGTGGGTGTCCAGGTGGCGATGGACATTCGAGCAGGTGTATTGGTTGGTTGCAGGGGTCCGAGTCCACTGTATCCGGAGGAGGTGGCGGGAGGTAGAGGATTGAGCGCGTTAACGCCGAACCCAATGAGTGCATAGTAGATCACCAGGCACAGGGTAGCCACGAGCACCGCATAGGTCAGAACATTGAAGATCGAATCTCGTCTACCAGTTGTCATCGCGCGATCTCCTGCCGGTTCTTACATTCCGGATCCCCTGCCACTAGGGGGTTGTGTCGACAAGGATTTGGATGTCGGCCTGTAGCTTTAATCCGTCGATCCACTTTTGCAGTGCTCGCTCCTGCAACAGACGCAGGTTATCCTCGCTGACCGGGCGAGCCGGGTCGTACTCGACGACCTGCACGATGTGGTAGCCCAACAGGCTCGGCACGACGTCGCTGAACTCACCTGGCTTCAAACTGAAAGCGGCTTCTTCTACCTCAGGAACAGTTAGGATGCCCTTGGGGAACCAGTCGAGGTCGCCACCGATATCGCGGGTGTTGGGGTCCTGAGAGTAAGCTCTGGCCAGCGCGGCAAAGTCTGCACCGCTTTCCAGTTGGGCGTGGATCCGCTCAGCTTCTTCGGGGGTATCGACCAGTATGTGGCGGGCGTGAACGTGTGCAGTAACGTCCGGCACGCTCTCGATGATGTGCTGGTTCATCTGTGCCACGATCAGTCCTCTGCGCTCCTTTTCCCTGTGGATCTCGTAGGTCTCCCCCAACTGCGCCAGCTTGGCATCCAGCGCTTCTCTGCCGCCGCTTTCTTCGATGATCTCTTGCATCACCGCGTCCACGTCTTCGTCGGAGGCGGTGATGCCCACTTTCGCTGCCTCTTGCACGATCAGTTCCTCTGTGATCATCCAGTCCAGGATCCAGGTGCGGGCCTTGGCCAATTCGGCCTGGCCCTCTGCGCTACCGGGATCGATCCCTCGCAGCAGTGGCAGACTGGCCTCGTATTGGCCCAACTCGCGCTCATAGTCTGCCAGGTAGATGGGTTGGCCGTTGACCAGCGCTGCCGGAGAGGCGTCGGCGCTGATGGTGGCGGCGAGTTGGCCCGTCGAGCCGGGGGCTTGGGTGCCAGGCAGTGGCGCGGCAGACGTAGACGACGCCGACGTTGCCAGGGCCGGGTTGCAGGCAGTGCAGACTAGCAGCAGCAGCGATACAAGCGGCGCCAGTCTCACTATTGCTTTCGAGTCCATGTGCGTGTCCTCCTTCAATGCCCCTCGGAGCTTTGGATAGCAGCATTATACCTACAGCAGGGGTTTTATGCAAACATGGGCTCGGGATTTCAGGGCTTGTCAAGGGGCTTTCTATCTGCTACAATTCGCTCCACACTTGCGTGGGGGTCATCACATGTCATTTCGTCAAGGGCTAACCCGTCTACAGGATGCTCTGACCTGGGTTGGGCGGCGATGGGGATTGATCCTTCTGCTTGTCGTCTTTCTGTTAGGACTGGCAGGCGAGGGGCCTCCGCCGGGCGCTCTCAATGCCCAGGTCAGTCGCAGCCTGGCCGGGAGGCAGTTCGATTTCGTCGGCTGGGAAGTGGAGGCGCTGCTGGGGAAACTGCTCCACGGTCTAGTTGCGCCGCAGCGCTACATGGATGAGGAAGCCCGCCACGATTTCTTCCTCGACTACCTGGAGTTGGTGGCCGAGGTTCAGTGGACGGACCGGGAGATCGAAAAGATCTATGTCGATCCGGCCGTGGAGGATCCCGACGCCGCGTCGGCTGAACTGCGTGCCCGGCTGGCCGAACTGCGCGCGGAGCAGCGGAGCCGCCAGCCGCTGGCCGAGGTGATCTTGCAAGAACAGGTCGCTTCCGTCCTGGTGGACGAGGGGTTCGGCGTGTTGGGACAAGAATTCCCACCTGTCAGCGCACACTTCACGCCGCTGCCCGCGCTGCTTGTGATTTCTCCGCGGGATCGCATCGAAAACGTCCTCAGTCTCACCCTTGAGCATGGGCTGGGCACGGCCGATCAGGAGGCTATCGAGGAGCGGATCGATGGCAGTATCGACGTCTCGTCGCTGGTGACCGACATCGGCGGGCTGGCCGCTTATCCGTCGATGCTGCTGGAGAGCAGTTGGATCGTCTGGGTGGCGGAGGTGACCGCCCATGAGTGGACGCATCACTATCTCACGCTGAGACCGCTGGGGTGGAACTATCTGGCCGCGCCAGAGACGCGCACGATCAACGAGACGGTAGCTTCCATTGTGGGGAAGGAGGTCGGGCGACGGGCGATCATCCGCTACTACCCTGAATTCATCGAGTATTTGCCGCCGGAGCCTACACCTGAACCGGAGCCATCGGAAGAGACGGAAGATGTAGAGCCACCGTCTGATCCCCCTGCGTTCGACTTTCGCCTGGAGATGCGAGAGACGCGCATCCGGGTGGACGAGCTGCTGGCGGCGGGCAAGATCGAGGAGGCGGAAGCCTATATGGAGGAGCGGCGGCAGGTGTTCGTGGCGCAGGGGCACGACATCCGCAAGCTAAACCAAGCCTACTTTGCCTTCTACGGTTCGTATGCCGACATCGCTGGTGCGGCGGGGAGGGATCCCATCGGGCCGGCTGTGCTCAGGCTCTGGGCCCGCAGCCCTGACCTTTACACGTTCGTCAGCCGGGTGGCCACCATCACGACGCTGGGTGAGCTGGAGGGGCTGTTGGCAGAGTAGGCGCGGGCCCCATTCGGGCTACTCGACAAAGGGGCACAGGTCTACCATCTCCCACCTTGGGTTTGCGTAGCCATAGTTCATATTGAAAAAGTCCAAGATGGGGCCGCCTATCTCGATAGCGGCGTTGACCTCGACGCATCCGTCGATGATTTGCCCGTCTGCCAAGTACGCTGTCCAAAAGATCTCTGCCAGCGCAGCGGCGTCGTGGCCCGTGGCTCCAACCGGATGGTCGGCCTGTAAGCGCGTGTATTGTATCTGCGCGTTGCCTAGGTCGCCGTCCTGTAGATAGGTCAACACTTGCCGCCAGCGGGCGAAGGCGGCCAACTGGGCCTGTTCCTCGGGGGGGGTTGCCGTCCATTCCTGCAGCGTGTCGTCGCCGATCACGCGCTCGTAGGCGGCGATGGCCGTCGCGTAATCACTAGATAGCATAGCGCGGTCGCCGTCCAGCAGCGCGTGATAGCGGTAGGTAGGCGGCTCCCAGATCTCCTGGGTGACGGTGAAGACGCCGATGTCGCCGTTCCACTCCCACACCTCGCTGTAGCCGCGTTGCGGTTCTGCGCCCACGGATCCGATCTGGCCGCTGAGGGCGTCGATGCGGCCCGGCGAGACGGTGTAGGTGGGATAAGGCATATCCAGCTTGCCGCCCATCAGGCTGAAGAAACCTGTCTCCTCCCACCCCACGATTTCGAGGGTGTCGAAGCAGGTGTGCGCGCCGCACGTTCTCAGCGTGTAGACGACGTCCGGGCGACCGTCCTCGTTCGTGTCGAGGACGCTTAGCAGTTGGGTGGTCATCCAGTAGGGCTCAACCCCTTGGTGGTACAGAAGTGGGTACTGCCCACCTTGATGGCCAAAGATGAGCAGGTCGCCTGACGGTGCTTCGCCGCCAGCGCGCCACAACGCGACGACGATTTCCGAATCACCATCGCCGGTCAGATCGGCAGCGATCACTTGGTCCTGTGCATCCGGGGGCAGGGCTTCCCAGCTCGCCAGCGTGCTTTCCAGCGTCGCCGCGTCGCCCCCGGCGCTCAGGTACTGCTGGATAGCCTCCGGATAATCGGCAAAGTCGGCCGGCTTGGCGAGGGTGGAGGTGCTCGCTGATCCTATCGTGGGCGCTGGCGTGTTGCAGGCCAGCAGCGCCAGAATCAGCAGCCCTCCTGCTAAGCCAACGGCGATTGCCAGACGTTGTCTCGCGCCGGTTCCAGATCTCATCTCACCTTCTATCGCCCAGTTGTGCTATCGGTATCGTCTCAATGAACTAGGGGGCCGGGAGCAGGCGGGCGGCGAAGGTGCCCTCCCCCC
>DAOUDX010000327.1:0-2979 GCA_034430835.1 Anaerolineae bacterium
GGCTGAGGGAATCTATTGGAAGCCATGCTTCGTGTATGATCAGTTTCATAATTGCACCACAAGTCTAGTATGACCAAAGAGATCGTCACCACACTGCTTTCGGGTGCCCTGGTGCCGTTGCAGTTCTTCCCCGAAGCTATCCAACGCGTGCTGGAACTCCTCCCTTTCCAGGCCATCTACCACGTGCCGCTGATGCTGATCACCTCGGCAGACCTGACCTTTGCGGACTGTTTGCGGCTGCTGGGGACACAGGTGTTCTGGGTTGTCACCCTGTTTGCCATCAGCCGGCTCTTCTTCAGCAGGGCCCTCAGAGTCCTGACCGTGAGCGGGGGATAAGGTGTGCGCACACTCAGACGCTATACAAAGCTCTACTTCCTGATCGTGTCGCAGTACGTCAAGGCCAGGATGCAGTACCGAGCCGACTTTATCATCAGCTCCATCGGCATGGTGTTCGTCAGCATCGCCACCGTTCTCACGTTCCGCGTCCTGTTCAACTCGATCCCCAACCTGGCTGGCTGGAGCTTTGACGAGATCGTCTTTATCTACGGCTTCTTCATGCTGGCCGTCACGCCCTTGCAGATCTTTTTCGATCACGTCTGGTGGCTGCGCTACGAAGTTCAGGACGGCTCGTTCATCAAGTACTACTTCCGGCCCATCAACATGATGTTCTACTACATGTCCGAGATAGTCGATCTCAAAGGAATCGTGCAGGTGTTCTTGGGCGCAGCGGCGCTGGTCTATGCATCCATCCAGCTCGAGCTTGTGTGGACGCCGCTACGGGTGTTGCTCCTACTCATTATGCTGTTCAGCTCGTCTCTGGTCACTATATCCATTCTGACCATTGCCGCCTACACCTGCTTCTGGACCACCAACTCGTACCCCGTGATGGCCCTGGCCCTCAAGATTCGGGATTTCGCCCAATATCCGATGTCCGTCTTTGAGGGCTTTTCCCGGTTCGTTTTCACCTATCTGATCCCGATAGGGTTCATCGCCTTCTACCCCGCCCAGCTCTTCCTGCGGCCCGAGGAGGTATCGCTCCTCGTCTATCTTTCTCCCCTGGTGGGCATCGGGTTCTTCGCGCTGGCCTACCTCGTCTGGCACAAGGGCGTAAACAGCTACTCGGGCACCGGGTCGTAACTTCGAGTTCCTCCCAACGAATTCCTTGACAACAAGTTGTTTTTGTCGTAAAATACTTTACGATACAAAGTTCTTTATAGGAGTATCAGCAATGGACGAGAGACAAGCGCGAGACGATCTGAAAACCATCCGGCAGATTATGGACCGCACCCGCAAAGGGTCAGCCGGATACGGCGGGTGGTTCATGGTGATCGCCGGTGTGACCTGGCTGATCGGATTCACGGCGGGCCAGTTCCTGCCCGAAGCCTACCTCGGCTGGATGTGGATGGTGCTCAACATCAGCATGATCGGCATCATGATCTGGACGGCATTGCGCTGGAGACAGCGTGGCAACGTGAGATCGGCGCTGTGGGGCCCTCTGTTCTTCTACTGGCTTGCGCTGGTAGCTTTTGACGCACTGATCGTCTGGTTGTTCAACGTGAACGATGGCGTCAGGATTGGGTTGCTGGCCCTCCTGACCGTTGGCCTGGGCTATGTGCTGATGGGCATCCTGTTTCACTGGCTCATCGCCGCCGTCGGTATCCTGATCGCTGTGTTCGCAGTAGGGGCGTTTTTGCTGGTGCCAGAGTACTTTCCTCTGGCGATGGGATTTCTCGGAGGAGGGCTACTGATCGGAAGCGGATCGTGGATGGTACGTTCAGGGAAGTGAGCCATGAGCGAGTTGAATCCGCTGATCCACCAACCCACCCGGCTGCGCATCATGGCCGCGCTGGTCAGCCTGGACGCAGGCGAGAAGGCCGACTTTGTCTTCCTGCGCGATCTGCTGGAGCTGACCGACGGCAACCTCAGCGTGCATCTTCAGAAACTCGAAGATGCGGGATACGTACAGATAGAGAAAACCTTCGAAGGCCGGCGGCCCAAGACGTGGGTCTGGGCCACCTCGGAAGGCCACGAGGCCTTCTCAAAACACGTGGACGCGCTGGAAGCGATCGTGAAGCAGGCAGGGCTTTAGCCGGCGCGAGTTCTCAAACGAAAAAGGGGATTAGCACACAAATGAAAGGAGCACAAGAAAAATGGGCAGCAAAACAGTTGGACAGATCATCACATTGGTATTCAAGGGCATAGCAGTAGCGATGGCCGTCGCTGCCGTCGTGACCAACGTTCTGGGTGCGGCACCAGTTGAGACACAGGCATTGCTTCTGGGCATTGGCCTGGCCGCCCTGGCAATTACAGCATTGGATAGTGATTGAGGATAAACGATGAGCAACGACAAAGCGATTCAGGTTCAGGACCTGCACAAGAACTATGGCGAGGTCTATGCCGTACAGGGCGTCAGTTTCGACGTGCAGGCAGGCGAGATATTCAGCCTGCTGGGACCTAACGGCGCGGGCAAGACGACGACCATCTCGATGATCTCCTGCCTGCTGCAGCCGACCCAGGGCGACGCGCGGGTGTTAGGCCACTCGGTCAAGAGCGACCCGATGGCCGTCAAGGCCGCCATCGGCGTGGTTCCGCAAGAGATCGCCCTGTACGAAGACCTCTCCGCGCGCGAAAACCTCACCTTCTGGGGCAAGATGTACGGCCTGCGCGGCGGCGCGCTCAAGCAGCGCGTGGACGAGGTGCTAGAGATCACCGGCCTGGCCGAACGGCAGAAGGGGCGCGTCGGCAAGTTCTCCGGCGGGATGAAGCGGCGGCTGAACATCGGCATCGCGCTCTTGCACAAGCCGCCGGTCTTTATTATGGACGAGCCGACGGTGGGCATCGACCCCCAGAGCCGGCGCAACATCCTGGATAGCGTCAAGGAACTCAACCGTCAGGGCGCTACCGTGCTCTACACCACCCACTACATGGAGGAAGCGCAGGAGCTCTCCGACCACATCGCCATCATGGATCACGGCAAGA